>JAKACN010000088.1 GCA_021821365.1 Pseudomonadota bacterium | reverse complement strand
ACAGGTTTGTCCATGGCACTCACTTTTTCCGTCATTACCTGCACCTGGAACAGCGCGCGATATCTGGGCGAATCCATCGCCTCGGTGCTGGCGCAGGACTATCCGCATATTGAATACATCTTCGTCGACGGCGGTTCCACCGACGGCACGCTCGACATGATCCGCGCCCTGCAACGCCCCTGCAAATTGCTGGAAAACGTGCGCGGCGGCGTGAGCCGTGCGATGAACGAGGGTCTGCGCATCGCTACCGGCGACGTGATCGCCTACCTGCACTCCGATGACTACTACCTGCGCCCGGACATCCTGTCGTGCGTGGCGCGTCACCTCGAAGAAAGCGGCCGCGGATGGCTGTTCGGACGCACCATGGCGCTCATCGGGCACGAACTCCGTCCCGACAGTTATGTGGCGCCGCGCTTCAGCTATCGCAATCTGTTGCGCGGCAACTTCGTCCCGCACCCCGCCGCCTTCGTGCGCCGCGACCTGATGCTGCGTGCCGGCGGGTTCAATACCACGCTCAAGTATGCGATGGATTACGACCTCTGGCTGAAGCTGGCAACGATCAGCGAACCTGTGCAACTGGACGAAGCGCTGACAGCCTTCCGCGAACACGAGGGCAGCCTGTCCACATCGTCGCGCACGCGCCTGGCCGCGATGACGGAAGATTTCCGGGTACGGCTTGCCTATGCCAGCAACAATCCGCTGGAACGGCTGGCGCATTACGCGCGTTATGTCGTGCGACGCCGCCGCATTCTTCATGCGAAAGGCCACGCATGAGACATCCCGAGATTTCGCTGATCCTGGCGACCGTGGGCCGCACCGATGAGCTGGACCGCCTGTTTGAATCGCTTGCAGGCCAGACGTACAGCAATTTCGACGTGGTCGTCGTGGACCAGAACAACGACGATCGCCTTCAGGCGCACCTGGATCGCGCGCGTTATCTCGGCATCGCCGTCCGGCACCTGAAGCACCACCCGCCCAATCTTGCCGCCGCGCGTAATGCCGGCATCGAAGCCGCGCAGGGCAAGTGGCTGGGCTTTCCGGACGACGACTGCTGGTACGATTCGCGCGTCCTGGAACGGATGGCGAATCGCTTCGCTTGCGTCGACAAGCCGGCCGGGCTCATCGTGCGCTGGGTGGAGGCCGACGAGCAACCGCTCGCGGCGTCCGCCCTGTCGTGGGAGCGATCGCGCGCCTTTCGCGATATCCCGGTCAGCTCGATCACCCTGTTCTGCGACCGCGAGCTGGCAAGAAAAATCGGGGGATTCGATGCGCGCCTCGGGATCGGGCAGTGGTTTGGCGCCGGCGAAGAAACCGATTTCGTCCTGCGCGCGCTGCGCAACGGCGCGCTGATCGCTTACGAACCGCTGGCGGAAGTGCATCATGCCGTCAGGTCGGAGGCGCCGGAGGCGACGCGCCAGGCCCGCCTCGCCGTGCGGCATCGAGCCCGCGGCACGGGAGCGCTATACGCCAAGCATCGATTGCCCGCGTGGGTCATCGCCCGCGGCCTGGCCGCCCCCGTTCTGCGGCCCTTGCTGAAGGGATCGTTCGGCGCGGAGCTCGCGCTCGGTATTGCCACCATGCTGGGCCGCATCGACGGCCTGCTGGGATGGCGGCGCATCAAGCCGTGACCGAAAGCACGCCACGACAGCCAACCGGCGCGAGCGGAGTCATTCGGATAAGTTCCGGTCACCGAAGCCATTCTTCACTCCCTCTGTGCCGCGTCAATTCGCGCCTGCATCCGCGCTTTATTGTGTACACATAAAGTTACAAAAGAAACCGCGGAGAAATTCACCGTCTTTGATGTAGGACGGAACACGCGCGCTCTCCGCGCTCAGAATTTGAATAGACGCGCGCATTGCGCAGGATCGACATCACAAGAAAAATTCGCAACCTGATGAACCGGCCGACATCAAAACCATTAACCGTCATGGCGGAGGATTGTTTTGCGGAGCACATTTCCGCGAAGCTGGAACGACGCCCAAATTCCAGGATGGATGAATCGAAAAGCAACAAGTGGCGTACCGCGTCTGCCGTTGAGCGTCCCCGCCATTCCGGGCAGGCACGGAACGGCACGACGATCCGTATCGCCCTCGTCACCAACCACCCGCCGCCGTTCCGGATTCCGATCTACGAACAGATCGGAAACATGGCGGGCGTCGATTTGCAGGCCGTGTTCTGCAGCGCGCGCGAACCCAATCGTCAATGGGATCTGCCGCCGCTGCGCTTCAACCACGTCTTCCTCAAGGAACGGTTTGTCACGCGCGGCTCGAATTTCATTCACAACAACCCTGATGTCATCGCCGCCTTGCGTCGCCTGGCGCCCGACGTCATTGTCACGACCGGATTCAATCCAACCTTTCTCTATGCCTTCGCCTATGCAAAAGCGAAGGGAATTCCGCACGTCCCGATGACCGACGGCACCGACGGCTCCGAGCGCGCCCTGAGCGGAGTCCATCGTCTGATCCGCCGGCTGGTGTACTCCCGCTCGCAGGCTTTCGTCGCCGCAAGCCATGGCGGCCTGCGCCTGTATGCGAGCTACGGCGTCCCCGTCGCCCGCTGCTTCCAGTCCTGCCTGTGCGTCGACAACAAGCGCTACGCGCAACGCTCCGCCGGTGAACCGAAGAAGCATGACCTGGTGTTCTGCGGCCGCATGGTGCAAGAGAAAAATCCTTTGTTCGCTCTGGCCGTTGCCGAAGGCGTCGCCGAAGTTCTCGGCCGCAAGGTCAGCATCCTGTTCATCGGAACCGGCGAACAGGAGGAGGAAGTGCGCGCGGAAGCCGAGCGCAAGTCATCGCTGGTGAGCGTGGAATTCCATGGCCATGCGACGCAGGACGAGCTCCCCGCCTTGTACGCCTCGGCGCGCATCTTCCTGTTTCCCACGCAGGCCGACGTGTGGGGCGTAGTGGCCAACGAAGCCTGCGCCGCCGGACTGCCGGTGATCGTGTCGCCGCATGCAGGCGTCGCCGGCGAACTCATCGTCAACGGCGACAACGGCTTCGTCTGCGAGCTGGACACCGCGCACTGGATCGAGCGCACCGCCATGCTGCTGTCCGACGAGGCGCTCTACCATCGTTGTGCGCAACGCAGCCGGATGCTTGTCAGCCGCTACACGTTCGACCATGCGGCGGCCGGCATCGTCGACGCTTGCCGTTTCGCACTGACCGAGAAGAAAACAGGACAACCCAGGGAAAGCCGGAACGAAGCCGGATGAACCGGCGGCGCATGCCGCGTCATTCTCCATCACAATGAAGATACTTGTCGCACATAATGCGTACCAGCACCGCGGAGGCGAGGACGTCGTCGTCGAGGCCGAGATCGCGCTGCTGCGCCAGTTCGGACATGAGGTCGAGGTCTATGCCTTGCACAACGATGCGTTGAACGGCATGTCCCGTCCGGCGGCCGCCGTCGCAGCGGTCTGGTCGCAGCAGTCGGCGGCGCAGGTCGATGTCCTGTGCAACCGATTCAAGCCCGATGTGATCCATGTTCACAACACCTTCCCCCTGATATCGCCATCGCTGTACTGGACGGCCGCGAAGCGCGACCTGCCAGTGGTCCAGACCCTGCACAATTTTCGCCTGCTCTGCCCGCAGGCGATCTTCCTGCGCGACGGGAAGATCTGCGAGGATTGCATCGGCCGACTGCCGTGGCGCGCGGTCACGCGCAAGTGTTATCGCGGTTCGGCCATGCAGTCGGCGGTCATCACGACGATGCTGGCCGCGCATCGCGCCATCGGCACGTATCGGGAACGGGTGACGCGCTACATCGCGCTCAACCGCTTTGCGCGCGACAAGTACATCGAGGGAGGGCTGCCGGCCGAACGATTCAGAATCAAACCCAACTTCGTGCAAGCGGGGCCATCGCCGGCGTGGGATGCGCGCAGCGGCGGCTTGTATGTGGGCCGGCTCTCGCACGAGAAAGGGGTCGACGTGCTTGCGTCAGCCATGCGCGCGGCGCGCGACGTGTCCGTGGAAGTCATCGGCGGCGGTCCGCTGGAAGCGCCGGTCCGCGACGCGTTCGGCGAACGCTACCTCGGCGTGCGCGCACTGGATGACATCATGGCGCGCATGAGCAAGGCCCGATTCCTGGTGGTGCCGAGCATCTGCTATGAGAATTCGCCCCGCACGATCGTTGAAGCCTTTGCCTGCGGATTGCCGGTCATTGCGAGCCGGCTCGGCGCGCTGGCCGACATGGTGCACGACGGCGTGACCGGCCTGCTGTTCAATCCTGCCGACGCGACGGATCTTGCAGAAAAAATGGAGTGGGCCACGACCCATCCCGAACAGATGGCGCGCATGGGCCACGCGGCCCGCTCCGAATATGACGCGCAATACACGCCGGAACGCAATTATGAAATGCTCATGGACATCTATGAAGACGCAATTTCAACACGAGATCGAGGACGCCGCGCCGCGTGAGGGCCAGGCCGTGCTGGAAGCATTCATTGACGCGTTGTCGTGGGATGATGCGATCTCGCGGATCACGCATTGGGGCAGTGCCCATGAGTCGCGCTATGTCTGCATCTGCAATGTGCATTCCGTCGTGACGACCACGCAGGATGTCGAGTTCAAGATCGCCGTGAACAACGCCGACATGGCGACGCCCGACGGCGCTCCCATCGCCTGGGCCTTGCGCCGTCTCGGCCATCCCTCGCAGGAGAGGATCAACGGGCCGGACCTGATGGCGAAATACCTCGCCGAGGCGGAACGTCTCGATCACAAGGTCTTTTTCTACGGCAGCACCGATGCCACGCTCGCGCGCCTGCGCGTGGCGCTCGCCAGAAAATTTCCTCTCCTGCGCGTGGCCGGCATGTATTCGCCGCCCTTCCGCCCGCTCTCGCTGGAAGAGGACGAGCAGATCATCGAGCTGATCAATGGCTCCGGTGCGAACGTCGTGTTCGTCGGGCTCGGTTGCCCGAAGCAGGAAAAATGGATGGCGGACCATCGCGGCCGCATCCGGGCCGTGATGATCGGTGTCGGCGCGGCCTTCGACTATCATGCGGGCGTCATCAAGCGGGCGCCCTTGTGGTGGCAGCAGAACGGACTGGAATGGCTGTATCGCCTCGGCTCCGAGCCACGCCGCCTGTTCAAGCGCTACCTCGTCACCAACACGCTGTTCGTGGTGGGCTTCCTGCGCCAGATCCTCGCGGCGAAGCTCCTGGTGAACGATACGGTGCCGGACTGAATGCGCGCTCGCATTCGCAGGCAGGCGCGACTTCCTTCCTGCATCAATCATTTCCACACGACATGCGCATTGCGTCGCATCAAATCGGGCGTTTATGGAATATCAATCGCGTAACAGCCAGAAATGGAATCATAGGCACGTCATCGCCGCATGATGACACGCACCAGCCGTCCAGGCAGACCGCGCACATGGCGAAGAGAACGCTCTTCACGCCAGGGTCATGCCGCTGCGGGCACAGGCAGAATGCCGCTCGCGCCGCCTTGAAACCGCTCATCCCCCAAGCCCGTCAGGAATGAATTTGAGCTCAGCGAACATCCGCCAATCCTATCGCCCCGATATCGACGGCATGCGCGCCATCGCCGTCCTCGCCGTCATCGCCTTCCACGCGAATCCCGGCCTTGTGCAGGGCGGATTCGTTGGCGTCGACATCTTCTTCGTCATTTCCGGTTTCCTGATCACGGGCCTGATCGCCACAGGCATCGCGGCCGGCAACTTCACGTTCGCAGAGTTCTACACGCGGCGCATCAAGCGGATCTTTCCGGCCTACATCCTGGTAGCGCTTGCCACGCTCGCGGTGTCGACCTACCTGCTCATCCCCAACGACTACATCTTCTACACGACCTCGCTGGCAGCGTCCTTTGCCTTCCTGTCGAACGTCTTCTTCTCGATGCTGAGCTGGGGTTATTTCGGTCAGCGCACCGAGGAATTTCCCTTGCTGCACACCTGGTCGCTGTCAGTGGAAGAACAGTTCTATTTCATCTTTCCCGTCCTGCTGATCTTCCTGTTCAAGTATCTGAGGAAACATGTCGTCTCCGCCTTGCTGCTGCTCGGCTGCCTGTTCGTCGTGCTGTCCCAGTTCAAAACCGGCGAAATAAAATCCTACTTCCTGCTAACGTCGCGCGCGCATGAACTCATTATCGGCGCGCTCACCTGGTTCGTCGCGCAGCGTGCCCCTGTCCGCCCCGGAATCCTCGCCAACCTGCTCGCGACGTCCGGCCTGGCGCTGATGCTGGGATCGGTATTTCTGATCAACCAGGGCATGCCCTACCCCGGCATCAACTCGCTGTATCCCTGCCTCGGCGCCGCACTCCTGATCTATGCCGGCAGCAAGGACAACGCCCTGCGGCCCTTCCTCGCCAGCCGACCATTGGTCCAGGTGGGGCTGATATCCTATTCGCTCTACCTGTGGCACTGGCCGATCTTTTCCTTCCTGCGCTACCGGAGGATCGCCCTGACGCTGCCGGTCACCACCGCTGCCATCGCGCTTGCCTTCGCGCTGGCATGGCTCACATGGAAATGCGTGGAAGTCCCAATCCGCCGCAGCGGCGCCATCCGCTTCCGGAAGGCGTTCGTCCAGCTCTACCTCGTGCCGGCGGCCGCATTCATGAGCGTCGGCCTGTACTCCTACATGACGGAGGGCGCGCCGCAGCGCTTCTCGAATGAGATTCGCGACCTGATCTCGAGCTACTCCTTCGAGCGCGATTTGGCGCGCTCCTGCTCGATCCGCGCCGAAGACTACGAGAAGGTGACCATGGCGCACCTGATGCAGTATTGCGCATTCGGCGACATGAACCAGAGGAAGGCGGACATCCTCCTGATCGGTGATTCGCACGCCAACCACTTCAAGCCGTTTATCGACCAGCTCGCGAAAGATGCCGGCATGAAGGCGGTGTTCCATGTGCAGGGCGGCTGTTTTCCGACCGAATTCCCCACGCCCGGCACAGGGGATGCCGAGCATGCCGGCGCCTGCGAAAAGCGCAATGAAGATCTGCTTGCACTGGCGAGCAACTTCAAATACGTGGCCGTGGCCGGCTTCTGGGCCTCGGAACCGCAACGCCCCTTCGCCAGGACCATTCCCGCGCTCGTCGAGAAGATCCTGCAGGCTGGCGCCATTCCGGTGGTGTTCAAGGACAACCCTTACTACGAGCCCGACCTGTCGCGCTGCATCCTTTACCGCAAGCGCGGCTGGATCGGACCGGACCAGAAGTGCAGCATTCCCTTCCGCTTCGTTGCCGAGTCGCAGTCGACGCCGGACGCGATCATCGACGGGATCAAGACGAAGCATCCGCAGGTGCTGGTGATCGACCCCAAGCGCATCATGTGCAACAAGACCGAGTGCAGAACCTACATCCGGAACATCGCCCTGTACAAGGATGACAACCACATCAACACCAAAGCCGCCGCGCTGCTCGGAGAAGAATACATCGCCCGTGAAGGCAATCCCTTCCTCCGCCCGGGCGTAATGCATGCAGCAGCCGGCGCGCAGGACGACACACCTCGTCCTGCAACCTCGCATTGAACTCAAGTCACTGCCGGAATGGCGTCGCCGTTTTCACTGCGTGAGTGAACGACGCCGGAGACGGGAAGGAGAATGCTTCCGCCTCAGGCGGACTGCATCATGCGCGCATCCGGAACCCACACCGCGCGGGACGCCAGCTGCGCATTGCTCATGCATTGCGACGCCGGGATCCGGCTCGCTACGTGCTGCAGGAAGCCGTCGAACTCCTTCCATGCATTGAGCTGGTCGATCTGTTTTGAATGTCCCCAGAGATGGAAGACACCTTTACGCCGGCAGGCATAATCGAACAGCGCATAAAGCCGGTGGATCCAGTTTTCATGCTGCATGACCAGGGAGAGGCCGCCAAGCCGTTTGTGCCTTTGGCCGGAGCCGAGGAAATTGCGCAGATAGACGGCGCGGTCGTGCGGATAGAACTGGATGGTGGTCGGCATTTCGTACGCTCTGCTTCCGGCATCGAAGCACAGGTTCATCGTCGTGCGCGCATAGGTAAAGCGGCAGGCCTTGACGAGTTCCACGTCCCGTTTGCAGTAGCGGCCGCCGGGATAGCAGAATCCATTGACCGGCGCGCCCAGCAGATCTTCCAGCTTTTTCTTGCCGTCGTTGATCTGGTGATAGGCGCGCCAGATGTCGACTTTCTTCAGGTAGCAGTGGTCGTAGGTGTGCGATCCGATTTCAAAATGACGGCCGAGTTCGCCGATCTGCGCGTCCGACAGCACCGCATCGCCTTCGCAGTTCCTGATCGGGATGTAGAAGGTGCCTTGCAGGCCATGTTTGTGCAGCAGCTCCGCCGTTTTCAGATCCGATGGATGACCATCATCAATCGAACACGTAAATACAGGTCCCATCGTCCACTCCAAAAATGTCGCACGGGTCGTTGCCGACCGTTTTCGTTATCCGGGCCAGGCTGACTTGCGGCACGTCGGGCGCACGGTCATACCAGGCGGCGCGCCTTGCTGCTCTCAACCGCTGCCAGCGCGAAGCGGCAGGCATCGATCACGCCGGCCGCGGCATTGTCGAAGGTATATTCGCGCACCAGGTCCAGGCTGCGACGGGAAAATCTCTCGCGCAGATCTGCCTGAGCCAGCAGGCTGGCGGCGCGCTCGGCCCAGAGGTCCGCATCGAGATCGCAGACAAATCCGTTTTCACCGTCGATCACCAGTTCGCCGGCGACGCCGGCATAAGGGGTAACGATGATCGGCAAGCCTGCGGCGCAGGCTTCATTGGCGACCACTCCCCACACGTCAGCATGAGTGGGAAACAGGAAGATGCGCGCCGACTTGTACAGCGAAGGCAATTCCTTCTGCAATGCGAATCCGTGGAAGTGGCATTCCACAAGATCCGTCTGCTGCGCGGCTGCCGCTTTCAGCCGATCCTCTTCGCTGCCCGATCCGACAAACAGCATGTGGACCTTCCGCCCGAGCCGTCTCGCTGCTTCGCGTGCGACGCGCAGCGCGAACAGCGGGCCCTTGTCCGGGACCATGCGTGCGCAGAAGACCAGGTCGAATTTCTTTTCCCGCGGCTCGGCCTCCTGCATGAACGCATCGTTATCGGTGCAAAGATAGGAACGGAAGCAACGATCGGCGGGAACGCCGTAGCTTTCATACAGCGCTTGTCCGCCGAGGCTCGCCGACAGGTAGGCGGCGGAATGCGAATACACGATCTTCCTGACCAGCTTGTGCGCCCGGCTCAAGTGCTGCTCCGAGAGATAGGTGCCGTCAGTCAACGGAATGCGCGGAATGCCCTTCAGCCACGCATAGGCGAACGCGTAGAGATGAGTCGGGTTCAGTCCATCCAGCACGATCAGATCGGGAGCAAAGCGCTGCAGCGCCGGAATCACGTCGGGATTGTTGTGGATATAGCGCCCATCCACCGTCTTCATCCGGTCACGCAGGAACACATGATCGAATTCGAAGGGCGGCAGATCCCATTGCCGGTTCGGCTCCCGTCGCGCACAGAAAATCACCTGAAGGGTAAAGCCCGGCATGCGGGCGATCCTGTTGAACACCGGAATGCGGTACGGCGGCGGCTCGTTGGTGAGGAGGGCAAGTCTTGTCATGGGTTAATCTTAAAGTGTGCAGCGAAGCCAAAGATGACGTAAATCATGAAACAGCCGGAATGCGAAGCATTGCAGGACGTGCTTCCACGCGAACGTTTCCAGGCATCGCATGAGCGCGAACAACGCATGCGCGCATTGGCAAGGCGGGCAACGCCATCTGGATTCGCGTCGGGTTTACCAGAGGACGGGCAGCGGACAGGCGGGCGCTCCGGGCGGCGGCGCCATGGCTGGCGATCCGGTAACGGGAGAAGTCCGTTCTTGAAATGCCCCGGGAGGTCTTGCAACAGGAAAACACATTACCGCGCACTCCTTCTTCAGGAAATTCTCCGCGCGGCGCGCAGAGCGTTGGTTCAGCTTTCCGGGTTCGACTGCGCCAACGAGCGTCGCATCCCCGCCATCCCTGACAGCGCGCGCCGCAAGGCGAACACCGTTTCGACCAGCTTCCTGACCTGCCTCGAAAGCGGCCTCTCGTCATACTTGATCCATAGCTTCGCGCGGCGGAGGTAGCCCTCGCGCGCCGCTGCCCATGCCGTTTGCGCATTGAGCATGACATGCAGCCATGACCGATACACGGTCACATTGTCGAGATCCCGCTGCACCGCGCCGAGCGCGTACTTGTATTCATAGCGCCCCCACAGGAAATGGAATTCCCGGGCATCATGCGATATGCATGCACACATCGTCAGGTAGCAGCAAAGGAACCCGACCCAGTAGTCGTCATAAGCCGGATCATGCGACAGCAGGTTCAGGAAGTAGTTGTCGCCCGCCCGATAGCTGACCGCGCCGGCGCATATTCGTCCATCGATCCTCGCCACGCCGACCAGGCCGCATGCCTGCGCGAGACTGACGATGTGCTTTGTCTCTTCTTCATCGATATTCGCTACCACTTTTTTTTCGGCCATGCGCAATCGGTTGAAGGCGATCAGGCTGCGGATATCGCTTTCATCGACGTCTGCGCGTTCGCGCACCTCGAAGCGGAACGAGGGAAAGCGCCGCGTGAGACGGTCCATGTAGCGCTTGATATTTCGCCGCGTGTTCTTTCCCAGGCTGGCCAGATACTCCTGCGTCGTCGTCGGCAAGGCGAGCGCAAGATCCTCGAGATGATTGAAGCGCTGGATCGGAAACGGAGAATGGCGCAGGTCGGTTTCGATCGCCTTCAGCGAGATGAGCTGGATCGATTCATCCATGGAAAAGAGGTGCTGCGCAAACCGGTTGAGTTCATCTTCGCCGATCCTGATTCCCTGGTTGAGCACCCTCACCCTGCCATGCCGTCGTTCGAACACGATCAGCGTCGTGATCTTCCCGTTGGTCCGTTCCACATAGGTGCCAGTATTGGCGCCGGACCAGCCATAGATCCTGAATTCGAGCAGCGATGAAAAA
This sequence comes from Pseudomonadota bacterium, assembly GCA_021821365.1. GTDB lineage: Bacteria > Pseudomonadota > Gammaproteobacteria > Burkholderiales > Burkholderiaceae_D > Noviherbaspirillum. Next base: position 7,332 of record JAKACN010000088.1, on the reverse strand, counting down.
ATGTTGCCGTACAAACGCTCGATTTCCGCCTCGACGAACGCCGGGACTTCATTGTCATAACAGGAAGCAGCGACTCCTTGGTGTTCCATGATTTGCCAGCCATCAAGACAACAGGCGAGGGAAAATGGCGCTCTGCGTGTTGCTTCAGAACGCTGCTCTGCCTTGTTCTTCCTTCTTGGTTCGATGCAATGCGCGATTCGCTTCCACCGCCGGCGGAAGCAATTCATCTGACAGTATCCTGCAGCGCATGTCCGTGGCTTTGAGTTAGTACAACAATTCGCCGCATGAAACGGCGGGGCGGAACCATGCGGCAAGTCAGAACGGTCTTGACGGGAGTCATGCCGTCAGGCGAAGCCGGCAATTTCCAGGCGGCGTCGTTCCGCAAATGCGGAAGACTGCGAAATGCGGCATTACCCGGTGCAGGGAGATTTCCTGGCGCTCAGAAAAATCCAGGAAGAAAAAAAGGCCGGCAATCATGCCGGCCCTCCAACTTGCTAGCGAATCCCTGCTTCGAGGGATCTTATGCCTGGATTACTTGAACTTCCAGGCACGCACGTAATTGACTTCATACGAATTCGACTTGCCTTGCGGAGTCGAGTTGTCCGGAGAGCCCGATGCGCTGCCGAACCACAGGTCCAGCATGATGTACATCGGATCGCTCATCGTGGCGTTGACCACCAGGACTTCCTTGCCGTCGAAGTAATACGTCTGCTTGTTCGGCTCCCACTTCACCGCATACTTGTGGAAGCCGGCCGACAGGTCGGTACCCGTATCGAACTGGCGCGTACCCAGCAGCTGGCCGTCTGTATCGCCCTTCCAGACTGTCGGCGCATAGGCTTGCGGATGCGAGACGCCGCTGGAATCGGTGAAGCCCCACGGTGCTGCGCCGCCTGCATAGGCTTCCATAATGTCCATTTCGGGGCGGCGGGTGTCGATGTGGTTGAACAGCCAGAATGCCGGCCAGGTGCCCTTGCCTTGCGGCAGTTTCGCTTCGATCTCGAAGTAGCCGTAGGTCTGATAGAACTTGCCGTCGGTGTCGACCGTGCGGTTGAAGAAGTTGCCGTTCGCATCGCGCTGCGGCCAGATCTTCAGCTTGCCATCTTCAACGGTGTAGTTCTTCGTCGCGTTGGACGAGTCGTACCACATGTGGTCATTCCAAAGGCTGCTGTTGAAGCTGTCGAACTCTTCCGAGAAGGTCAGCGCGTAAGCGTTCGCATCTTGGCCGAACGGGGTCTTGGTATCGGTTGCGGGTGCGGCTGTTTGAACAGCCTCAAGAATATTTGCTGTTGATGGAGAAGTGGTGCCCGATGTGCTCGTGCCGGTCGACGAGGTGCCCGTCGTGGTGGATTGGCCGGAGGCGGACGATTGCACTTGCGAAGTCGAGGCGAGAGTCTGCGTGGAGGATGCGTCGGCGGCAGGATCGCCGACACCGCCACCACCGCCGCAGGCGATCAGTACGGTTGTAGAAGCGCAACACAGTGCGGAAATCGCGAATCGGTGAAAAGTAAGTTTAAACAAAACAGTTCCTCTTTCTCTAAATTGATGGTAGCCAATGATTCTCGCTAGCAAGTGCATGTCAGAGCTTGCCCCTCGGAAAATGGTTCCGGGAAATTTCCGCGATTCACGAAAAAGTCGCCCTTTTTTTCCAGTTTGTAAGTAGCTTGGCAACGAATCGTTTGCCGATCTGCAAACAGACGTGTCCGTGCGGCAAGGAGAAAGGGATGATCGAATGGAGACGGCATTTCTGCCCGTGTGGCAAGTCCGGCAATCGCATTCCGGCCTTGCCCTGCCAAAGCGGCAATGCTTCGTGCTGTGGGAACAGAGGCCGTTGAAGCAACACTGTCCGGCAAGCAACGCAATTCCGTCAGCGCCAGCATCCGGAAAACGCGCGCAGGGGTCTTCCATGGGCCGCAAGACGTTCCCCGAGGCACGCGTTCCGGTATGCATATCGTCCAGGGCCCGAGAGCGGCGCCGGCGGCGACCCGCGACATTCCGTACGGGCCGACCCGCGAATATGAAAAAGGCCGGCATGTGCGCCGGCCTTTCTCTCTTGTCGCAGTGTCCCCGTTGCCAGGGAGACTGCAAGCTGTTCAATACATGTTATTTAAACTGCCATGCACGCACGTAGTTGACTTCATACGAATTCGTCTTGCCTTGCGGAGTCGAATTGTCCGGCGTGCCCGATGCGCTGCCGAACCACAGGTCCAGCATGATGTACATCGGGTCGCTCATCGTGGCGTTGACCACCAGGACTTGCTTGCCGTCGAAGTAATAGGTCTGCTTGGTCGGTTCCCACTTCACCGCATACTTGTGGAAGCCGGCGGACAGGTCCATGCCGGTGTCGTACTGGAGCGTGCCCATCAACTGGCCGTCGTAGTCGCCCTTCCACACGGTCGGCGCGTACGCTTGCGGGTGCGAGATGCCGCTGGAATCGGTGAAGCCCCACGGTGCTGCGCCGCCTGCATAGGCTTCCATCACGTCCATTTCAGGACGGCGGGTACCGACGTGGTTGAACAGCCAGAATGCCGGCCAGGTGCCCTTGCCTTGCGGCAGCTTCGCTTCGATCTCGAAGTAGCCGTAGGTCTGATAGAACTTGCCGTCGGTGTCGACCGTGCGGTTGAAGAAGTTGCCGTTCGCATCGCGCTGCGGCCAAATCTTCAGTGCACCGTTTTCCACCGTGTAGTTCTTGGTGGCGTTGGAAGTCTCGTACCAGATGTGGTCATTCCACAAACTGGTGTTGAAGCTGTTGAAGTCTTCGGAGAAAGTTTGTGTATACAGGCTGGCGTCCTGGCCGTACGGTCCCGTCGCAGTGGACGGAGCCGGAGCCGGAGCCGGAGCCGGAGCAGGTGCCGGCGCGGGTGCGGGGGCCGGTGCAGGTGCGGGCGCCGTCGTTGTCACCGCATAATCGCAGACCTTGTCGGCACCCGGATACGGATCGCCGAACACTTCATTGGTGCAGGCGATGGAACCCGTCGCGGTCTTGTACGCCCATGTGGTGTCAAGTCCGTAACGAACCTGTGTGGTGCCGGAGAACGAGCAGGTGCCATTCTCGACCGCGCAACGCGTCCAGCTCGTGGTGCTCGGTGCCGGAGCGGGTGCAGGCGCCGGAGCGGGTGCGGGGGCCGGTGCAGGTGCCGGGGCAGGTGCTGTGGTTGTCGTTGCGAAATCGCAGACCTTGTCAGCGCCCGGATACGGATCGCCGAAGACTTCGTTGGTGCAGGCAATGGATCCGGTGGCAGTTTTGTACGCCCACTTGCCACTCAGGCCATAGCGTACTTTCCTGGTGCCGGAGAACGTGCAGGTGCCTCCCTCCACGGCGCAGCGCGTCCACGTCGTCGTGCTGGTGGTGGTCGTCGCCATGAGCGTTGTTTGTCCGTCAGCGGATGCGGTTTGAGTCGCCGCATCGCCTGATGAGCCACCGCCGCAGGCAGCGAGAAGAACCGCTGCGCATGCGGAAGACAGCGCGGCAATCGACGTACGGTTGAAAGATAATTTCGACAAAATGGTCCCCTTCTCACAATGAAATTTTGCTGATGCCTCTCAGCAAGAGTTCCATCTGAGCCTTTCCGAACAGAAATAGTTCCGCCGGGACAGTTCTTCAGGGGAATTTATTTTTGTAACTTTGCGTTACCGCAAGACAGGCGTGGCAAGAAAGGAAATGAACAGGCAACGACATGCGTGACGACGCGCGAGACATTTCGTCGCGCGTTTCGTCGCGCATGTCGTCGTGCATTCCGCAATGCTGTCGTGAATGAATTATCGAGAGGTCAATCTCGCGTGACGCGATGCCTGAATTGCCACGCCCTGATGTAATTCACTTCGAAGGAATTGGCTTTTCCCTCCGGCGTGGTTTCATCCGGCTCGCCGCTGGCGCTGCCGAACCACAGGTCGACCACGATGTACATCGGGTCCGACATGCGTTCCGCGACCTCCAGCACTTTCTTGCCGTCGAAATAGAAAGTCTGGCCATGCGGCTCCCACTTCACCGCATACTTGTGAAACTTGGTAGATAAATCGACACCCGTATCGAACTGCCGCGCCCCCACCGACATGCCTTCGTCGCGCCACACCGTCACCGCGAAAGCCTGCGGCCGCGCCACGCCGGAATCATCGACGAAACCCCAGGGATCGACGCCGCCGGGATACGCTTCCATGATGTCGATCTCGGGACGGCGCTTGTCGGGATGCGCAAAGAGCCAGAAGGCAGGCCAGGTCCCCTTCCCGCGCGAAAGCTTCGCCTCGATTTCGAAATAACCGTAGGTCTGTTCGAACTTGCCGTCGGTATCGATCGTTCGGTTGAAGAACTTGCCGGACGCGTCGCGCTGCGGCCATATCTTGAGCAGGCCGTATTCGACATCGTAGTTCTTCGTCGGATTGGGTGTCTCGTACCAGACATGGTCGTTCCACCGATTTCTGTCGAAGCTGTCGAACTCTTCCGAGAACGTCAGTACGTAATCGTCCGCCTTCTGGCCGTACGGCGACTTGTCGACACGCTTCGGCTGCTTCATCGCCTTCTTCGCCACATGCGTCAAGGTCGCGAGCGCATCGCTCCCCGCGCCGTTCTCTTCGCATCCTGCGACGGAAGCGATCGCAAGCAGCGCACCCAACAGCGCGGTTCGGTGAAGTCGTTTTCTTGCATGCATGATCGGACCGGTGAAAGGATGACAGGTATCGGCAATCGTCCTGCCCTGTTCAGGCGTGATCGCCGAACCCGTTCGGATTCATGCTCTGCCAGCGCCAGTGATCGGCACACATGTCGGGCAACCCTCTCTTCGCCTTCCAGTCGAGCACATGCCGCGCCAGCGTCGCGTCGGCATAGCACACCGCAACGTCCCCCGGGCGCCGCGCGACGACCTGGTAGGGAACCGGTCGTCCGCTTGCGTCTTCGAACGCGCGCACCATCTGTAGCACGCTGTATCCCTGCCCGGTCCCAAGGTTCACGGTGAAGCCCTGGCCGGAGCGGAACATTTCCCGCAGCGCCGCGACATGCCCGAGCGCGAGATCCACCACGTGGATGTAGTCGCGCACACCCGTTCCGTCCGTCGTCGGATAGTCGTTCCCGAACACCGACAAGCGTTCGCGCCGGCCGATGGCGACTTGCGCAATGTACGGCATCAGGTTGTTCGGAATGCCGCGCGGATCTTCACCGATCAGGCCGCTCGCATGCGCGCCCACCGGATTGAAGTAGCGCAGCACCCCGATCGCCCATGACGGGTCGGAATTCGCCAGGTCCGCAAGCAGCTGCTCAACCATCAGCTTGGAACGTCCATAGGGATTGGTCACCGACAGCCGCGCCGATTCGGCGATCGGCACGGACTCGGGATCGCCATAGACGGTGGCCGATGAGCTGAACAGAAAGTTCCTGACGTTCGCCTCGCGCAAGGCTTGCAACAAGGTGACCGTTCCGGTGACGTTGTTCTCGAAATACGCCAAGGGATCCTGCACCGATTCGCCGACTGACTTGAGTCCCGCGAAGTGGATGGCGGCATCGATGCGATGCGTCTTCAGCAAGGCGTCCAGTGCTCGCCGGTCGCGCACGTCGGCTTCATGGAAAGGAATCGATCGGCCGGAGATCGTCTCGACGCGCCGGAGCGATTCGGCCGAACTGTTGCACAGATTGTCGAGCGCAATGACGGCATAGCCGGCCGCCAGGAGTTCGACGCAGGTATGCGAGCCGATATAGCCCGCCGCGCCGGTCACGAGAATGGTCTTGTGTGTCGTCATGATGAAGAATGCCAGTCATGCCGCAGTGCCGGCCTCTCCGCGCCTTCCGCATCGGAGCGAAATGCGCGCGAACCGTGCCTGCGGCAAATTGCCTTGCCGTTGCAATGGTGTCGTGTCGCCCAGTACCTACGCAGCCTGTTCGGTCAGGTGAAGGCTGCCGGTGCGGATCTGCGCGACGATGTGATCGGACAATCTGAAGGCCAGGGCCGCCAGCGTGATCGTCGGGAAGTTCGCACCCGCGGTCGGGAATACCGAGCTTCCCGCCACATACAGGTTCGACATGCCGTGCACCTTGCAGTCGCGATCCACCACGCCGTGTTTCGGCGAATCGTGCATGCGCGTCGCACCCATGTGATGCCATGTTCCCTCCAGGTCGGACGGCCACTTCTTGCCTTCCATCGGCGGATCGAGTTCGACCTGGGCAACGCCGGTCCGATGCATCTCTTCGGCCAGGATTTCCAGCGTGCGGTCGATGGTGCGCTGCACGTTCGTTCCCAGGCGCCAGTCGACCCGCACGCGGTTCATGCCGAGCTGATCCTTCTGCGAGGGCGACAGCATCACGCGGCTGTCGGGATTGGGTTCCGGTTCCACAATGAGCTGGAACTTCACGCCCTGGATCAGCCAGCGCGGCTGGAACAGGCGCGTATAGCCGTAGCCGATGGTATCGACCGGATGCGCCAGCATGGTCAGGATGTCCTTCGACAGGCTCCAGTCCTCCTGGTCCTTCTGCAGCAGCGCCTGCTTGATCCGGAACAGCGCCTGCGCGCCGTCGCTGCCTTCGCCGGGGAAGATGGAACAGAACCAGACACGCGCATTCAGCAGTCTTTCTTCGCGCAGCACATCCTCCGTCAAGGCGAACTGATGCGCGACATGCGTGCCGAACGCCGCGACCGCGGAATTCATGTAGTGATACTTCACGTCGGAAAGCTTGTTGCGCGCCCATTCCCTGGACCACTTGATATTGCCGACGTAGCGACGCGGATGATCCATGAAAAAGCGGCCGACCAGGTCGTTGCCATTGCCCAGGCCGCATGGCTGCACCTTGTTCGATGCCAGCAGGAGACGCGGATTTTCAATGCCGCCGGTAGCCAGGATGTAGTACTTCGCAGTTACTTCCATGTATTTGCCGGTCAGCGTCGCCACCTGGATGCGCGTCACGGTATGCGCCGAGCGGTCGGTGTCGATGTTGGTGGCGTTCGCATACAGGAACACACGGATGCGCGGCGAGCTCTTCAGCGTGTCGCGATACAGCTTGCCCATGCGCGCCGGCGGGCTGAACTGCGAGATGGTGTCGCGCACCTTGCCGGACACGAGCGGCATGCGCCGCACATCGGGGCGGTCGATCGACCTCTCCCAGAATTCCGGATCGTAATTGTTCGGCCCGAGCTTGAGGAGCGCATGCGTGCGGTCGTAATACGGCAGCAGCTCATCGAGCCCGAACGGCCAGCCGCTATGCGGAATCCAGTCGCGCTTCTCGAAGTCCCAGGGATCGAGCGGCCTGCGATCATCACGATTCTGCCCACCCTGACAGGACAGACCGACATGCTCGACACGGGCGCAAACGTCGACTGCACTGCAGAGCATCTGCCCCAGTTCGCCGTCATGGGT
>JAKACN010000355.1 GCA_021821365.1 Pseudomonadota bacterium | reverse complement strand
GCGGGTTCGGCGGCCTCGGCGGCGATCCGCAGTTGTGGAACAGCGGCGGCATCACCAAGGAAATGTGGTTGCAGAATGCCGGCTTCGTCTGGGTGCCGTTCATCGCCATCACCACCGTCGCTGCCTGGTTCGGCATGAATGATCTCGCATCGGCCAATGCTTCCTTCGCCGAGCAGGCGGTGATCTTCAAGCGCAAGCACAACTGGCTGATGTGCTGGCTCTATCTCGGCACCTTCGGTTCCTTCATCGGTTATTCCGCCGGCTTCCCGCTGCTGATCAAATCGCAATTCCCGAATGTCAACCCGCTGCAGTATGCGTTCCTTGGCCCGCTCGTCGGCGCCCTGGCGCGCGTGGCCGGCGGCTGGATCTCGGACAAGCTCGGCGGCGCGATCGTGACCTTCTGGACCTTCATCGTCATGGCGTTCGCCGTGGTCGGCGTCATCGCCTTCCTGCCGAATGGCGGCAGCGCGGGCAGCTTTACCGGCTTCTTCTGGATGTTCATGCTGCTGTTCGCCGGCACCGGCGTCGGCAACGCCTCGACCTTCCGCATGATCCCGGTGATCTTCCTTACCGAGCATCAGCGCGCCGCAGCGGGCAAGGGCGCGGCAGCGGAAGCGCAGGCCATCGCCAGCGGCAACAAGGAAGCCGCCGCCGTGCTGGGCTTCACCTCGGCAGTGGCAGCCTATGGCGCATTCTTCATCCCGAAGAGCTATGGCACTTCGATCGCCCTGACCGGCGGGCCGGAAGCCGCCTTGTGGTGCTTCATTGGCTTCTATGTCACCTGTATCGCCATCACCTGGTGGTTCTACTCGCGCAAGGGCGCCGACATGCCCTGCTGATCCTCTCGCAGACGGGCTCCGACAGCGGAGCCCGTTTTGCATCCAGTTTGTATCCAGTTCTTTTTTGACTAGTCCTTTAGTAGTAGCCGGGCTAGTTACTACGCATGCACCGGCTCAACTTCTTGGGAATATCAAGCCGTGATACATCTGCGTAGACTTCCTACGTAGACAAGCCTCGAAAAAACAATGTGCCCGACTCCCGGGTACAAGGATGGAGAAACCATGAGTCACTTTCTGGACCGCCTGAAATTCTTCAGCAAGCCGAAGGAAACCTTTTCCAACGGCCATGGCGCGGTTGTGCACGAAGACCGCACCTGGGAAAACGCCTATCGCCAGCGCTGGCAGCATGACAAGATCGTGCGTTCGACCCACGGTGTGAACTGCACCGGGTCGTGCAGCTGGAAGGTCTACGTCAAGAACGGCCTGATCACCTGGGAAACCCAGCAGACCGACTATCCGCGCACGCGGCCCGACCTGCCTAATCACGAGCCGCGCGGCTGCCCGCGCGGCGCCAGCTATTCCTGGTATGTGTACTCTGCGCAGCGTGTGAAATACCCGATGGTGCGTGGCCGCCTGATGAAGATGTGGCGCGAAGCCCGCCAGACCATGTCGCCGGTCGAGGCCTGGGAATACATCAGCCAGAACCCGGCACGTGCCGCGCATTACAAGAAGGTGCGCGGGCAGGGCGGATTCGTGCGCGCCGACTGGAACGAGGTGAACGAGATCATCGCCGCGGCGAATGCATTCACCATCAAGAAGTTCGGCCCGGACCGCATCCTCGGCTTCTCCCCGATTCCCGCCATGTCGATGATCAGCTACGCCGCGGGCACGCGCTACCTGAGCCTGATCGGCGGCGTGGCAATGAGCTTCTATGACTGGTACTGCGACCTGCCGCCGTCCAGCCCGCAGGTGTGGGGCGAGCAGACCGACGTGCCGGAATCGGCCGACTGGTACAACTCCACCTACCTGATGGTGTGGGGCTCCAACATCCCGATGACCCGTACCCCGGACGCGCACTTCTACACCGAAGTCCGCTACAAGGGCACCAAGACCGTCGCCGTGTCTTCCGACTTCGGCGAAATGGCCAAGTTCGGCGACATCTGGCTCGCGCCGAAGCAGGGCACCGACGCCGCGCTCGCAATGGCGATGGGCCACGTGATCCTGAAGGAATTCCACGCGACCAACAAGTCGGCCTACTTCCGCGAGTACGCGAAGCAGTACACCGACTTCCCGATGCTCGTGCTGCTGAAGGAAAAGAACGGTCACCTGGTGCCGGACTACTTCCTGCGCGCCTCACATCTCGCCAACAACCTCGACGAAACCAACAACCCCGACTGGAAGACGCTGGTCATCGACGAAGCGACCGGCAATATCACCGCGCCGGCCGGTTCGATCGGCTTCCGCTGGGGCGAGTCGGGCAAGTGGAACCTGGAACAGATCGAAGGCAAGAGCGGCAAGCCGATCGATCCGAAACTCTCGCTGATCGACTGCCGCGACGATGTCGTCGAAGTCGGTTTCGGCTACTTCGGCGGCAAGGACGCCGACGATGTCCTGGTGCGCAATGTGCCGGTGAAGAAAGTTCAACTGGCCGACGGCACCACCGCGCTAGTGGCCACCGTGTTTGACCTGTCGATGGCGAACTACGGCGTCGATCGCGGCCTGGGCGGCAAGAACGTCGCGCGCGATTACAACGACGACGTGCCCTACACGCCGAAGTGGCAGCAGAAGCACACCGGCGTGAAGCCGGAAGACGTGATCACCGTGGCGCGCGAATTTGCCGACAACGCCGACAAGACGCGCGGCAAGAGCATGGTGATCGTCGGCGCCGCGCTGAACCACTGGTACCACATGGACATGACCTACCGCGGCATCATCAACATGCTGATGATGTGCGGCTGCGTCGGCCAATCCGGCGGCGGCTGGTCGCACTACGTGGGCCAGGAAAAGCTGCGTCCGCAGACCGGCTGGGCGCCGCTCGCCTTCGCGCTCGACTGGAACCGTCCGTCGCGCCAGATGAACTCGACCTCGTTCTTCTACGCGCATACCAGCCAGTGGCGTCACGAGAAGCTGCACACCTCCGAAATCCTCTGCCCGACGGCGGACGGCAAGACGGCGGAAATGTCGCTGCTCGACTTCAATGCCAAGGCCGAACGCCTCGGCTGGCTGCCTTCCGCGCCGCAGCTGGAAACCAATCCGCTGGACGTGGTGCGCGCGGCCGAAGCGGCAGGCCAGGATCCGGTCAAGTATGCGGTGGAGAACCTGAAGGGCGGCAAGCTGAACCTGTCCTGCGACGACCCGGACAATCCGGCGAACTTCCCGCGCAACATGTTCGTGTGGCGTGCCAACATTCTCGGCAGCTCGGGCAAGGGCCACGAATACTTCCTGAAGTATCTGCTCGGCACGCAGAACGCGCTGATGAGCGAGGAAGCCGGTTCCGTGATGCCGAAGGACGTGAAGGTGCGCCCGGCCGTCGAAGGCAAGCTCGACCTGCTCGTCGTGCTCGACTTCCGCATGTCGACCACCTGTCTGTATGGCGACATCGTGCTGCCGACCGCGACCTGGTACGAGAAGGACGACATGAACACGTCGGACATGCATCCGTTCATCCACCCGCTGTCGGAAGCCGTGCAGCCGTTGTGGAAGGCCAAGTCCGACTGGGAGATCTACAAGGGCATCGCGGAGAAATTCAGCGAAATCGGCGGCGAATACCTCGGCACGCAGAAGGACCTGGTGCTGACGCCGCTGATGCACGACACCCCCGGCGAACTCGGGCAGCCTTTCGATCCGAAGGACTGGCGCAAGGGCGAGTGCGAGCCGATCCCCGGCAAGACCATGCCGGTGATGACGGTCGTCGAACGCAATTATCGCGACGTGTACAAGAAGTACACCTCGATCGGCCC
>JAKACN010000087.1 GCA_021821365.1 Pseudomonadota bacterium | reverse complement strand
GCCGGGCGTTTGCGTCGCGCCGCCGGTCCGGCGACACGCGGCAGCCGGTGGCGCGCGCCAGTGTCGGGATGCGGTCGGCATCGCAGGCGGCGACGCTGATGCCGACGCCGCCCTGCATGAAGGCGGCATGGTCTGCGTCGATGAGCGGCTCCGGGTCAGGCGTCATTGAGGTGTATTGGGGGGGGTGAAAAGATGACAATATTATCCGATTTGCATGGATGATGGCATCGAATCTGGAACGCGTCACCGGACCGGCCAGGCCGGCCGCCGTGTTAGAGTTCCGGCATGAGTAAACTGACATTGGATCGCATCCTGCAATCGCAGGGGTTCGGCTCGCGCAAATGGTGCCGGGAGTTGATTGCGGATGGGGAAGTCGACGTCGCCGGGGCAAAGGTGACGGACTATCGACAATCGTTTGACACCGATGGCTTCGAATTCGCCGTGTACGGCGAGTCCTGGCTGTATCGGGAGCGTGTATACATTGCCGTGAACAAGCCGTCCGGTTACGAATGCTCGCGCAAGCCCAGCCACCATCCGGGCATCCTGACCCTGCTCCCGGAGCAGTTTACGTGGCGCGACGTGCAGCCTGTCGGACGCCTCGACCACGACACCACCGGCCTGCTCCTGATGTCCGACGACGGCGCGTTCATCCATGCGCAAACATCGCCGCGACGCCACGTTCCGAAGCTCTACGTCGCTACCACGGACATCCCGGCGACCGACGCCCTGGTCGAGCAGCTCCTGTCTGGAGTGCAACTGCATGACGAGCCGGCGCCGCTTGCCGCGACATCCTGCCGGCGGCTTGGCGAGCACGAAATCGAAATCGTGCTGGAGCAGGGCAAGTACCATCAGGTCAAGCGCATGCTTGCCGCCGCCGGCAACCACTGCACAGCGCTGCGGCGGACCGCCATCGGCGGGTTGACGCTCGACATGCTGGACCTTGAGGAAGGCGAATGGCGCTACCTGGAGCAGATGGAACTTGACCTGCTGGCGGCGGACTGACGGGGTGTTGCGAGAACGCGAACATCATGACCTGGATGAAGTTTGGCGTATAAATATCTGTCGTTCATGCGCAATCTTGTTGCAGCTGCGATACGATTTGCGGCTAAACTATGCTCAACGTTAGTTGACCCACGACAGGTATGGCAGAAACGGAATACAAGCGTCTGATTCAAGCCGCGAAGGAAAAAGCGCTGTTTGGCTTTCTGGCTGCCGTGCAACGCGCCATGCAGGACGCGGACAAGGGCATCGTCGACCTGCTCCTCGCCGCGAAATCGGGTCTCGACCAGACCGCGCTGACGTCGCTCCGCCATTTCCTGCGGCAGGACGGAAACATGTTCCTGCGCCGCATCGATACGCTTTTCCGCAATTACCTCGACCGCGCGCTGCAAACGATGTACGTGGATCTGCGGTCCGGCATGCGCAAGCTGTCCGCCGACGAGCTGTCGCTGATCGACGATGAAGTGGTCAACCACCAGATTGAAGTCGGCCGCCTGTCCGAGCGCATGCGCGAAGCGAACGAGGAGGTCATCGGGCGGCTGAACGTGATCATCGGCCAGATGCATGGTCAGCATGAAGCACGCGAGCGCGAAAACCCGTTCCGCCCCTATCTGCTGGCGCGCGCCCTGTATGAGGCCATCAGGGAATCGGCAAGCGACGATGCCAAGGCAAGGCTCCTGTTCGAGCACCTGTCCAATGCGATGATCCAGCATCTGCCCGGCTATTACGGTGCAATCCGCGATGTGTTCGAGTCGGCCGGCATGCGCGGCAGGTTTCAGGCGCAGCAGTCGCGGGCCGCGCATCATCAGCGTTACTTCGGCGCTCCGCCGGGAGGACTGCCCGATCAGATCAGCGCGCGCATCATCCCTGGCTTGCAGCGCTTGTCGGAAACCATGCAAGCCGGAGTGAAAGGTGCGGCGGAGGGCAAATCCGCGTCGCCGGACAAGGACCAGCCCGCCACCGTGCAGGATTTCATCCGGAAGATGTTCAGTCCGGCGAGGACACTCCCGGGCGAGGGGCGCGCAACAGGCGTGGCGGCCAATCCGCTGGCCGCGCAATTGTCCAGGTACCAGAAGATGGCCGCGCAAGGGCAGGCGGTCAGCGACGGCCTTCAGCCCGGCCAGAACCAGCTGGCGGCCCTGCGCGAGAAGCTCGATCTCGGCAACGCCTCGACCATGGAACGCATGACCGTCGAAGTGGTGGCCATGCTGTTCGAGTTCATCCTCGACGACGAGCAGATACCGGCCGAACTGCGCGCGCTGATCGGGCGCCTGCAGATTCCCATCCTGAAGGCGGCGGTCCTTGAACCGGACCTCATGCATGACGAAGAGCATCCGGCGCGCCAGCTTCTGAACCGCATGAGCTCGGCCGCGGTCGGAGTCGATGCGTCATCGGCGGCGGGACAGCAACTGGCGGCTGAAATCGAGCGCATCGTGCGCAGGATCCTCGACGAATTCGACTCCAGCTCGGCGATATTCGCCGTAAGCGTCAACGAGTTCGAGCAGTTCCTGACGGCGCATCTCAAGCAGGACGACAGCCGGACCGAGCGCGGCATCGAGGCGGTGGAGGCGGCGGAAAAATACAGCGTCCTGCTGAGCAATACGACCAATTCGCTGTGCGATGTGCTGCTGCCGCTTAATACCGACAAGCGTATTTCCGATTTCATCATCAATGTCTGGCCGCACGTGCTGGTGCAGGCATCGTGGCGCGACCTCGAAAAGCAGGTGCAGCCTGAGCAGGCCGACAGCCTGTTCCAGCAGTATCGCAGCGTCCTGCCCGAGCTGCTCTGGAGCATCCAGGAAAAGCAGAATCCGCAGGAGAGAAGTGCCCTCATGCGCCTGCTTCCGCCGCTGGTCAAGCGCCTGCGCGAAGGCCTGGATATGGCACAGTTGCCGGAGGACGAGAGCACGCAGATCCTCGATCAGCTCGTCGCCCTCCATACGCAGGTATTGCGGGGCGCCGCGAGCGCTGCCGGCAGGGAGCTTTCCAGCCTGGACGATTTGCGCCAGGCATTTTCACGCGTAGTCGTGAGCTGGGACCGCGCATCATGGGGCTTGGGCGAACCGCCGCAGCCACGCGCTGCGATCATCGAGGACCTGTTCGGCAGATTCGGGTTGCAGGCGGAGTTCAGGCTGGATGTGAAATCGGCGGCGACCTCCGCGGCGGACCGTGAATTCCTTGCGCAAACCTATCTGCTCGGCACGCGCGTGGAACTGCGTGCCGCAGACGGAGCCATGCAGCCGGGGCAACTGGTCTGGGTCAGCACGCATCGGTCGCTCTACCTATTCAAGAAGGAGCGTGACGGCGGGCTCGTTCTCTATACCTTCGCCGCGCTGCTGGAAGCACTGAATGGCGAGGAAATCATTCCGGTCGAGTACGCGCCGGTCTTCGAGCGGGCAGTGGAATCGCTGCTCTTCGGCGCGGGGAGCATGAAAGACACGGTGGTTTAGCGTTCCGTCAGACCCCAATGTACGTTTTCTGCCGGACATTCGACGGCGATTGCCGCGTTGCCCAGCCTCGCGATAGCGACATGATCGCTGCGATGGACATCTTGCACTCGCTGCCGATTGCCTCGGCGTAAACCGCACATCGGGGTACGGCGGACCATCAGAGGGAAGCGCCGCGATCGACGCTTCCGGTCATTTGACGACCCGATAGCACGGATTGTATTTCTTCCCCGGGAGCTTCATGCGGTGCTGCGCCACGAAGGAGGCCAGCAGCGCGTCCATCGGTTCCATGATGCTTCGCTCGCCGTGGATCTCGAAAACGCCGTGCTGTTCGATGGCGCGGATTCCCTGTTCCTTGACGTTGCCGGCGACGACGCCGGAAAACGCGCGACGCAGGTTGGCCGCGAGCTGATGCCGTTCCTGGTTCTTCTGCAGGTGCAGGTTGCGCATGTTCTCATGCGTTGGCAGGAAGGGCATCTGGAATTCGTGATCGACCTTCAGCAGCCAGTTGAAGTAGTAGGCGTCGCTGGTTTCCTTGCGGAATTCGCGCACTTCCTTGATCCCCGCATGCATTTCCTGCGCGACCCTGGCCGGATCGTTGATGATGATCTTGTAGCGCTTCTGCGCTTCAGGTCCCAGCGTCGCGCCGATAAAATGATCGATCTGTTCGAAATACTCCTTGGCTGTTTCCGGGCCGCTGAAGATGAGCGGGAAGGGCAGCTTGGCGTTGTCCGGGTGGAGCAGGATGCCGAGGATGTACAGGATTTCCTCTGCCGTGCCGGCGCCGCCGGGGAAAACAACGATGCCATGGCCGACACGCACGAAGGCTTCCAGGCGCTTTTCGATGTCCGGCATGATGACCAGGTCGTTGACGATCGGGTTCGGCGATTCGGCCGCGATGATGCCCGGCTCGGTCAGGCCGAGATAACGGCCGTTGACGATGCGCTGCTTCGAATGCGCAATGGCCGCTCCCTTCATGGGCCCTTTCATCGCGCCCGGCCCGCAGCCCGTGCAGATGTCCATGGCCCGCAAGCCGAGTTCATAGCCGACCTTCTTCGAATAGTCGTATTCCTCGCGCGAGATCGAATGCCCGCCCCAGCAGACCACCATGTTCGGATTGGTCAGGGGCCGCAGCACGTTGGCGTTGCGCAGGATATGGAACACCGAGTCGGTCACGCCCTCGGTCGTGGTGAGATCGAATTTCGGATTGTCATGGATCTCGTCGCTGACGTAGATGACGTCGCGCAGGACGGCGAACAGGTGTTCGTGGATGCCCTTGATCATCTTGCCGTCGACGAATGCAATGGCCGGCGCTCCCTTGATGTCGAGCTTGATGCCGCGCTCGCGCTGGATGATGCTGATGTCGAAGGCCTTGTAGCGTTCGAGCAATTCCTTGCCGTCGTCGAGCGGACTGCCGCAGTTCAGCACGGCAAGGGAGCAGTTGCGGAAGATGTTGTACAAGCCGCCCTGGCTGGTGTCGAGAAGCTTTGCGACTTCGGCTTTGGAAAGAATGTCCAGGCGGCCTTCGGGAGAAATCAGGGTGTCGACGACTTGATGATCCATAGAGTGGCAAGATTCCTGTTGGATGCGACATTCTGCCTGAAATGGCAGCGCTCGCATCCAACCTGTTCGAATAAATAATGGTAGGAGTATACACACTGGGCGCGTTCATGGACATTGCGCCGTGAACGTTGCCGGAAGTTGCCGCGACGACGCGCGCCCGCATCGCGCAGGCGAACGTTTCACGTGCCACCGCGTCGAACCGGAATGGATTGACAGCCAGTCAATCCATTCGCAGAGAACCCGATTGCCGGAATTGCTTGCCCACCTCCATTTCAACGAAACGTGCAGAGGACATGAACCGGACCAACTGGTCAGGCGACGCAGACGAGCAGATGCGCCTCGATGCGCTCAGGCAGTACCACATTCTGGACACCGCGCCGGAGCCGCAGTTCGACGATATCGTGACGCTCGCCTCCAGCATCTGCAATACGCCGATGGCAACCATCTCGCTGGTCGACGACCATCGGCAATGGTTCAAGTCCCGGATAGGAATCGCGCTTTCGGAGACGCCGCGCAACATCGCATTTTGCGATTATGCGATCAGGCAAACCGATCTGTTTGTGGTCTCCGACGCCACGAAGGATAGCCGCTTTGCCGATAATCCGTTGGTCACCGGACCGCCGTTCTTCCGTTTCTACGCGGGCGCGCCGCTGGTCAATCGCGATGCTTTTGTGCTGGGCACACTGGCGGTGCTCGATATCGTCCCGCGCAGGCTGACGCAGGAGCAGCGGCAGGCCTTGATCATTCTTTCCCGGGAAGTCGTGGCGCAACTCGACTTGCGGAAGAACCTTGATGCGCTGGCGCGGACGATGCGGGAGCGGGACCGCACGCAGCAGGAACTTCGCCTGTCGCACAAGCATCTCGAAGAGCGGGTTGCCGAGCGCACCGAGGCGCTGAATGTGGCGAATGCCACGCTCAAGGCGCAGTGCGAGGAAAGGGATAAGGAGGTCGTGCAATCGCAGGCCGTCATCGACAGCCTGCCGGGCATCTTCTATGTGTTCGACGAGAGCGGAAGGTGCGTTCGCTGGAACAAGAATCTCGAGCGGATTACCGGCTACGGCAGCGAGGAAGTGGCCCGCGCGACGGTGCGCGATTTCTTCGGCAGCGACGAGGAGAAGAAGCTGGCCGAAGAAAGAATGCGGACCGTGCTGGCCGAGGGAGCGGCCGCCCTGGAGGCGGATCTCGTCACGCGCAGCGGCCGGCGGATACCCTACTACTTCACTGGCGCAAGGATCCGGATCGACGGCAAGGCCTGCGCTGCCGGGATGGGATTCGATATCACGGAACGACTGCGGTCCGAGGAATCCTTGCGCCTGCGTAATCGGGCAATCCAGGCCAGTGTAAATGCCATCGTGATCACCGACCTCGAGGGCAATATCGAGTACGTGAATCCGGCCTTCGAGAAAATCACCGGTTACCCGGTGGAGGAATCGGTGGGGCGCAATTGCCGTTTCCTGCAGGCCGATGACACGCGGCAAGCGGGCGTGGACGCTATCCGAGAAGCGGTGCGCACGCGCGAGGAACGGTCGGTGCTGCTGCGAAACTACCGCAAGAACGGCGAACTGTTCTGGAACGATGTGCACATTGCGCCGGTACGCGGGCCGGACGGGCGGGTTACCCATTTCGTCGGCGTGCTCAACGACATCACGGAAATCAAGCGCTATGAGCAACAGCTCGAACAGCAAGCGAATGTCGATTCGCTCACCGCGCTGGCCAATCGCAACGTGCTCAAGGACCGCATTCTCCAGGCGATTGCTTCGGCACAGCGCGACGGCACTTTTGTGACCGTTGGATTCATGGACCTCGATAACTTCAAATTCATCAACGACAGTCTTGGGCACAATATCGGCGACGAGTTGCTCAAGGGTGTGGCGGAACGCCTCACGGCCTGCCTGCGGGGGCAGGACACCATCGCGCGCTATGGCGGCGACGAATTCGCCTTCGTTCTGATGGGGCAGAAGGATGAGAAGAGCATTGCAGCCTTGATGGACCGCATATTGAAGACCATCGGACGCCCTTTCGATGTCGCGGGGCACACGCTCTTCGTCAGCTGCAGCATCGGCCTCGCGGCTTATCCGAAAGACGGGATGGATGCCGACACCCTGCTCAAGAATGCGGACGCCGCCATGTATCGCGCCAAGGAGCGCGGCCGAAATACCTTCCAGTTCTACACGCCGGCCATGAACAAGCGGGTGACGGACCGCTTGTCGCTGGAGTCGAAGTTGCGGCAGGCGCTTGCCGGAAATGAATTCACGCTGCATTACCAGCCCAAGGTCGATCTGCGCAGCGGGCTCATCGTCGGCACAGAAGCCCTGTTGCGCTGGCATGCGCCGAGCGGGAGTGTGGTGCCCCCCTCGTCGTTCATTCCATTGGCAGAGGAAACCGGGATCATCGTTCCGCTCGGAGAATGGGCGCTCTATACCGCATGTGCCCAAAACCGGGCCCTGCAGGATGCGGGATTCCCGCCGCTGCGCGTAGCGGTCAATATTTCGGCGCGGCAGTTCGAGCGCGAATCGCTGGTGAACATGGTCCGCGGCGCCCTGGAAACATCCGGTCTCGAACCGGATTGCCTGGAGCTTGAACTGACCGAGAGCCTCGTCATGCAGAATCCCGAGGAAGTCATCGAGATCCTGCATGACCTGAAGCAAATGGGATTGCTGCTGGCCATCGACGATTTCGGTACCGGCTATTCCAGCCTTGGCTATCTGCAGCGTTTCCCGGTGGATCAGTTGAAGATCGACCAGTCGTTTGTCCGCGATATCGGCACAGACCCGAACGACACGATCATCGCGCGTGCAATCATTTCCCTTGGACACAGTCTCGGCAAGAAGGTGATTGCGGAAGGCGTTTCCAGCGCGAAGCAATTGTCCTTTCTCCGCGAGAACGACTGCGATGAAATGCAAGGCTTCCTGTTCAGCCGCGCGTTGCCGATCGATGCGCTGACCCTGCTGATCAAGAACAACTACAAGCTCGGCATGCACTGATTCGAACGCCATTCCTCCCGCCAACATTCCTCGCACGCTGCCGTCCCGCAGCGCAAGCACCCGAACACTTCGACGCAATGCCGGTCTAACAAGCTGCTGCAAAACGACTGCGCAGGTGGTGCGGCCAGCGGATCGTGCGGACCATCCGTCGCGGCGAACGATGCCTGCGGGAAGCACACCTGAAGCAGGAACTATTGCGGCATTTCATGATCTTTTGTTAAAGCAGTTCACGACAAATTCCGGACGAAGGCCCGTTGCCACTCGACCATCCTCCATCCCAGATGTCCCTTTCAGTTACTGCCGCATGCGAGCGGCATCAAAGATCGCCGGGCAATAGTCTCGCGCTCCGGCAAATCGACGTGTTGACTCTGAAGAAAACCGGCCTTTGGGCCGTAACGCGACATGGCGCCGGAATCGCCGTGTGAATGCGCGTTGATAGATACGGGAGAGACTATGCCAATTCGATTATTCCGTCTTTCGTTGCGTTTCGTCTTGCCGCTGGCCCTCGTGCTCGGCCTGTTCGCATACGCGGTGGTGCCGCTGGTGGATAACATGACCTTGCACTGGTTCATGCGAGACCTCGATGCGCGCTCGCAGTCGCTCGCCAATGCGTTACAGGAGCCGCTGCAGGAATACGTTCCGCAACATGCGGAGAAGAAGATCAACCAGTTGTTCGAGCGCTCGCTGCGCGACGAGCGGTTGTATGCCATGGGATTCTGCGATCCATCCGGCAAGCTGCTGTACAAGACTGTGACCTATCCGCCATCTCTCGGATGCAACGTGCGCTTGAAGGAGGAAAAGATGGCGCCGCTGGTGGTAGTCCCGCAGGGATCGCTGCACGTATCGGAAAGCGCGCTGGAGAACGACGGCAAGTATCTCGGCAAACTGGTCCTGGTGCATGACATGAGCTTCATCGAGAAGCGCAGCGCGGATACGAAGAAATACATCATCGTGCTGTTCGCCATGATGGCAGTGGTGATCTCGCTGATCACGGTCGTCGTTGCGCATCTCAGCTGGCGCGACTGGATGTCCTCGGTCAAGAGCATCCTGCGCGGCGAGATCGGGCCGCGGCCGCAACAGCGTCCCACACCGCCGGAGGTGCGGCCGCTGGAAGGCGACCTGCGTGTCCTGCTGCACGAACTGAACATCGAGCGGCGGGTGCGCGACGACGTGACACATCTGTGGACGCCGGAGAAGCTGCGCACCTTGCTGCGCGAGGAACTGGCGGGCGACGAAATCCTGGTCGTCTCGAACCGGGAGCCTTATCTGCACACCCGCACCCGCAAGGGCATTGAGGTGCAGCGGCCGGCCAGCGGGCTGGTGACAGCCGTCGAGCCGGTCATGCGCGCCTGTTCGGGAACATGGATTGCGCATGGCAGCGGCTCGGCCGACCGCGAAAGCGTCGACCGCAACGACCGCGTTCCTGTGCCGCCGTCCAACCCTTCCTACACGTTGCGCCGGGTGTGGCTGACCAAGGAAGAGGAGCAGGGCTATTACTACGGATTCGCCAACGAGGGCTTGTGGCCGCTGTGCCATATCGCGCATGTGCGGCCGGTATTCCGCTCGTCGGACTGGGACCAGTATGTCACGGTGAATCAGCGCTTTGCCGATGCAGTGATCAAGGAGGCGCATACCGACGATCCGGTGGTGCTGGTGCAGGACTATCACTTCGCCTTGCTGCCGCGCATGGTGCGCGACGTGCTTCCCAAGGCAACCATCATCACCTTCTGGCACATTCCCTGGCCGAACCCGGAATCCTTCGGCATTTGCCCGTGGCGCGAGGAAATTCTGGAAGGGCTGCTGGGCAGCACGATCCTTGGCTTCCACACGCCGTTCCACTGCAAGAATTTCATGGAGACGGTCGACCGCTACCTTGAGACGCGCATCGAATCTGAAACGTCGACGATTTCCTATGGCGGCAAGCTGACGCAGGTGGAACCGTATCCGATCTCCATCGCCTGGCCAGAGCCGAACATCATCCAGCCGAGCGTGGCCGAATGCAGGGCGTCGATACGCGAAGAGCACGGCATGCCGCTCGACCAGTTGCTCGCGGTCGGCGTGGATCGCCTCGATTACACCAAGGGCATCGTCGAGCGCTTCCAGGCGGTGGAGCGCATGCTGGAACTGCATCCGCACCTGGTCGGCAAGTTCACCATGATCCAGATCGCGGCACCGACGCGCTCCTCGCTGGACGAATACCAGAATTTCGAGGCGCGCGTGCGCATGCTCGTGCAGCGCATCAACAGCCGGTTTTCGAGCGGCAATTACCAACCCATCATTCTCAAGGCAGAACATCACGATGCGCAGCAGGTCAACCGCTATTACCGCGCGGCGGACGTGTGCATGGTGACCAGTCTGCATGACGGCATGAACCTGGTGGCGAAGGAATTCATTGCCGCGCGGGACGACGATCGGGGCGTACTGGTGTTGAGCCAGTTCACCGGCGCGGCGCGGGAATTGCATGAGGCACTGGTGGTCAATCCATATCACATCGAGCAGAGTGCCGACGCCTTGTATCGCGCCATCACCATGCCGGAAATCGAGCAGCGTGAACGCATGCGCAGCATGCGCGCCCTGGTGAAGGACTTCAATATTTACCGCTGGGCCGGCCGCATGTTGCTTGACGCCGCGCGACTTCGGCAGCGGGAACGCATCACGACCAAGATCCGTTCGCACAGCCGCAAGTCCTTGCGGCGGGTGGTGTGAGCATGCGCCTGCTGTTTTCCGATGCGGGGATGGCGCGCCTGGCCGATGCCGCACAGCCGGGGTTGCTGTGTGCATTTGATTTCGACGGTACGCTCTCGCCGATCGTGGCGGCGCCGGACAAGGCACGCTTGCCGGGGGAGGTTCACGAGCGATTGCTGGAACTCTCGCAATTCGCGCCTCTGGCGATCATCACCGGGCGCTCGCTGCACGATATCCGCCATCGTCTTGGATTTTCGCCGGATTTCCTTGTTGGGAACCATGGCATCGAGGGCGTGCCGGGATGGGATATTCATGTCGCTCGCCTCGAGGCGATGTGCCGGGAATGGCTGGCGCAATTGTCGGAGGCAATCCAGGAGCTCGATCCGGGCATCAGCCTGGAGGACAAGCGGTATTCTCTCTCCGTGCATTTTCGTCACGCGCGCGACCCGGAGCGGACCGGCGAGCGGCTTGGCGCGCTCCTGGAAAAGCTTGCGCCGCATCCGCGCATTGTCGCCGGAAAGTACGTGTTCAACCTGGTCGCGCCGGATGCGCGCCACAAGGGAGATGCACTGGAACAATTGATGAAGGCAAGCGAGGCGCGCTGCGCCGTCTACATCGGCGATGATGTGACGGACGAGGATGTATTTCGCCTTCCACGGGAAAGGCTGCTTTCGATACGGGTCGAACATCGTCCGGACAGTGCGGCCGAGTTTTATCTTTCGCGTATTCAGGATGTCTTGCCGGTATTGAAAGAACTGGTGCAACGGCTGCGCGATTCCGGCGCGCACAACTGGTTGCGGTCGGCCAGTGGTCATTGACGGCGCATTCGCCTGAACCGGAACCCGCGCTATGATGAACGCTGAAGCGCGGGTGCAGGTCGATGCCGGTAGCCGGTGCGCTGCCTATGGCGGCTGTGCGCGCGGCGCACGCTATTCTTTTTTGCATCATAAAACGTAGCGTATGCCGTGCGCACGACAACAGCACGACAACAATGTGCCCGGCACACAGCTTTCTGAGGTTGGCATGGATGCGACTTACATTGGTGCGGTCGATATCGGCGGGACAAAAATTGCGGCGATCGTCGCCGGTCCGCAGGGGCCGCTGGCGCGGGTAACGGAGCCAA
Organism: Pseudomonadota bacterium; assembly: GCA_021821365.1. Lineage (GTDB taxonomy): Bacteria > Pseudomonadota > Gammaproteobacteria > Burkholderiales > Burkholderiaceae_D > Noviherbaspirillum. Next base: position 6,566 of record JAKACN010000087.1, on the reverse strand, counting down.
CGATCAAGAGCGGTCCGTTGGAGGCGTTGCCGAACCAGGTGATCGGCATGATGGGCGCGGCATGCCGCCAGGCCGGTGTCGACCCGGCCTCCGTGACGACGGCCGGCATCGCTTCCTGCGGCCCGTTTGTGCACGAACAGGGGTTCCTCGGCTTGTCCACGCCCAATCTGTGCGGCGGACACACGGCGGCGGTGGACCTTCCGAATGACTGGGATGTGATTCCGGTCGAACGTGTCCTGCGCGAGCGATTCAATCACATTGTCATCCAGAACGATTGCGTGGCCGCGCTGGCCGCCGAACGTACCTTCGGTGCATTGCAGGGCGAACGCGATTGCGTGTATGCGACCTGGAGCACCGGCATCGGTTTCGGCCTGTGCGTGGACGGGCACATCCTGCACGGCAAGCACGGCAACGCCGGCCACGCCGGGCACATGCTGATGAGCGAGCGTCAGGATGCGCTATGCGGATGCGGCAATCGCGGCGATCTCGAAGGACTGATTTCCGGGCGCAACATCGGCCGACGCATGCACATCACGACGGCAGAACTGTTCCGCGCCGCGCGCAGCGGCGATGCCCGGGCGCGCGAGATCGCCGTCGAGGCGGCACAGTGGTTCGGGCGGGCGCTGTACAACCTGACCGCGACGCTCGACACACGCGCCTTTGCCGTCGGCGGCAGCGTGTGGCTGAACCATGGCGAGTGGCTCGCTCCCATCGTTCTTGAGGAAATCGAACGGCGTCTGCCGGCCCTGACAAGCGGGATCACCGTCGTCACGGCGGCATTGGGCAACCTCGTCGCCGATATCGGTGCGCTCAGTCTGATCATCCCGGACGAATGGATTGCCGGCTGGCGCGTCACGCAGCCCTGGCAAAAACTTGCCGGTTGATTCACTCTGTCGCAGGGCGGCGACGCTTTCTTGTCATCACGTGTAGACATTACATCCACAAGCGGGCCGTGCACGTCACTATTTGCAGCGTGGTCCCTGTCCAAGGGGAACTTTTGCGAGATTCTTTCGCCATAGCAATGGCGGTGCCCGCTGCAACCTGTGTTGCATCCTTGTCTAGCGCCGCATCCTTGTTTTACGAGAGAGTCTTTGCATGTTGATTGCATCCCCGCTGGCAAGCCTGCCGAAGCAATGGCAGGTCTGGATTGAGGAAAACCTGGCCCGCTCCTGCGAACCGGCCAGCATGGCGAACGTGATGATCCGTGACGGCAGGTTCGATCCGCACCTCGCCTACGCGGCCATCGAGGAAGCGCGCGGCGCACCCGTCAGCCCGCCGCCAGCGCGGCAGGCACTGCCGGAAATCGACACGAGCGCGAATACCGTGCTGGCGGGCGATCGCATGGTCGACATTCGTCTCAGCCTGAAGGCGCCGCGCATCGTCCTGGTGGGCAATCTGCTGGCCGATGACGAGTGCGACGCCTTGATCCGGTACGCGGAAACACGCCTCGAACGTTCGCCGGTGGTCGCTGACCGCGACGGCAGCAACGAGGTCAACGCGTATCGCACCAGTCGCGGTGCGATGATGCAGCGCGGCGAAACGGCGCTGGTTGCGCGCATCGAAGCGCGGCTTGCCGCGCTGGTGCGCTGGCCGGTCGAGAATGGCGAGGGCATGCAGTTATTGCGTTACGAAAAAGGCAATGAATACAGGCCGCACTACGACTGGTTCGATCCGGCAATGCCGGGTCCGCGCAAGCATCTCGAACGTGGCGGACAGCGTGTCGGCACGGTCGTCATCTACCTGAGCGACGTGGAGCAGGGAGGCGGGACTTCCTTCCCTCACATCGGCCTGCAGGTACAGCCGAAGAAAGGCTCTGCCGTGTTCTTTGCCAATACCGATCCTTTCGGCACACCTGACCAGAAGACCCTGCATGCAGGGGAACCGGTCGAAAAGGGCGTGAAGTTCATTGCTACCAAGTGGTTGCGGGCCGGCGCGTACCGCTGAGTGCGTGCAACAGCTTCCTGATTCACGGCCATCTCTCCTTTCTTTGTTCTGAGGATTACCCGCATTTAATTCGGAACACCATTTCCTGCTCTCGCCAAGACGCCAGGAACGCCAGGGGAATGGGAAGCATCGTTCGTCGGCTGAAAGAGAAACAGCGATTCCTTGGCGTTCCTGGCACCTTGGTGAGAGGAGAATTCTTCTCTTCGCCCCCGGTGAATTCTGCTGACGAGTCCGACTACACGACAAGTTGCAGGTAATACTCCCTTCTTCATCGCATCCGCGATCGTCACGTTTTTCGCATAAGGATCCGTGCATCTTTCCGGATTTCCATCCCGAGAATTTCCACACCTCTTTTTCCGGAAACTGAAAACCTCTTCCTTTTCAATGACTTAGCGCGAGCTTGCAAAGCCGACACACATGGCACGCCAAGTGCTAATACAATGAAGAAGGCATTTGCCTCTCGCAGATCTTCCAGATGAAGCTGGTGGCTGACGAAACGCAGGGCAGGTCGTGGCGTACCGGTTATTCGAATTCATCTGGGCGATCTAATTGTTAATAACAGACAGGAGATAAGGATGAAATTCAGTTTTGGACGTCGTTTGGTCATGTTGGCGGGCGCTGCGATGCTGGTGGCCGGTCCGGTTCACGCGCAGCAGCAATTTATCAATGTACTGACTGGTGGCACCAGCGGGGTGTATTACCCGCTCGGCGTGGCGTTGTCGCAGATCTACGGCAAGGCCATCCCCAACGCGAAGGTCTCGGTGCAGGCGACCAAGGCTTCCGCCGAGAACCTGAACCTGCTGCAAGCCGGACGCGGTGAGATTGCCTTCACCCTCGGCGATACCCTGTCCGACGCATGGAAGGGTGACAAGGAAGCCGGCTTCAACGCGCCGCTGAAGAAGCTGCGTGGCGTGGCAGGCATCTATCCGAATTACATCCAGATCGTCGCTTCCGCCGATTCCGGCATCAAGACGCTGGCCGACCTCAAGGGCAAGCGCATTTCCGTCGGCGCGCCGAAGTCCGGCACCGAACTCAATGCGCGCGCCATCTTCAAGGCCGCCGGCATGAGCTACAGCGATTTCGCCAAAGTCGAATATCTGCCGTTCGGCGAGTCGGTGGAACTGATGAAGAACCGCCAGCTCGACGCGACCCTGCAGTCGGCCGGCCTCGGCGTGTCCTCGCTGCGCGATCTTGCGACGTCGATCAAGATGGTGGTTGTCGCCGTGCCACGTGAAGTGGTCCTGAAGGTAGGCGATCCGGCCTATCAGTCCGGCATGATCCCGGCCAACACCTATGAGGGTCAGACCGCTCCCGTCCCGACCGCGTACGTGCAGAACTTCCTCGTCACGCATGAAGGCGTTCCGGCCGATACCGTCTACAAGATGACCAAGGCGATGTTCGAGAATCTCGACCAGATGACGGCAGCGCATGCCGCCGCCAAGTCGATCCGACGCGAAGGTGCGACCGTCGGCATGCCGGTGCCGCTGCACCCTGGCGCGGAAAAGTACTATCGTGAAGTCGGCGTGATCAAGTAATACAAGGCCGGCCATAAAAAAGAATGCGGGCGGCGCATGCGCCGACCCGCGTCGTTACCATCCAAGGAGAACTTCATGTCCGAACTCGACCTCCACGCCCACGTACAGGGGCACGCGCAAGGCGCCGAGGAGGAATTCCAGGAACACGGCGTACAACGCAAGGTGGGCGGAAAGACGCTGAAGCTGATCGTCGCATTCTCGCTGCTGTTTTCGATCTACCAGCTCGTCGTGGCCGCATTTTCGCCGCTATCGAGCCTCGTCATCCGGTCCCTGCATGTGGGCTTCCTGCTGCCACTGATCTTCCTGCTGTATCCCATGTTCAAGGGCGGCAAGCTGTCGCAGGTGCCGTGGTACGACTGGATCTTCGCGATCGCCGGTTTCGGACTGTCGTTCTACCACTGGATTTTCGAATCCGACCTGATCTTGCGCGCCGGCGACCCCAACATGGCGGACATGGTGGTCGGAACGATCGTGGTGGTCATGGTGTTCGAGGCCGCGCGCCGCATTCTCGGCCCGGCGCTGCCCCTGGTGTGCGCGACATTCCTCGCCTATGGCATGTTCGGACAATACCTGCCGGGCGTGATTGCCCACCGCGGTTACGGCTTCGACCAGATCATCGGCCAGCTCTACACGGGGACGGAAGGCATTTACGGCATCCCCACGATGGTGTCGGCAACCTATATTTTCCTGTTCATCCTGTTCGGCGCCTTCCTTGAGCACGCCGGCATGATCAACCTGTTCAATTCGCTGGCGCTGGGCCTTGTCGGTCACGCCAAGGGCGGCCCCGCGAAGGTCGCGGTGATTTCCTCCGGCTTCATGGGAACGATTTCCGGGTCCGGCGTGGCCAACGTGCTGACCGTCGGGCAGTTCACGATTCCGCTGATGAAACGCTTCGGCTACAGCTCCGTGTTTGCGGGCGCCGTGGAGGCGACTTCCTCGATGGGCGGGCAGATCATGCCGCCGGTCATGGGCGCGGTGGCTTTCATTATGGCCGAGACGCTGAATGTGCCGTATGTGACCATCGTGAAGGCGGCGGTGATTCCCGCCGTTCTCTACTACTGCACTGCGTTCTGGATGGTGCATCTCGAAGCCGGCCGTGCCGGTTTGTCCGGATTACCCAAGGACCAGTGCCCGAACCCGTGGCGCGCGCTGAAGGAAAGCTGGTACCTGATCCTGCCGCTGGCAGCACTGGTCGCCATGCTGTTCCATGGTTTCACCCCGATGTACGCCGGCATGACGGGCCTCGCATTGACGGCGATCCTGATCCTCGGCGCCGCGATTGCGGCGACGCTGTCGAAGCAGGCATTCCGTTACGTGTTCTGGGTTGCCGTCGGCCTTGCCGCGGCAAGCTTCCTGCAATGGGGCATCTATTCGATCCTCGCGGTCATCGCCGCGCTCGTGCTCGTCTGCGCGCGGGTCAAGGGCGGCGGGAAGACCCTGCACACCATCAAGATGAGCCTTGTCGACGGCGCCAAACAGGCGTTGCCGGTGGGGATCGCCTGCGCGCTTGTCGGTGTGATCATCGGTGTGCTGACGCTGACCGGCGCGGCCTCCAGCTTTGCCGGCTTCATCCTGCAGGTCGGCGAGACTAGCCTGTTCCTGTCGCTGGTGCTGACGATGCTCGTCTGCCTGGTGCTTGGCATGGGCATCCCGACCATCCCGAACTACATCATCACCAGCTCGATCGCCGCGCCGGCCCTGCTCAAGCTCGGCGTGCCGCTGATCGTCAGCCACATGTTTGTGTTCTATTTCGGCATCATGGCGGACCTGACGCCGCCGGTGGCGCTGGCGGCGTTCGCCGCGGCCTCGATCGCCAAGGACTCGCCGATGAAGATCGGCTTCAAGGCCACGCAGATCGCCATCGCCGGTTTCGTGATCCCCTACATGGCGGTATACGATCCGGCCCTGATGCTGCAAGGCGACTGGACGATTCCGGCAGTGGTCTACGTCGTTCTCAAGGCACTCCTCGCGATCACACTCTGGGGCGGCGCGGCCGTGGGGTACATGTTCGCTCCGCTGAAACCGGCCGAGCGCTTCTTCGCCGCGATTGCCGCGCTGATGCTGGTGGCCGCCGTCCCCTTGACCGATGAGATCGGATTTGCCATGACCATCGCCTTCTTTGGATGGCACGTCTGGCAAAAACGCAGGCTGGCGCTGGCGTGATCGGAACCTGCCTGGCAGCGGCCGCCTTCACGGTGGCGCTGCCCCTGCAAAGCTTCACCCTGGCGTGGACGCACTCAATCGAGAAGATCCGGTGGGAAGAAGACTACCGGATCGTCGGCCAGCACCTTCGCTTGGTCGAGGCGCGTGTGCGCGGGCATGGGGCGGGCATGGAGCCGCCGGAAGGCGCGGTCCTGAAGGACGGCGCCTGGCATTACCGGCCGGCGCTGCCGGACTTGCCACGATTGACGCTGGCGCGCTCCGGCTTCGTGGCCGATTACCAGATGTGCTGGGACGGCGCATGCCGGCCGATGCGTGATCTCGTCGGACCGGAGGACAAGGCGCCCGTGATCGAGGTTTTCCCTTGCGAGAGCCCGTAACCGGGTCAGCCCCTCAAATCTCCCGGGCCGGCTCGCCATACAACAAGCCCTTGCGCAGCAGCAGCTTTTCCACTTCCACGACAACCGGCACAGCCATCGACAGCGCAAGGCACAGTGCGAGCTCTCCCGCCGTCAACGGCTGCGTGCTGAATACCGGATTGAGGAACGGGACGTAGATCGTCGCCAGTTGCAGGGCAAAGGTCAGCAGCACGGCGCCGAGCAGGGGCCGATTCGACAGCAGACCGTGACGGAACAGTGACTGCCGTTCCGAGCGAATCGCCAGCACATGCAACATCTGCGACAAGGTGAGCACGGTGAACACCATCGTCTGCCAGTGGGCCGAGCCGGTATTGAGCGCCCATGCCTGTGCGAACAGCGACACGGCGGCGATCGTGAGCCCGACCCAGATGATGTGCTGCCACATGCCATGCGCGAAGATGCTCTCCTGCGGCGGGCGCGGCGGGCGCTGCATGATGCCTTCCTCAGCCGGTTCGGCCGTCAGCGCGAGTCCCGGCAGGCCGTCGGTCAGCAGGTTGATCCAGAGAAT
>JAKACN010000354.1 GCA_021821365.1 Pseudomonadota bacterium | reverse complement strand
AACGAATACAACGAAAAAACCATGGTGCGCACGAGGAGAACGCCGTTCCGGCCCTCTCCGGAGAGCAGCACCGAGCACGGCCTGAATGTTCTACCGGTCGGCACGCACCTGGGTGAATTCGAAATCCTGGACCTGATCGGCGAAGGCGGATTCGGCATCGTCTACCTCGCGTACGACCACTCGCTGGAACGCCATGTCGCGCTGAAGGAATATATGCCCTCCGGACTGGCGACGCGCACCACGAAAATGGCGGTGACGGTGCGCTCCCAACACAACGCAGCGACGTTCACTGCCGGCCTGAAGAGTTTCATCAACGAAGCACGGATGCTGGCGCAGTTCGACTCGCCCTCGCTGGTGAAAGTGCACCGCTTCTGGGAAGGCAACGGCACCGCCTACATGGTGATGCCGTTCTATGAAGGCATCACGCTCAAGCGCGCATTGAAGGAACGCCGCATCACGCCGGGCGAGCCATGGATACGCATGTTGCTGGCCGATCTGTTCGATGCCATCGACACCATTCATCGCGCGCATTGCCTGCATCGCGACATCGCGCCCGACAACATCCTGCTGCTCAAGGACGGCCGCCCGCTCCTGCTCGATTTCGGCGCGGCGCGCCGCGTAATCGGCGACCTCACGCAATGCCTGACCGTGATCCTGAAACCCGGCTTCGCTCCCATCGAGCAATACGCGGACATTGCGGGACTGCGCCAAGGCGCCTGGACCGACATCTACGCGCTGGCCGCCGTCGTTTACTTCCTCATCACCGGGAAGGCGCCGCCACCCGCGGTGGCGCGCATGGTGCACGACGAACTGGTGCCGGCGCGCGAGGCAGGCAAAGGCCGCTACAGTCCCTCGTTCCTTGCAGCGCTGGACAAGGCGCTGGCGGTCAAGCCGGAACACCGTTTCCGTTCGATCGACGAATTGCGCCAGGCGATGGAGATCATGGAGGCCGTGCCGCGCACGCTGCCGCGCATGACTTCACAGTGGGATACCACCGCGGTACGCACGACGCGCATCGCGGAAGTGAAGCAGAACACGCAACCGCCGGAGGAGCCGGACGCGCTGACGCAGTACGGCACCATTCCCGCTGCCAGGCCGGGCGTCAGGGCCGCGCAGAAGCCGGCGACGCAACCCGGCGTCAAGGCGCGATCCGAAGCAAGGCCCGAAGCACGCATCGAACCGAAGATGGAGCCGAAGATAGAGCCGAAGATAGAGCCGGAAGCGCCGCCCCGCCGTGCCGAGCCGGCCGCCGACCAGGGCGATGGCCTCTGGCAGAAGGCATGGGGCCTGAATGCCGCAGCCGAAAGCGCGCCGTCGCGCGACAAGCCCGCATGGCTGGTGCTCGGACTGCTGCTCAGCGCGGGCATCGCTTCCGGCGTTTACCTGGGAACGCATCAACCGTGGCGCGACCTGTCGCCAGCCGCCTCGGTCGCGAACGGCAAGCCTGTCATGGAATCCTCTGGATCGAGCGAAGCCCCGGAGGAAGAACCGGCGAGCCAGGCGGGTCCGGCGACTGTCGCGCCTCCGCCTGTCGAGAAGCCGTCGGCGGCACTACCGGCGCCGACGGCTCCCGCCCTCGTGGACGAAAGCCGCAGATTCGCTGCGCGAACGAAGGACTCCGTCGCCGGGCAGGAGCGCCATCCGGTACCGCGCCAGCCGTCGGAAAAGGAGTTGTGGCAGGAAGCCGACGCGTTGAACACGTCGAGCGCCTACGAAAAATACCTCGACGCCTATCCGAAAGGGCCGCATGCCTCCAGCGCGCGACGCAGGCTGGAGAGCCGGCAGCCGAAGATCGCAATGAATGCGCCGTCCGCGGCTGCAACCCCGGCGCAGGAAGAAAAGCATGCGTCCGCGCAGCCAAAGTCCGCTGCCGCCGACGAGAACGATCTCTGGAAATCGGCAACCGGCATCGACGAAGCGCCGGCCTATGAAGCCTATCTGAAGGTCTATCCCTCGGGCCGGCACGCGACGCAGGCCAGGGACAGGCTGGCCAGTCTGCAACGCTCGGAAGCAGTCGCCTCGGCCCCCGACTCGGCCACGCTTCCGCCCGCCGCCAGGGAGAAACCGCAGGCCGGCGCCGACACTGGCGGGCCCGCAGACATGCCCAAGCAGGCCAGCATCAAGCCGTCGGAACCGATTGCCGCTCCTGTGCCGAAATTGCCCGCCGAAACCCGGGCCGCCCCCGAAATGCGCGCACCCGACAGGAAGACGATCACCGCCGACGACAAGACGGTGCTGACCGGCGACTTCACCAGCGACCCGAAGACGGGCGTGGTGTCCGGCACGGGCAAGGTCGTCTGGCCCAACGGCAACCGGTTCGAAGGCACGCTGGCGGGCGGCAAGAAGGAAGGCAAGGGCCAGTTCGCCTGGACCAACGGTCAACGCTACATCGGCGACTGGGCCCGGGATATGCCCAACGGCAAAGGCACCATCATCTTTGCCGACGGCAGCCGCTACGAGGGAGACGTCCGGGACGGCATGCCGAGCGGCCACGGCACCACGCGTTTTCGTAGCGGCGACGTCTACAGCGGCGAATGGGTACGCGGCAAGAGCCAGGGCCATGGCCGCTACACCTGGGCCAACGGCAGTTACTGGGAAGGCGAATTCCGCGACGACAAACGGACGGAGAACGGACGGATGGTGTTTTCCGAGAGCGCCTTGCAGGCCGCCAGGAACAAGGCATCGTCCGGCGCCGGTCAACCGCCGTCCGTGGCTGGCGGCGCGCAATAACAGCCGGGCCGGCCCGTCGGACATGCTTCAGATCAAGTCGGCGCAAGGCGACGCTTGCGCCGGGAAAACCTGCTCCTATACTGGAATTGCAGATCGGCACAACCGCACCTGGAGCAAGGCCATGAAGCTGCACTTCTTCAGTAGCGCACACGCGTCCCATTACCCGCGCCATCAGCAACGCAACGACGACCTCATGTACACCGCCATGTTCATCATCGGCGTTCCGGCGGCGATCTTCGGTTCGATGTATCTCGTCGATCTTGCGTTCGAACTGCTCTGGCATTGATCGTTGCGGCTCCGACGCTGCGCAAGGTTCATTGCGCAGCGGCTAATAATATTTTTCGATCGCCTGCAGCGAAAGCGAATAACTGTGCCGGATCTGCTCCTCGGCATAGCGATGGTCGATGCCGACCGGACAACTCACGCGGGCTATGCAGGTTTCCCTGCAGCGCGAGCCGGCCTGCCGGCGATAGCCGATGCATCTGTCGAGATCGAACTGGCCGCCCGCCAGTGCACTGGCGGGACAGGCGGCGATACAAGGCTTGTCCTTGCAGGAATTGCAGGGATGTTCGCTTTCCTCCGGTCCGGTCGGTGCGAAGGCGGTGTCCGCAAGAATGACCGCGCGGTAGGCGAACCAGCTGCCCCACCTGGCGTCGATACCGACCATGAACGGCGTCGCATGATGCCATCCTGCCAATTGCCCCAGCCGCTGCAGGCCGATGGCATGGGTTCCCGGATAGATGACGTCGTAAGCGTGCTGCGGATATTCCTCCGCAAACCAGCGTCGCACCGTGCGCACGGTGAAATCGTCGATGGGATGCTCCCGGTCAACCTCGGCCGCCTTGACCGACTCCCACAGGCGCCTGCCCGCGTGGCCGAGCAGGATGAGTTGCCGGTAGCGATGCGCGTAGCCGCCGGCCTGTAGCGGCGCAGCGAGGTCGGCGGGCAACGCGTCGAGATCGAATACCGCTTGCCGGTTCAGTCCGGCACGATCCAGCAGGCTGGCGTCAAAGACTTGAAATTTTTCATGATGCCGGGCA
>JAKACN010000086.1 GCA_021821365.1 Pseudomonadota bacterium | reverse complement strand
CACCGTGGGCCACGGCGGGAAATCGTGCGGCAACAGCCGCCAGGGCGCGCCACTTTTCACCAACCAGCGCAAGGCATTGAAGACTTTTCGCAGCGGATAGTCACGTTGCCCAGCGTCCAGTGGCAGCAAGGTCAGATACGGGGCGACAAACTCCCATTCTTCGTCTTTCACATCGGTCGTGTACGGTTTTCTGGCATTCATGCCAGAAATCGACCTTTTCTAACGTTTTTTAGTTCATAACAGGCTCTAGTGGATGCGGCTTCGGGGCTGGCAGCAACGGCTCGATCTGTTCCCGCAGCACATCACCATCACTTACCCGATAGCCATCGTCTCCCGTGCCTTGTTTCATGGCTGCATCCCTCGGTCAAAGCAATTCACCTTTTGACCAGTTATGCCACCATTCTTTCCTCTTTCACCAACCTATCGAAATGGGTTGTTAGTGGTTTGCAAACGGCCGCCGGTCCAGCATGGGAAGCAATGATGATGGAGCACAGTGTTCGCCGAACCTTCTCAGTACCATGGTATTTCGGCCACGAGTGCCGGCGAGATCTCGTGGCTGAAACGCCACACTTTTCGGTCTTGTCGGCATCTGAATTCAACCATCTTGACTGAGGTCGCAAACGAGGAGGTGCTTTTTCCGCATCTCCCTATCCTATATTCGTGGCCGTCGATCGGACACACTACGTCAATGACTTCATCTCGAGTAAATAAATGAAAAAATCGCTTCTTACGCTCGCCGTGCTCGGTGCGCTTTCCTCTGCAGCTTTTGCGCAGACCAATGTCACAATCTACGGCGTGGTCGACGCTGGCGTCGCCTACGACAAGAATATTTCGGCTTCCAACAGCATCTGGAAACTCCAGAGCGGACAGCAGTCGAGCAGCCGCCTGGGATTCAAAGGTGCGGAAGATCTGGGTGGAGGCTTGTCGGCAGTATTTACGCTGGAGAACGGCTTCAGCATCGACGACGGCACCCTGGGACAGGGCGGACGCCTGTTCGGCCGCCAGGCCTGGGTCGGCCTGAATGGCGGCTTCGGCAGCGTCAAGCTGGGTCGTCAGCAGACCTTCCTCTACAATTCCTTGCTCGCGGTTGACCCGTTCAGCATTAACCTTGCCGGTAATGCGCAAAAGATCTTCGGCTATGGCTTGTACTTTGTCGATCCCTTGAGCCGGACAGACAATACGATCAGCTACGCCACGCCGAACTTCGGCGGATTGACCGGCATGGTGAGCTATGGTTTTGGAGAGCAGCCCGGAAGCACGTCGACGCGCAGCCAGACAGCATTCGGCGCGAACTATGCTAACGGCCCGCTCAACGCGCAATTTGTTTACCATAAGGCCCGTGATACAACGCTGAGCGCGTCGGTGTCCGCACTCGGCGTTGGTGGAACTGCCGATCTGCGCACCGCGTTTATCGGCGGCACCTACGACTTTGGCGTTGTTAAGGCGCACCTCGCATTCGCTGAAACAAAGGCCGAGTCGACTGTAGCGGAAACTAAAGACCGGAACTACCTGCTGGGTCTCTCGGCCCCCATTGGGCTGGGCACGGTGATGGCGTCCTACGTCCGCAATGACGTCAGAGATATCGCCAGCGGTGTAACCGACCAGTATGCGATTGGTTATAGCCACAAGCTGTCCAAGCGCACCAACCTTTATACGTCCTACGGCTATACGAAGAACGATAGCAATGTCCGCTTGAACGCTTACGCGAACGGGCAGAATGGCACGCTCTTTAACGTCGGTGTGCGTCACCTGTTCTAGGTCGGGTATGAACTGCCGTCAGATGTTGCAAACCTAAATGCGGCAACGCCAGCCCGATAGGGCTGGCACTAATTTCGTCTTCCTTCACAAGGGGAGAGATAATTCTTCGTGTAGGGCGGCCCGCCTGGCGGCGGGCGATCTCGTTGTGCTACGCGACCCGTCAATACTCTCGGCAGGTGGTGAATTCATTGTGGTCCCGTGCGGGTGGCTGTTGCCCTCTTTCTGGCGAAAGAGCACATGCCTGGCGAAATGACGAAATTGAAATCCGCGTGTCATGCCTTAGACATCCGCACCATCCTATGATGATCATGCGTTCTGCAAAACTCATCCGGAGAATATCATGTTGAAGAAACTTGCCTTTGTGATTGCCATCGGTATCGCTACAGCGCCCGCGTTTGCTGCCGACCCGTTCACTGGGATAGAGAAATCGATTGCACTCAAAGATGGTTCGACCGTCCACGTCTTCCCGAACGGAAAAATGGCAATGGAAAGCCGTTACGGAAAAGTCGCGTGGATGGAAGACGGCCAGGTCATGGAGACAGTGAACGGCGAGAAGATCATCATGAAAGGCAATGAAACAGCACGACTGGATGCGGTGCTGTACTCGCAGTACCGCAACTGACGGGCATCCCCTTGCACGCAGGTCCCGCCGTGCGGAACAGCGTGGGTTGGCAACTGCAATCTGCACGCGTTCGCGCCTGGGATAATGGCGCCGGCAATGATTCATCGCCGGCGCAACCTGTGCCCAGTGGAAGGTTTAGAACAGATGGTTGATGCCCACCGATACGCCGGTCTGGTTCAGGAGTCCGCCTGGCGGAAGGCTGATCGGGCTAGCCGTGTACTGGTTACTGAATGCGCTGGTAAATTTGGCACGATCCACTTCAACATAGAAGTCGGTCCGCTTTGACAGGGCATAGATGCCGGACACGATAAACAAGTCTCTCTTGCCATCCGCGCCTGCAACCGTGGTGTTCTTCGTACGATAGAAGCCACCGAGTAGCCTCGTCGCACCGTTGAAGTTATAGCTTCCGCCAAGCCAAGCATTGGTAATCTTTGCCCGGCCGGCACCGACGTCCTGCCGTTCGTCGATGTAACCGCCGGCAACCCGGAACGGCCCCATGGCATATGCACCGCCGACCAGCCACTGGTCATTGTTTTCATACGCGGCACCGACCAACGGCTTTCTCCGGGTATAGACCGCACCGGCAGCCAGCTTCGCATCCTGATAGTGCAGGCCGACACCTTGCGACGAGCCTTTGCTCGCACTGCCGGCGACCTCGCCAAGGGCGTACTCCACGCGGGCGGTCAACGGGCCGAAAGTGGTTTTATATTGGACGTCGTTGTTGAAGCGGCCGCCCGAACCCGGATCGGCCGATGCGGCGAAGGCCAGCGGGACGATGGTAGGGAACCGGTAGAGGAACGGGTCGTAGCTGCCCAATTGCAGCAGGGCGATGCTGTATTGGCGGCCCAGATTCAGCTCGCCTGCGCTTCCGGTGATACCCACGAGTGCCTGGCGGCCAAATAGTGTCGGGGAAGTCCCGGTAAATGCGCCACGGCCCAGCACGTAACCGGATTCGAGTACGAAGTGCGCGTTCATGCCGCCGCCCAGATCTTCGGCACCTTTAAATCCGAGCCGGTTGGAATTGGAAATGCCGGATGCAGTGATCCCGTTCGACATGCCCAGCACACTGTTGCCGGCTGCATCGGCATTCGTGACACGGCGGATGCCGCCGTCCAGCGAACCATAAACCGTGACGCTCGATTGCGCCGATGCCGCGCCTGCAATGGCGCCGAGAACAGCAGCCGTAAGGATGGATTTTTTCATTTTTGCGTCTCCAAGAGTTTGATATGCGTCCTTGAATTCGGACTATTTCAAGGTAAACACTTTTCCCTCGATCCCTATTGGATTCGGCACCGTCCGAAACTTGGAAACAACGAGTTGGCAGTGATCTCAAAAAGCGTCTCTTTTTGGCAACGCTCAGTCCATGCAGGATTACGGACGACACAACATTACAGAACACAAACAGAAAGGTAATGTTTCTGTCACCCGATTGACATCGCGGTCTTTCTACACTTGGCGTCAACAAAACCTGTTCAACGCGAGCGCATGCTTTCGTTTGCACGTTGAGCATCGAGCCCGCATGCATCAGTGCCGGGCGCTTCAGGGGAGCTGTGAGATGGCAAGTCGTGAGGAAATGGCCTTGCTTCGCGATGCGAGGTCCGGCCATGCGGATGCACAGGTTGAGCTGGCAAAGCGTTACCTCGTTGGAAGCCGTTCCCTGCCACGTAGTGTGGAGACAGGGATGTATTGGCTGGCACGGGCAGCGCGCCAAGGTGCAGGAGTGGCATGCGCAATGATCGGCACCCATATTCCGCTTGAGGTGGCACTGCGCATGCAGGAGTGCACCGAGCTCGTTGCATGGTACGAACGAGCCTATGATGACGGTGTGCTCCAGGCGGGCCTGGCATTGGCAAAGCTCGTGCTTTCCGAAAGAAACGCCGTATACGAGCCTCGCTTGCATCACAAGGCATGGACGGCGCTTGAGCGCGCTGCCGAATCGGATATCCCGGAAGCGCAGCGGCTGCTCCTACAGCTCCTTGAAGACCAGGTATCGGCGGTCAATCCCCCTGGCCTGTTGACTCACTGCTCGAAAGAATCGACACAGGAACGTCAACGATATCTCGACTGGGTTAAACGGGCGGCCTGCAATGGCGTGGAGTACGCGCAGCGACGACTTGCCGATCTGGCGTGGGATGCATCAGATGACAGGATGTTCCTTGACTGCGCATTGCCGATTGCGCGCGGACTGGTTCGCGATCTGTCAGACGTGCACGCGTCCGATCACAACTTCCCGGTCGACGATATAGCCCTGCTTTCCCATTGTGCGCGGGCTCTTATCCGTGCAGGCGATTTTGCTACTGACACGATGAAAGAGATTGCAGAACCGGCAGCTCGCGAAGGCGACAGGTATGCACGCTTCTGCCTCGGCCTGTGGTATGCCAAGATGAATGAAAAGGGCGAAAGACTTCCCGGCATTGCACGCTTGATCAACTATCGCATGGCAATTTATTGGCTGACATTGTCGGGCAAGCAGGGTATTGCAGACGCTTGGTTTGTCATCTCCCGGATCTACCTGCGGCCGGAGTTTTCGCACCGCAGTATCACAGAAGCTGAGAAGAACCTGTTTTATGCCGCACGTGCGGGTCACTGTGGCGCGCAGTTGGCGCTGGGCCAGCGGTTGTGGCGCCAGCGCCGCCGCGGCATCCTCTACGATGTGAAAGCGGCAGACTGGTTGCACCGGGCAAGTGCCCAAGGATGTCCCGAAGCGGCCAAGCTTCTGTCCAAGATCGCCTCGAGTGCTAGTCCGGCTCTGTGGGCGCTAGCGCTCGCAGGTGATGCCATGGCGATTGCGGATCCGTTGCTGGCAGCACGAATAAAGCTTGCCGCACATTTCGGCTTGTCCAAGCAGGAGGCTCTGTTGCTGGATGTCTGCGCGGCGGATCACGGACACTGCCTACTGGTTGACATCCAAGGCAAGCCCTTCCGGGGACGCCGCCGCTTGATTCTGATCAAAACGGGAGCGGAGCGCCGTGTGCTTGATCAAGTCAAGCGTGTGTTCGAGCGGGCGACACGTGAACGGCAAGAGGACGAGGGCAATTACCGGCAACGCCTCTATCGCTTGGGGAACGCGAGTGGTTCTGTTTCGTCATCTGGCCTGTGCACGCCAATTTAAGAAAAGTCATGTTTACGCCGGGGCGTCATTCGGTGTGCGCGAGGTTGCAGCTCGCACAAGCGGCTGATTGGGTTGGCGAGGGGTGTGGTTCACCAGGATGACGCAATTGCAATCCGTGCGTCATGCTTCTGACAGGGACATTTTCTTATCATGATCATGCAGTTTCATAGACTCAAACAGGAGAAATATCATGATGAAGAAAATCGCTATCGCTCTGACTGGATGCCTGGTTGCAGCATCTGCCTTCGCTTGGGATGATGGTGGCATCGTTCAATCAATCGCGCTTCGCGACGGCTCGACCGTGCATGTCTTCGATAACGGGAAGATGGCCATGGAAAACCAATACGGGCTCATCACCAGCATGAAGGAAGGTCAAGTGATGAAAACCAAGGATGGGAAAGATCTCGTCATGAACGGCAACGAAACAGCGCGCCTCTATATAGTGTTGGGCCGTCAATATCGCGGAAACTAGGCGCCTGGACGGGCAACCTCGACGGGAACGGATCGTCTTGCGCGCTTTCATGCATATCCGGCAGGGTAGTCGGATATGCATGCTGTTTTCCGGTCACTGTTCATGTCCGCCAAATTGGCATGCGCTTCACGGCCTTGTAAAGCCAGCCTCTGCAAGGCCATGACGCCAATACCTCACCCCTCTGTTCCAAACATCGCTCCCTTTGAATGAACGCGGCGTGTGTATCATGACCGCGGGATCCGGAGTGTCATGCCTGGTTGTGGCCCTGACTGAGTCGAACATCACCGTATTCCATTACTCTGTTGGAGTGCTTCTCACCAGCGACGTACCTCGTTACAATCATCCATAGCGACTAATAGCAACAAAGAGGGTGGCGAATGCACGATACGTTGGCGCGCTTGATCGAACACTGGAAGGAAGATCCTCGAAGCACCTACAACACTTGGTTCTTATGGGAGGAGCGGCTAAAGAACTTTCGTTCCATCCGTCGCGGCATAGCGGAAGTTGTTAGCGACATTCAGGCTGGAACGTTCGGCAATGCCTATCGCGGATCTTCCCTGGAAACGGTCGTCGGCTCGGTCGCAGAGCAGCGCCAGATATTCAAGGGCGCCGATCATGCGTTTCTCTGGAAGCCGAAACTGCGGATCCCCGATATTTATGAGAATTCCGATAACCAGCAGGCATTTGCCAGGTTGCTCCACCATTGCAATTGTTGCGACACCGCCGAAGCGGTCATTGATGGCATCCGCCGCATCGATGCGCTCGCCATCAAGGGACTCGGTCCGGCCGTCGCGAACCTGCTGTACTTCATCCACCCGACGCTGGTTTCACCCTTCAACACCGCGATTGTGAAGGGCTTTAATGCAGTTACCGGCAGCAACGTCAAATTGGGACGGTGGGACCACTACCTGTCGATGCGCGAAGGGTTGATGCGTCTCAACTCGGAACATCGAAGCCAGCTTTCCAATGACCTGGGCGCCATAGCCGGATTGATGTTTGATGTTGGAATGGGACGGTATGCACCGCCACCGCGGCAGGATGACACAATGGCCACCGCCGCATGGGAGGCCGACCTGCAACGAGTGCGCGAAGAGTCGGCTGCGGCGAAGCGGCAGCGGGATCTGGAACGCGAGAGCGATGCCACGCACACCGAAATCCAGGGGTGGTTGCGCGATCTCGGAGTTGCGCTGGGCTTTGATGTCTGGATCGCCGCAAACGATCGGAATCGGGAGTATGGTGAAGGACTGCTGGGAGACGGTTGTATACCTCAGCTTCCTGACGGAGCGACTGCCGGTATGGATTCCGTCCGGTTGATTGATGTCGTCTGGATGAGCGGTGAGGCAGGTAATGTAGCAGCCGCATTCGAGGTGGAGCATTCGACGTCGATATACTCCGGGATTGTACGCATGCTTGATCTGGCGCTTGGTACCGAGATGGGAGAGCGCAGTAACTTGTTTCTGGTGGCGCCCGACAATCGGCGGGATGAAGTCGAGCAGCAACTATGCAGGCCGGCGTTTTCCTGCGTGGCCTCACTGAATATCCGGTATTTGCCGTACGGCGAACTGAAAGAGCACAGGGCGGCAATTGCCCGCTTTGGAGCGGGTATTAAACCTCTTCTGGAAATTTCACAGGAGCTTCACCGCAGAGGGCATGCGATGTAATCTTCAAAAGACCGTAGTACCCTTTGGGTAGACACAATAGCAGTCATTGGGTGTGCCTGTCCGCGAACGTAAACGCAGTAATAATTGTCCGATCCCGAAGACCCGCATCGCTTAGCGGAAGCGGCAAGCTTTCTTGGCGCATATGCTCTAGGTGATCCTTCGCGCTTGCGCGATGAGCAATAATCTAGTTGCGCAAAATTAAGATGTTTGACAAGTGGGGCTCTCGTCCCGCCTGGACTCAAAGCTCGTGCCGGTTCGGCTTTGCCCTCCAGCTTTGCGGTCCAAGGAAGCGTATCTCCCTGGACACGAAGATTCCACAGGAAGCCAGAGCCAAAGTGGTTCATCGTTCGTTGATAAAACTGCATCCTCGACAGATGAGCGGTACAGCCGAAAGCTTTCGACGATTTGCCTATTTCTCTATCAAGTACTGACAAAGTTCTTACTTCAGGACGTTTGCTTTCAACTGGAGAACTACCAGCGCAGATATGCTGAACTGCAGCATAAGGGAGTGGACAAGGGCCACCTTGCGGAGATAACGGTCTTGCCATTAGTGAAGTTGCTCAATGTGCCGGAAGAGGCTTCATTCGCACCGAACATATTTTTGGAAAGCATCACATTTAGCGCAAACAGATGGCAGAATTCGGCTCGAAAAAGTCTCTAATATGTAAAGATCTGTTGCCTGCAAACCCTCATGAATACTAAGGCATTAAAATCACTTTAAATTAGAGAAATATTCCATAAGGCCCGATTCGATGCGGCTTGCAGCTATTTCACCGGCTGATTTGGGATCAGGTGGTCGGACGTTCGAATCGTCTCGCCCCGACCAGAATTCCTCCCTTCATTTGGTTTCCAGTTCAGGCAAGCCCTGGGCAACCTTCACCGGCGTTCACCGCCATATTCGTCCGCACTCTTTTGCCCGAGGTTCAGGCGGGCAATGCAGTTTGACGTTACCCGTTACATGGCAACAATCCTTCACGTTATTTTCGTTTGCCGAAGCAAATGATATGCGACGTATTGCGCCTGCTCGCCATGCGGCGGCGTCTCCTTGACAGTAGTGAATTTCCAACTTACTTTAAGGAAATTTTTTGCGATAAGAAAGTCTCGTGCTTGGGGCTGAAAACGCCGTTCGCCACGTAATGAGATGCGTCAACTAGGAGAGGCTCCCCCGATGATTTCCTGCATGAAGAGAAGGCTCCTGCCGGTGCTGATCGCGTCGGTGCTGGCCGGCGGCAGTGCATGGGCTGCCGATGCGCAGATGGAGAAAGCGCGCGTGATGCTGCGCGACGGCAAGCCGGCCGATGCGTACGCGTTGCTTGAAAAGCAGGAATTCGAGCGCGCGGGTGATGTGGAGTTCGATACGCTGATCGGCATTGCCGCGCTCGATGCGGGCAAGGCGGACAAGGCGACGCTCGCGTTCGAGCGCGTGCTGGCCGTCGATCCGAATTCCGCCGGTGTCCGCCTGGACATGGCGCGTGCTTATTTCGCCCTCGGCGATTATCCGCGCGCGAAGCAGGAGCTGGATCTTGTGGCACAGTTCAGCCCGCCGCCCGCCGCACGTCTGATGATCGAGAAGTATCGTCGCGCCATTGAAGAGCGCGAGCAGGCGAGGCGGACCGTGGTGACGGGATACGTGGAGGGCTTCGGCGGTTACGACACCAACATCACGTCGGTCGTGGGCGATTTCACCAATGCGGTCCTCGCCACCTACAACCTGCCGGGCTTCCTCCCAACGGGCAATGCCGTGAAGCGCAGTTCCGGAATCCTCGGCGCGGCAGGCGGGATCGACGTCACGCACCAGGCGACAGAAGCGGTGTCGCTGTCTGCAGGCGCGGATCTGCGGCATCGCGAAGTGCTCAGGGCACACAACTATGCAAGCGAGCAGATCGACCTGCGCGCGGGGATCGGCTATACGCAGGGAGCCAACCTGTATCGCGGCGGATTGACCTTGCAGGATTATCAGCAGCGCACCGACGTGCCGAGCGCGGATCGCCGTTCTATCGGTCTCAATGCAGAATGGCGGCGCACGTTCAGCCCGTCGGACCAGGGCAGCCTGTTCGGCCTCGTGACGCAGCAGCGTTATCCCGACATTGCGGTCAACGACGTGAATACCATCGCGGCCGGCGTCGCCTGGCTTCACCAGTTTGACGGCGCGCGCAAGCCCTTGCTGTATGCAACCCTTCTCGGTGGCCGCGACAATGCGCAGAATCCCTTGCCTAACGGTTCCAGCTACGACAAGCGATTCCTGAATAGTCGCGTGTATGGACAGGTGGCGATGAATGATAGCGCAGAGCTGTTCGCGAGCATCGGCCTGCTTTATCGCGGTGACCGTTCGCCGTTTGCGCGCTCTGCCAATGTCTCCTACGGCAGCGACCACACCCGCGATCTCACCCTCGGATGGAACTGGCGGCCAGCGCCGAACTGGACGGTGCGCCCGCAGGTGACCTATACCGAAAATCGCTCCAATATCGCACTCAGCGAATATCGCCGCACCGAAACGCTGGTGACGGTTCGCTACGATTTGCATTGAACGACGGGAAGCATCATGACAACAATGCGATATGAATCCATTCGACTGAAGGCTTTGTGCGTCGCGCTGGCAGCGGTGTATCCCGCGCTGGCGCTGGCTGGCGCGGCCGGGCGAGTCCAGTTCGTCGCCGGCGAGGTGCGCGTGATCGACGAGAAGGGCAAGGAACATGCGTTGCGCAAGGGCGAGGAGGTGAGCGAAGGCGATACCCTGCGCAGTGCCGCCAACGGTTCCGCGCAACTGAAGATGATCGACGGCGCGCTGGTGGCGCTGCGGCCGGGCACAGAGCTGAAGGTCATTGATTATGTGTTCAGCGACGAAGACGGCGGCAAGGAAAAGGCTTCCTTCTCGCTGGTCAAGGGCGGCTTGCGTGCCGTCACCGGTCTGATCGGCCGGGTCAACAAGGATCGGTACAAGATCGAGACGCCGACGGCTGTCATCGGCATTCGCGGCACCGACCACGAACCGGTCGTCGTGCTGCCGTCCACGGCGGGCGTGGCGCCGGGTACTTATGACAAGGTCAACGTCGGTGCAACCACGCTGACGAACCAGGCGGGCACGGCCGTGGTCGCGGCCAATCAGGTCGGCTTCGCGGCATCGCCGACCAACCAGCCGGTCATCCTCCCGAAGGTGCCGGACTTTTACAGGGCAACGCCCGCGCCGAAGCAGGAACAGAAACAGGAACGCGAGGAGAAGAAGGCGCAGTCTTCGTCGAAGCAGGAATCCGGCACGAGCGAGAGCGCGGGCACGGGCAGCGAGACGGCAGAAGCGACATCAACGGCGGCATCCACTGCAAGTACCACGACTTCGGCACCGGCCGCGACCTTGACGGGTGCCGACGCAAGCGGCAACACGCTGAATCTTTCGAGCCAGGTCCTGACCACATCCAGCGGCCAGTCGCTGAGTCTGAATGGCGATACGCTGAACATTCCGACGCAAACCAACAGTGCACATACGCAGGTGATCGCGACATTTCCGGTCATTGTGCAAGGCAGTGGCACGCAACCGGGGCAGACCTTTTCCTATCCGGGCGTGTATTACTTTGGTGGCCTCGCGTCGTCCGTGCAGCGCGATGCGGCAGGCAACGTCACCGGCATAACCGATGGCGGCGCGGATGCGTTCGATTACCGGTCCTCGCTGTCGCAGAACGGCAGCACGATGACCGATCTCGGCAAGGCGGCGACGGGCGGCTTGTCGTGGGGGCGCTGGCAGGGCGGGCAGGTGACGCAGACGAGCCAGTACCTCGGCATGGACGCCAGTGGCAACTGGGGGCTTGGTTCCTATGATGCGTCTGGCAACTTCGTGGTCGGCAGCACATCCACGACCATCTCCGCCCTGGGCGGCGGAAGCCTGCACTGGGTTGCCGGTGACGTGGCCGCACCGCGCTACCTGACGCAAATCCTGACAGGCGCCGCAAGCTACAGCCTTGCGGGTGGCACCCGGCCGACGGACCAGCAGGGGAATATCGGCACGCTGAACAACGCCAGCCTGAACGTGAACTTCGGCACCCAGCTTGCGCGCGCCAGCGTCAACCTGTCCATTACGGGCGATAGCTGGGGCATGCAGAGCGGCGACATGCTGCTGAACGGGCCGCACTTCTCAGGCTACAACACCTGTACCAGCACTTCCTGCACGTCCACCGTCAGTGTGACGAAGAACGGCGTCGCGATGAGCACGAATGGCACGCCGACCACCGGTTTCGCTTTCGGGCACATCGACGGCTCGCTGCTCGGTTCCGGACTGGCCAGTGCAGCCTTGCAATATTCGATACAAACGGCGACGCCGACCACACAAGTGGACAGCGCCAGCGGACAAACCTATACAACCTTCACCAATAACCTGATCCAGGGCGTGGCGGGATTCACCGGCCCGGTCCAGGACGCAAACACGCCGTTCCGCGCAGTCGGCCTGACGGACGGCTGGAGCAACAGTTACGGCATCAAGAGCGATTCGCTGATCATGAACGACCCGACGGTTTACCGTGGCAGCATCGAAGCCAGCGAAGCTCCGGCGTCGCGCGTGGTTATCGGAGCGGACGGGCTGAATGAGTTCCTCGGTGTGGCAAGCGGATTCACGCCAGTGGGTGGAGGCAGCGCTGCGCAAGACGCGGCGGCGACCGTCAAGATCGGCACCGCGGTGAATCGCGATACCAGATCGACAACGATCGGTGGCGCGACGGTGTCGTGGGGACGCTGGGAGGGTGGCAGCATCGACATCTACAGCCGCGACGGCGCAGTCAAACTGGGAACGATCGATAACAGCGGACGCAGCGTGCACTGGATTGCTTCTCCCGTGCTGACCAGCATGGACACGTTCACCAGCCTTCCGCTGACCGGCACTGCGACCTACACATTGGCCGGCGCGACCAGCCCGACCGACTTCAAGGGGAATGCCGGCACGCTGAATTCTGTCACGCTGACCGCGGATTTCGCGAATGCCAAAGTCAATGCGGGTGTCAACGTCAGCTTCAATGCGCCGACCAACACCAGCAACTGGACCATGAGTGCCACCAATGTGCCGCTCAAACCGGGTGACGGATTCAACTCCAGCACGATGCTCAACGGCGTCAATGGCATCACGCATACCGCGACCTGCAGCGGGCCCTCCTGCGGTGCGCGCACTATTGGCAGCATCGACGGTGTGCTCTTCAGCGGCGCACAGGGCGCGGCCGTCATGTATAGCATGGCAACCGGATCGACCGCGACATCATCGGGCAATGCCACATTCACGCCGCTCAATGCGGTGACGGGGCTGGCGATCATGAAGCGGTAGGATCACTGTCTCAACAGATTCCCTCGTGACACCCTCTCGCCGCAAAGGCGGAGGGAACAGGCCAATGCAGCATCCAGACATCGGCCACGCAGGAATGACACACCGTCGATTTAGCGTTTGCCATGCCCCGGCGACGCTGAGATAATCGTCACTCTTCATCATCATCATGTCGCGAGCGAGGAGACTTTGGCGTCTGCATGTAATACACCGGCGATATCCCCGTATTCTTGCGGAGTCCTTGCATGAAAAGTCTCGATGAGCTCGTTGACGTCATCGCCAGCGAAATCGGCCTGGACGCAAGCGGGATAGAGCAGCGCAAGCATGTCCTCGACATCTCTGAGGCGGACATCGCGATGCTGAAAAAAATTCACGTATTGCTGGCGCCGCACCAGCGTGCGCTGGTCGATTCCTTTCATGGCTATATCTACACTTTTCCCGAGCTTCATCCGCTGCTCGGCGACAAAGTCCGCAGCGAGCGCCTGAAGGCAGCGCAGGTGGCGTACTTCAATCGCCTGACCGAAGGCCTGTACGACGCGGACTTTGTCAAGGACCGGCTGCGGGTCGGGGTGGTGCACCAGCGCATCGGTCTGGAACCGAAATGGTATGTCGGCGCTTACCGAAAGTATGTTACGGGTGCGGTGCCGATTCTTGCGGATGCGATGCGTGATGAACCTGGCCAGCTCTTTGCCGCGCTCAATGCGTTGTTGAAGGTCGTGTGCATGGACGTGGTGCTCACGCTCGACACCTATTTCCAGACGGACCGCAAGGAAATCCTTCGCGCCAAGAATTACACCGAACAGATCGTCGCCTTCATGCCGTCGGGCCTGATGGCGATCGGCGCCGACCTGCACATTCGTACCATCAACCGCGCGATGTGCCGCATGTTCGGCATTTCCGACGACGCGAAGGTAACCGGCACGCCGGTCGGTACGCTCGTCGACAGCCCGGAACTCGCCGAGGGCTTGCAGCAGGTGCTGATGACCGGCGAGGACCGGCACGATCTGCTGGTAACGGTTTCCGACGGCGGAACGGTGCGCCATTTCGAATTCGACATTTCCGGCGCCCTGATGGCAGAGGAAGGCGTGTTGCTGCTGATGGCGCAGGACATCACGGAGCGCGTGCGCTCGCAGGAGGAACTGCGCCGCTTCCGCATGGCGCTCGACAGTTCGATCGATGCCGTGTACCTGGTCGACCGCGATCAGATGCGCATCATCGACGCCAACGAAACCGCGCTGGCCACGCTCGGCTATACGCATGAGGAATTGCTGCGCCTCGGGCCGCAGGACCTCAAGCCCGACGACGGGGAGCTCGACAGGATCAACCGCCGCTTCGATGAGGTCATCCGCAGCGAGAGCAAGACCGGCATCCTGCGCAGTGTCCATCAACGCAAGGACGGGACGCGGCTACCCGTGGAGGTGTATCTGCGGGCCGTGCAGTCGGAAGGCCGGCAATTGCTGGTGGCCGTCGTGCGCGACATTACCGAGCGCCTGAAGGGCGAGGCGGTGCTGCGCGAGAGCGAGAAGCGCTTCCGGGTGGCTTTCAACCAGGCTGCGGTCGGCCTGGCGCACGTCGCTCCGGACGGGCGCTGGTTGATGGTGAACCGGAAGCTCGCCGAGATCGTCGGCTACACGACGCAGGAGCTGCTGGAAATGAGCTTCCAGGACATCACTCATCCGGAAGACTTGGTCGGGGACTGGGCGGTAGTGCGGCGCATGATCGACGGCGAGGCGGAGGAAAAGACCTGGGAGAAGCGGTACCGGCACAAGAACGGCTATTACATCTGGGTCAACCTCACCACCTCCATCGTGCGCGACGAAGAAGGCAATCCCAGATATTTCAGCACGGTGATCGAAGACATCTCGCGGCGCAAGCAGATCGAAGAGGAGTTGCTGCATGTCGCCAATTACGACGCGCTGACCAACCTGCCGAACCGGTCCCTGCTGCTGGATCGCCTTTCGCAGGCGCTGGTCTTTGCGAACCGCGCCGGCAGCCAGGTGGCGGTGATGCTGATCGACCTCGACCGTTTCAAGAACATCAACGACAGCCTGGGCCACGACGTCGGCGACAAGATCATCGTCGAGGTGGCGCGGCGCCTCGCGTTCGCGGTGCGTGCCGGCGATACCATTGCGCGGCTTGGCGGCGACGAGTTCGTGGTGATCTGGCCCGACATTGCCAATGAAAACGCCGCCGCGATCATGGCGCAGCAGATTCTCGAAGCCCTGTCCCGGCCGATGACGATGCAAGGCCATGAGTTCTATCCGACCGGCAGTATCGGCATCAGCATGTTTCCGCGGGACGGACATGACGGTCAGACTCTACTGAAGAACGCCGATACCGCGATGTACCGGGCGAAGGATGCCGGGCGCAACAATTTTCAGTTTTACGCGCATGAAATGAATTCCAGGGCGCTCGACCGCCTGAAGCTGGAGAGCGGCTTGCGCCGCGCGCTGGAGCGCGGAGAATTCATGCTGCATTACCAGCCGCAGATGGAGCTTTCCGGTGGGCGGATCATCGGTGTCGAAGCCCTGTTGCGCTGGCAGCCCCCGGGGCAAGCGATGGTGTATCCGGGTGACTTCATACCGGTGGCGGAGGACACGGGCCTGATCGTGCCGATCGGGGAATGGGTGCTGCGGACTGCGTGCGTCCAGGCCTGCGCGTGGCGCGGCCGTGGCGAATTGCCGCCGCTCAAGATGGCGGTCAACCTGTCTGCGCGCCAGTTCAAGCAGCAGGATATCGTCAAGACCGTGTCGCGCGTCCTCGAGGAAACCGGCTGCCGTCCGCAATGGCTGGAGCTGGAAATCACCGAGAGCGTGATCATGGAAAGCCCGGAGGCTGCCGCAGAGATCCTGCAAAAGCTGAGCGACATGGGCGTGCATCTGTCGATCGACGACTTCGGCACCGGCTATTCGTCGTTGAGCTACCTGAAGCGGTTCCCGATCGACTCGCTCAAGATTGATCGATCCTTCGTCAGGGATATCACCACCGATGCGGACGATGCCGCCATCGCCAAGGCCGTGATCGCGCTTGCACACAGCCTGAAGATGAAGGTGATCGCGGAAGGCGTCGAAACCCTGGAGCAGCTGGAGTTCTTGCGCGCGCAACGCTGCGACCAGGTGCAGGGTTACTACCTGAGCCGGCCCGTGCCGGTCGACCAGATCGAAAAGCTGATTGCCAGGGATGGCATGCTGCCTGGGCCGGATTCTCATTAATCATCTCCGGATCATTGAAAGCGTGCGTCATTAGATGTAATATCCGCACGTTTCAAGGCTACGCGCTGCAGGCGGTGACCCGACGTGTTATCGTTTTGACTGGCCGCACGCCTGACTTCTTTTCATGCACTGCCCATAGCTCAGTTGGATAGAGCATCAGCCTTCTAAGCTGAGGGTCGCAGGTTCGATTCCTGCTGGGCAGGCCACTCGTTCCCCACCTGTTCCCCCACCTCAGACCGTCCGGTCAATCCTTGTCATGCGACACGGCATGTCAAACCCGTGTATCGCCGCATGGCGCTTTTGCCAAGATGTGTTTACGTATGGAAACGAACGAGGCAAAATAGATCTTGGCTTCTCCCGGTTGTTGTCGATTGACTTTGCGGAACAGGATTCGGCGCGCCACTGTATTGGCATGCCCCCATCAAAAGAACGCCCGATGTCAGATGAACATTTAATTAATTCGGTCAACAAGCATTACCTCGACAAAGTGATGAATCTTGCCGAGGAAGCCGATATCAAGGCGACCGAAGACATCTTCGACGCCCGCGGCATGAAGCTGGTGGCCAAGGGCGCCCGCATCTCGCGCAGCCTGCAGGAGCGGTTGATCATGCGCCGCCTGAGCAAGCCCTTCGAGTCCAGCATCGCGGTGGATTCCGGCGTCGATATCGATGCTGTCGCCACGGAAGCGCGGCGCATCGCCGATACGATTGCTCCCATACGGTCCATGCTCTCGCTGGTCGAAATCGGCCCGTCGCCATTGCAGATTCTGTCTGAACTGCAGTTCGGCAGCGCAATGAGCACCATGCTCACCATCATCGAGCGCGGCGGACCAACGGCGCTGCAGCACAGCGTGATGGTCAGCCTGGTGTCGATCTGCCTGGCGAGGAAATTCGGTCTGGGTGCCAAGGACCAGACGGTAGTTGCCCTGGCCGGCCTGCTGCACGACATCGGCGAACTGTACATCGATCCGGAATACCTGCATTCGAACCGTCGCCTGTTCCCGCACGAGTGGCGGCATGTGGTGGTCCATCCACGTATCGGCCAGATGCTGATCGAAGGTCTGGAGAATTATCCTCCGGCGGTCGCGCAGGCTGTGTTCGAACATCACGAGCGCTTCGACGGCGGCGGCTACCCGCGCCAGATTTCGGGATCGCAGATCAGCGCGGCGGGGCAGGTGATCTCGGTCGCAGAAATGATTTCTGGGATATTGACGAACCAGGACGAGCCGCTGAAGCGGGCGGTGGTCGCCTTGAAGATCATCCCCGGCGAACACGCGCACGAACTGGTTTCCGCTGTCTCGGCGGCGATGCAGAAAGCGCGCGAAGAACCCGGCGCGGATACGGACGCAGGAGATGCGCCGTCCGGCGAGGAAAAACAGCGCGTGCAAGCCTTGTACGACCACATCGGCGCGGTGCTGCAGGAGGAACAGACGCTGCAGGAATCGAACACGCTGCGGTCCAAGAAGGGAAGCCAGATACTGACCGACGCGCTGCAGCGCACCAATTGCATACAGCGCGCGATCAGCAGCACCGGACTCGACGTTTGCCTGGAGCAGGCCTCCGGCATGTTCGAAGCGCGCAGTACCGACATCCTCTTCGAGACCGCCGTCGCGGTGAATGAAATCGAATGGCGTATGCGCGATCTGGCGCGTGACGTGGCGTTGCAGGCGTCGTCGCTGGAGGCGCACGAGTCCGATGCGTTGCAGCCCCTGATTACACTGCTGGACGGACAGCATTAAGCGCTTGGGTTGTCCACGGAAAGCACCCGGCGTACCCCACGACAAGCATGGACATCGTGTTCATTTTTTGTGCTTGTTGTGTTTTTCGGGGACAGAAATGATTGCAGCATCAAACAGCGCGGTGCTTACTTCTTCCCCTCGAACCGACCAATTGACCTAACCGGTCTTTCCGCATTCCGTTTGATAGCGTTCTTCGGCGCGACGCGCTTTTCTCTTTGCGTTAACAGCCGATTTTCCCGTGGCGGAGGCGGCGTCTTCGTCGGCCCATTTCTTCCGTAGCGCCAGTCTCGTGCACGCCTTGTGCGCAGCGGCCTGGGCGCGCGCGGCATTCCGGCGTTCCTTTTCTTCCTGCCGCTCGCTCTTGTGGCGGACATCTTCAAGCTGCTTCAGCTTCTTCCTGTCCCGAACGGCCTGCTGATGCGCATCGGCGGCATCGGCGGGCGATACGCTCCTGACATCCAGCACCTTCGCGTCTGGGCAGGGCATGTCGCTGTAGCGGACGCTGCCGTCCGATTCGCATTTGTAGATGGCAAAGGCCGGTGCCGCGCAAGACAAC
>JAKACN010000353.1 GCA_021821365.1 Pseudomonadota bacterium | reverse complement strand
TTGCCGAGGGAAAGGCGTCGAATACCGACCGTCCGGCGAGATCGTTGCTCGTGCGTGCGGAAATACGCAGGAACGCATCGTTGGCGTCGACGATCCGCAAGTCCGCTGAGAGCAGGAGATAGGCGTTCTCCGAAGCATGAAGTGCAGCGGAGACAGGAGGGAGCTGCTGCATGGAACGATCCTTCCGAAAGCAGCCGACGGCGCGCCGGCTCCCTTCTATTTGGCTGGAAAGACCGTGGAATAGTTCCGTGCTTCAGGCCGAGGCCTGCATTGCGGCGAGGAATGCCTTGCGGATCTGGCGGCCGCATCGCGCCGATATCGAACCGGCGCCCGGTTGCTGCGTGTCGTGCCGCGACAGGATGCCGTAGTACTGGCGGTCCGGTGAATGCCATGGATACGAAGAAACGCGGGGCGCGTTTTCCGCGTGATCAGCGCGCAGGCGCGGGGGCGCGGCGATTCTTTTTCGGCGGCTGCTGTTTCGCAAGGTCGCGCAGAAAGGGAGCAAGCTGCCGACGCACGGCTTCCTGGCCGTGTTCGATGACGAAGTCCTGGAAGGCTGCGGCGACAGCGGGGATATGCTGGTCGCTGAGATGCATCACGTACCAGTCGGCTTCCACCGGATTCTCCGCCATCGGCAGCATCTGCACCAGCCCCGCCTCGAATTCCAGCGTGCAGGCATGGACCGAAAGGAAGGCGATGCCGAGGCCGGCCACGACCATGCGCTTGATCGCTTCGTTGCTCGACAGTTCCGATCCGATGCGCAACGGATAGCCGGCCTCCTTGAACAGGCGCTCGATGGCGGTCCGCGTGCCGGAGCCGCGTTCGCGCACGAGCAGGTTGGCTTCCATGATGTCGGCCAGCGTGACCTGCTTCTTCTTCATCAGCGGGTGATTCGGACTGGCGATGAATGCCATCGGATGCCGCGCGAAGCGGGCTGCATTGGTGCGCAGTTCGCGCGGCGGCGTGCCCATGATCGCCAGGTCGATCTCGTGCTTGCCGAGCATGTTCACGATCTCGTTGCGGTTGCCCACCTGCAGCTTGATGCGCACATCCGGCCGTTCGGTGGTGAACCGCACCAGCATCGGCGGCAGGAGATACTCCGCAGTCGTGATTGCGCCGATGCGCAAGGTGCCGCTGATGACGCCCTTGAGCGCCGCCACTTCATCAGTCGCTTCATTCCACAGGCGCAGAATGCGCTCCGCGTAGCCGACCATGACCTCGCCCGCCGCAGTCAACTGGATGCCGCGCCCCACCTTGCGCGTCAGGGGCGTGCCGGCCGCTTCTTCCAGCATGCGCAATTGCAGCGATACCGCGGGTTGCGTCACGTGCAGCGCCTCCGCGGCGCGCGACACGCTCTCGTGGCGCGCCACCAGGAGCAGGGCCTGCAATTGCTTGAAGCTGGCGAGGTGCATAAGTAATGCCTTATCAAATAAGTATAAAAATTAATTTTTCTTTTCAATCGCTTACGCTTATATTAACAGCGAACACAACAGCATCGACTATCGGCGGGCAATATCACATGGAAATCGAAACACTCATTCTCGGACTGGACGGCGTCATCCTCGATACGGAAGCGGCGCAGCTGGAAGCATGCAACGGCGCATTCGCAAGCTGCAGTCTCGGCATGCGGTGGTCACTGCCGCAATTGCGTCATGCGTCACGGATCTGGGGCGCGACGAATGCGCTGGCTGCCGTGATCGACAAGCTGTCCCTGCCGGTCAACGGCAAGGATGCCGTACGGCTGATGCAGGAAAAGCACAGGCTGTTCCGCGATGCGGTGCTCGCCCGCCGTCCGGAACTGAACACTGCCTGCATGTCCCTGATGGAGGACGCGCTGGAGCATGGCCGCAAGCTGGCCGTAGTGACCGACATGGCGCCGGGAACTGCCGCTGCGCTGCTCGACCGGGCATTCGGCAATGACGTGACCAACAGATTTTCAGCGGTGATTGGCGGCGCCGATTTTGGCGGAGAGACGGACAATGGCCCGTTTCATCTCGCGCTGCGGACCGTGGGCATCGATGCGCACGCCTGCGTGGCGATCGACAGCGGTGCGCCCGCCCTGCGGGCAGCGCACCGGGCCGGCATCGGCACCATTGCCGTCGGGCCGTATGACAAGGACATTGCGCGCATTTCCGGCGCGGACCTGTGGTGTCCGCAGTGGAAGGAATTGCGCTACTGGATGGAGCACAGGAGCGCGGCGCGCGAAAGCACGCGTCCTGCGGTGACTCTCGACTCCCTGCATGCATTGCGTGCGCTGCGCAAGGGACCGCGTGCGAGCGTGGCGGCGCAGACGCAGTCGACACCGGCGCGAATGGCCGCCTGAGCGGCGCTGCGCAAAGGCGATCGCTCCCTTTTCAATATCCAACCGCTCGCGGCGGTTTCCCGGCATGCCCTGCGCGGCATGCGGTCCCTGTTCGAATATTCAATCTGTCTGGAGGCACGAAATGGAAACAATCGTCATCGTGGGAGGAGGAGCCGGCGGGCTTGAACTTGCGACTCGTCTGGGAGACAGCATCGGTGCCGGCGGCCACGCGAAAATCGTCCTGGTCGACCGCTCGCCGACGCACTTCTGGAAACCATTGCTGCACACCGTTGCGTCAGGCAAACTCGATCCGCAGGTGCACCAGCTCGACTATTCGGAGCAGGCTGCCAATCATCACTTCCATTTCATGTGCGGCGAGGTGCTGCGCATCGATCGCGGTTCGCGCACGGTCGAGATCGGGCCATATCACATCGATGGCATCGATGGCATTGGTGGCATTGAAGGCGGCGCGGAAGTGCTGCCGCAACGCCGCGTGCGATACGACAAGCTGGTCCTGGCGTGCGGCGCCATCACCAACTTCTTCCATATCCCCGGCGCCGCGGAACATTCTCTGACGCTCGACAGCGTGCATGACGCCGAATCCTTCCGCAAGCGATTCCTCGCGAGCTGCATGAAGGCCAGTCTGCGCAGGGCGGAGAGTGGCGCCGCACGGGCGGATGCCGCGGTGAATATCGTGATCGTCGGCGGCGGCGCTACCGGTGTCGAACTGGCGGCGGAACTGCGCCATACCGTGCGGACGCTGGCGCAGTACAAGGTCCACTCGCTCGATCCGGTGCGCGACGTGCGCATTCGCATCATCGAGCGTGGCGACCGCCTGCTGCCGCAACTGAACCCGCGCCTGTCGCGGCGTGCTGCGCGTTACCTGCGTGCGCTCGGCATCGAGGTTTGCGCGTCCACGACGGTGGCGCGCGTGGATGCCGATGCGGTGCATGATGCGGCGGGCGAGCGCCATGCGTCGGACATGACAGTCTGGGCGGCGGGCGTCGAAGCGCCTGACCTGTGCCTCTCGCTGCGCCTGCCGGTGAACCGGCTGAAGCAGGTTGCGGTCAGTCCCAGCCTGCAGACGGTGGGAGATCCCGGCGTGTTTGCGCTGGGCGATTGTTCCAGCTATGTTTGCCCGGTAAACGGCACGGCTCTGCCGCCGCGCGCGCAGGTCGCGCACCAGCAGGCGGTGTTTCTTGCGGAGGTGCTATCGAGGCGGCAGGAAGGGCCGCTGCCGGCGTTCCAGTATCGTGATTACGGCTCGCTCGTCTCGCTGAGCGAATACAGCACGGTCGGCAGTCTCATGGGCAACCTCACCGGGTCGGTGCACGTCGAGGGCTGGCTCGCCCGCGTGCTCTACCGCAGTCTCTATCGCCTGCACCAGCGCGCGCTCTTCGGCGCCTTGCGGACGGGACTGCTCGTCGTCGCCGACACGCTCACCCGGCCGACGCGCCCGCGGACGAAGCTGCATTGACGCCCGGGTG
>JAKACN010000085.1 GCA_021821365.1 Pseudomonadota bacterium | reverse complement strand
CTACTACCGCTGGGAGCAGTGGCTGTTCACCCGCCTGTTCGAAAAGGGCGTGATCTACAAGAAGATGGCCACGGTGAACTGGGACCCGGTCGACCAGACCGTGCTCGCCAACGAGCAGGTGATCGACGGCCGCGGCTGGCGCACCGGCGCCCTGGTCGAAAAGCGCGAGATCCCCGGCTATTACCTGAAGATCACCGACTACGCCGAGGAATTGCTCGATCATGTGCAACACAAACTGCCCGGCTGGCCGGAGCGCGTGCGCGTGATGCAGGAAAACTGGATCGGCAAGAGCGAAGGCGTGCGCTTCGCCTTCCCGCACGATATCCGCGACGCGCAGGGCAACCTGATCCAGGACGGCAAGATGTTCGTGTTCACCACGCGCGCGGACACCATCATGGGCGTGACCTTCTGCGCCGTGGCGCCGGAACATCCGCTCGCCACGCACGCGGCGGCGACCAATCCGAAGCTCGCCGCCTTCATCGAGGAATGCAAGAAAGGCGGCACGACGGAAGCCGAACTCGCGCTCAAGGAAAAGGAAGGCCAACCGACCGGCTTGTTCGTCACCCATCCGCTGACCGGTGCGCAGGTCGAGGTATGGGTCGGCAATTACGTGCTGATGAGCTACGGCGACGGCGCCGTGATGGGTGTGCCGGCACATGACGAGCGCGACTTTGCGTTTGCGAAGAAGTACGCGCTGCCGATCACGCAGGTAATCGCCGTCAAAGGCGAGGACTACTCCACCGACGCCTGGCAGGAATGGTATGCCGACAAGCAGCGCGGCGTGACGGTCAACTCGGGCGCCTTCGATGGCTTGAATTACAAGGCCGCCGTCGACAAGGTGGCGGCCGAACTGGCTGCCAAGGGCATCGGCGAGAAGAAGACGACCTGGCGCCTGCGCGACTGGGGCATCAGCCGCCAGCGCTACTGGGGCACACCGATTCCGATCATCCACTGCGAAAGCTGCGGTTCGGTCCCCGTTCCCGAGAAGGACCTGCCGGTCGTGCTGCCGCAGGATTGCGTGCCGGACGGCACCGGCAATCCGCTCAACAAGCGCGAAGATTTCCTGCGCTGCGACTGCCCGCAGTGCGGCAAGCCGGCGCGGCGCGAGACCGACACCATGGACACCTTCGTCGATTCGTCCTGGTACTTCATGCGGTATTGCGATCCGAAGAACGACGAGAAGATGGTGGCCGACGGCGCGAACTACTGGATGCCGATGGACCAGTACATCGGCGGCATCGAGCACGCGATTCTGCACCTGCTGTATGCGCGCTTCTGGACCAAGGTCATGCGCGACCTCGGCCTGGTGAAGGTCGACGAGCCCTTCGTCAACCTGCTGACGCAGGGCATGGTGCTGAATCACATCTACTCGCGCCGCACCCCGCAGGGCGGCATCGAATACTTCTGGCCGCAGGACGTCGAGAACGTCTATGACGACGGCGGCCGCATCGTCGGCGCCAAGCTCAAGAGCGACGGTTCGGCCGTGAACTACGAAGGCGTGGGCACGATGTCGAAGTCGAAGAACAACGGCGTCGATCCGCAGGAGCTGATCAACCAGTTCGGCGCGGACACCGCCCGCCTGTTCGTGATGTTCGCCTCGCCGCCGGAACAGACGCTGGAGTGGAACGACGCCGGCGTCGAAGGTGCGAACCGCTTCCTGCGCCGCGTGTGGGCCTATGCCGTTGCACAGGCAGACCGCGTAAAGGCATCGTCCGACATCGATTTCGGCACCCTGCCCGAGACGCACAAGGCGCTGCGCCGCGAGACCCACAAGATCCTGCAGCAGGCCGATCACGACTTCCACCGCCTGCAGTACAACACCGTCGTGTCCGCCTGCATGAAGATGCTGAACACCATGGAAGGCGCCAAGCTGGAGGATTCCGCACAGACCAATGCGGTGATCGCGGAGTGTCTGTCGGTCTTCCTGCGCGTGCTGTATCCGGTCGCGCCCCACATCACGCATGTGCTGTGGCAGGAACTCGGCTTTGCAGCGGCATTCGGAGACATTCTCGATGCTCCCTGGCCGAAGGTCGATCCGGCGGCGCTGGAGCAGGCCGAGATCGAGCTGGTGGTGCAGGTCAACGGCAAGCTGCGCGGCAGCGTGAAGGTGCCGAAGGACGCCGACAAGGCGGCGATCGAAGCGGCGGCGCTGGCCAACGAAAACGTGAAAAAATTTGTCGAAGGCACGCCGAAGAAGGTCATCGTCGTGCCCGGCAAGCTGGTCAACATTGTCGCCTGATCTTTCCGGAGCACGCATGAAACGCCGAGCCGTCCTTGCCCTGACTTCCGTCCTTGCGCTGTCCGCGTGCGGTTTCCAGCTGCGCGGGGCGAACGGCCAGGCCAACCTGCCGTTCAGGACGATCTACATCGGCGTTCCGGAAACCTCGCCGCTCGGCGTCGAACTGCGCCGCAATATCCGCGCCAGCGGAGAGACGACGATCGTGGCCGATCCGAAGGCCGCCGAGGCAAACGTCGAGGTCCTGTCCGAAACGAGGAACACGACCGTCCTGCTGAACACGCAGGGCCGTCCGCGCGAGCACACGCTGTATTACAAGGTGCGCTTTCGCGTGACCGACCCGAAGGGCGCAGAACTGCTGCCGCCGACCGAGATCACGCTCAAGCGCGATCTCAGCTTCAATGAAGCGCAGGCCATCGCAAAAGAGAAGGAAGAGGAAATGCTCTACCGCGACATGCAATCCGATCTGGTGCAGCAGATCCTGCGCCGGATGGCCGTGCTCAAGCGGGCCTGAGGACCGGCATGCAGCTGCGGCTCGACGCCCTCGACGCGCACCTGGCGAAATCGCTCGCGCCCCTGTATGTAATCACCAGCGACGAGCACCTGCTGGCGCTCGAAGCGGCCGACAAGATCCGCAAGACGGCGCGCGCGCAGGGCTTTTCGGAACGCGAGGTGCTGGTGGTCGAACGCAGTTTCAAGTGGGGCGAACTGCTCGCGGCCACGCAGTCGCAATCGCTGTTCCGCGAACGCTAGCTGATCGAGCTGCGCATCCCCACCGGCAATCCGGGCAAGGATGGCGGGCAGGCGCTGCAGGACTATGCAGCGTCGCTGAGTCCGGACAACGTGACGCTGATCGCGCTGCCCAAGCTCGACTGGCAAACGCAAAAAAGCGCCTGGGTCACCGCCTTGCAGCAGGCTGCCGTATACATCGACATTCCGCTGGTGGAGCGTGCACAGTTGCCGGCGTGGATCGGTGCGAGGCTGGCCGCGCAAGGGCAGAGCGCCGACCGGCAGAGCATCGACTTCATCGCCGATCGCGTCGAAGGCAATCTGCTCGCGGCGCACCAGGAAATCCAGAAGCTTGCGCTGCTGCATCCGGAGGGCAAGCTCAGCTTCGAGCAGGTACAGGACGCGGTGCTGAACGTCGCCCGCTACGATGTTTTCAAGCTGAACGAAGCGATGCTGTCCGGCGATGCGGCGCGGCTGGTGCGCATGATCGAAGGACTGAAAGGCGAAGGCGAAGCCTTGCCGCTGGTTCTGTGGGCGATGGCCGAGGAAATCCGCACGCTGCTGAAGATCAAGGCCGGCGCCGCGCAGGGCAAGGCGATCGGCATGCTGCTCAAGGAATACCGCATCTGGGGCCCGCGCGAACGCTTGATGGAACCCGCGCTGCGCAGGCTGAAGCTGTCGACGCTGGAAGGCGCCCTGCAGGAAGCGGCGCAAATCGATAAGATGGTCAAAGGATTGCGGGCGAAGGCGTTTGCGGGCGATGCATGGGATGCGTTGCTTCAGCTCGGACTGAGGGTCGCGCGCAGCTAGTGCATTATGGATGTCCACGAAAAACACGAAAGACACGAAAATTTCTTTTTGTGTTTTTCGTGTTTTTCGTGGACAAAAAATTGCACCATGGATCACAGGCGGAGTGTGCCGCACACACCGACGCGGACAGCATCGTAGGATGCGCTGTGCGTACCATTGTCGTGACGGTAGCGCTATGGATGTCCACGAAAGATACGAAAGTTTCTTTTTCGTGTTTTTCGTGGACAAAAAATTGCGCCGTGCACGCCAATGCGGCAGCGAGAGCGCCGATCATCGCGTTACAGGTTTTGGAATAGCTGAAGCAGAGTCAACAAATGGACATCAAGCATTACATGAACGAAGTCGGCCAGCGCGCCCGCAAGGCGTCGCGTGCGATGGCCAAGGCCGATACCCGCGCCAAGAACCAGGCGCTGTCCCTGATCGCCGCTGCCATCCGCCGAGAAGCGCCTGCCTTGCGCGCCGCGAACCAGAAGGACCTGGAAGCGGCTCGCGCCAATGGCCTGGCTGACGCCATGCTTGACCGCCTGACCCTTTCGGACAAGGCCATCGCGACCATGGCCGAAGGGCTGGAGCAGATCGTCGCCCTGCCCGATCCGATTGGCGAAATCTCGAACATGAAATATCGCCCGACCGGCATCCAGGTCGGCCAGATGCGCGTGCCGCTGGGCGTGATCGGTATCATCTACGAAGCGCGCCCGAACGTAACGGTCGATGCAGC
Organism: Pseudomonadota bacterium; assembly: GCA_021821365.1. Taxonomy (GTDB): domain Bacteria; phylum Pseudomonadota; class Gammaproteobacteria; order Burkholderiales; family Burkholderiaceae_D; genus Noviherbaspirillum. The sequence continues at coordinate 14,046 of JAKACN010000085.1, read as the reverse complement.
AGGTTTGTGCATCAAGAGCGGCAATGCCACCATCCTGCGCGGCGGCTCGGAAGCGATCCATTGCAACCAGGCGCTGGCAAAGCTGGTGAAAGAAGGGCTTGCCGGTGCGGGACTGCCGGAAGATGCGGTGCAGATCGTCGAAACCACCGACCGCGCCGCGGTGGGCGAACTGATCACCATGCCGCAGTATGTCGACGTGATCGTGCCGCGCGGCGGCAAGGGCCTGATCGAGCGCCTGATGAAGGAATCGAAGGTGCCGATGATCAAGCATCTCGACGGCATCTGCCATGTGTACATCGACGACAAGGCGGACGCCGAGAAGGCGCTGAAGATCGCCTTCAACGCCAAGTGCCATCGCTACGGTACCTGCAACACCATGGAAACGCTGCTGGTGGCGCGTGGCATCGCGCCGCAGATCCTGCCGAAGCTGGCCGAGCTGTATGGCGCCAGGGACGTGGAACTGCGCGCGGATGACGATGCGCGCAAGATTCTCGCCGGCTATCCGCACCTCGCCGCCGCCAGCGAGGAAGACTGGCGCACCGAATACCTCGCCGCCATTCTCGCGGTGAAGATCGTGGACGACGTCGGCCAGGCCATCGAGCACATCAATGCCTACTCCTCGCAGCATACCGATGCCATCGTGACCGAGGATTACACGCGCGCGATACGTTTCCTGCGCGAAGTCGATTCCGCGTCGGTGATGGTGAATGCATCGACACGCTTTGCCGACGGCTTCGAATACGGTCTGGGCGCGGAGATCGGTATCTCGAACGACAAGCTGCATGCGCGCGGTCCGGTCGGGCTGGAAGGACTGACCTCGCTGAAGTATGTGGTATTCGGTCACGGTGAAGTACGCGAATGAGGGAGCAATCGAATGCTGACTAGACTGAAGGTAAAAGGATTTAAGAGCCTCGAAGATGTAGATGTGCTTTTCGGCCCACTTACGTGTATCGCAGGAACAAACGGTGTTGGAAAATCCAATCTATTCGACGCCATCCTTTTTCTTAAGGATCTTGCAGACATCCCGATTATCGATGCAGCCACTCGCGTTCGTAATCGAGAAGAACGTGCTAACCATCCTTCTCCACAACGGCCGAACATTTCGTCCCTTTTTACTAAAACTGTTTCGTCTCAAGCCTCCCAAATGGAATTCGAAGCCGAATTCCTAGTGGGTAAGAAAGTAGTTGATGATTTTGCTCGAGAAGCAATCCCCAAAGTTACTTACTTAAAATACAAATTAATCCTGAAATATATTCCGGCCGGCCCGTCAACCCCGGAAGGTATTGAACTGGTCGAAGAATCTTTGACGCATATTCAAAAAGGCGAAGCCAAGAATAGACTTGGCTTTCCGATGACTAGGGAATTTTTTGACTCTGTTTATCACGGCGTTAGCAGAATAGATTTTATTTACACAGAAACAGAAAATGGTCATCCGGTTGTAAAAATCCGCCAAGACCAAACCAGCGGACAACCCATTACCATCCTGATTTCCAAGACTGGACGCACCGCCTTAAGCAGTATCAACACAATTGAAAGGCCGACTGTACTTGCTGCACGTCGAGAAATGCAGTCCTGGACATTATTGCAGCTTGAATCGAGTTCGCTACGCCAGCCTGATAATTTCATTTCCGCAAGCACGGTGTCTGATACTGGAAAACACTTGCCGGCCACTTTGGCACGTTTGGGGAAAAATGCCGACATCGCAAATGAGTTGGCGAAACTCTTGCCTGAAGTAAAGAATATCTATGTCGACATAGACGATAAACGCCAACTAAAAACCCTCTACCTTGAAACCACAAGTGGGATAAAACACGAAGCCAGATTTCTCTCCGACGGCACACTACGTTTCTTGGCTCTGTCCATTATTAGGGCGGATACAGAATCGGCCGGAGTTATCTGCCTCGAAGAACCGGAGAACGGTATCCATCCTGGTCGCATCCCCGTTATGATCGATCTTCTATATCGCATGGCGGTAGATACTGACTTTCCGGTGGACGCCGGTGAGTCAGACAATCCACTCCGACAAGTCATTATCAATACTCATTCACCGCTTGTCATTCAGAACATAAAAACGGCCGATCTTGTAGTCGCTCAAGTCTACCAACGAGATGGAACCTCGTTATCAAAATTCGCATCGATAGAGAACACTTGGCGAGACAGCATTAGTCATGATTCCCCTGTTGGCTTCGGTATGCTGTTAGATTATCTGGTTGCCGATACTCATTCCAAAGATTCAGAGGACGACAGCGTTAGGCGTTATTTAGAACATCAGCTTTCACTTGCAGAAGAACAAAGCAAATGACCAGATCAATGACTTATACGCTTTTGCCGGAAGGTAGTTCCGATGCAACCTTAATCACTATCATCAACTGGACAATCGCTCAGTGCAAACCGCATCTAAGCTTCACACCGCAACTGGCAAAGAATTTAGGCAAGGTCGGCACTAGTTTGAGAGACAAAATACCTGCTGCACTACGCGCTTTTCCCTGTGATCTTTTATTCGTGCATCGAGACGCAGACTCACAAGGCCATGACGTCAGACTCGCAGAAATTCGTTCGGCCCTTGATCATGCACATACCAATTGGGTCCCTATTATTCCAATTAAAATGACAGAAGCATGGTTGTTGTCGAATGAAGTAGCTATTCGCGAGGCTGCTGGTAATAGAAATGGAACTCTTCAACTTACGTTGCCGCCTAAAAAAAAGTGGGAAGATATTTCTGATCCTAAACAAGCCCTCTTTGATGCGTTAACGAAGGCATCTGAAAAATCAGGGCGCGCGTTACAAAAATTCCGTCCGGAGGAGCGCCGCCCGAGAGTCGCTGAATTGACGCAGGACTTCTCGACATTGCGAGGGTTAAAGTCATTTGATCATTTTGAATCCGCACTTCGCGCACAACTACAAGACATCACATAACCATGCTCTGGGTAAAAGCCTTCCATATCTTCTTCGTCGCCTCTTGGTTCGCCGGCCTGTTCTATCTGCCGCGCATCTTCGTGAACCTGGCGATGGAAACCGAACCGGCTGCAACGCAGCGACTGATGACGATGTCGCGCAAGCTGTACCGCTTCATGTTCATGCTGGAAGTCCCGGCGCTCGCGCTCGGCCTGGTGCTATGGCTCTACTACGGCATCGGCAAGGTCGGTCCGGGCAATGGCTGGATGCATGCGAAGCTGGCGATCGTCGTACTGCTGGTGGGCTACCAGCACTGGTGCGGCGCGCTGCTGAAGGCCTTCGAACGCGGCGCGAACAAGCGCAGCCATGTCTGGTTCCGCTGGTTCAATGAACTGCCGACCATCGCCCTGCTGCTGGTCGTGATCTTCGTGGTCGTCAAACCTTTCTAAATCTGCTGGAGGCCGCCATGGCGAAGACCTGCGAATACTACTTTGCCCCGCAATCTCCGTGGGCCTATCTCGGTCATGAACGATTCGTCGCGCTGGCAAAAAAATACGGCGTGCAGATCGACATCAAACCCTGCGATCTCGGCAGGGTGTTCAGCGTCTCCGGCGGCCTGCCGCTCGCTAAACGACCTGCACAACGGCAGGCCTATCGCCTCGTCGAGCTCAAGCGCTGGAGCGAATACCTGAACCTCCCGCTCAACCTGCAGCCGAAGTTCTTCCCCGTCCCTCCCGACGCGGCGGCAAAACTCATCATCGCCACTCGCCTCGCGCACGGCACGGACGCCGCACTCAACCTCACCGGCGCAATCATGCGCGCGGTGTGGGTGGATGAACGGAACATCAACGACCCTGACACCCTGGCCGCGCTCGCACTCGAATGCGGCCACGACGGCAAGGCATTGGTGAAGTCGTCCGAGACCACCAGCGTGCAAACCGAATACGACCGCTACACGGATGACGCCATCGCCGCCAACGTCTTCGGCTCGCCCTGGTATGTCGTCGACGGCGAAGGTTTCTGGGGACAGGACCGGCTGGCCTTCGTCGAGCGTGCGTTCGCCGGGATGGCTTGACGCGCATCGTCGGGTTGTCCACGGACGGTTTTTTTGTCCACGAAAAACACGAAAGACACGAAAATTTTCGATAGCGCCTGCCGGCACATCGGCGTCAATTTGAAAAGACTTTTTCGTGCCTTTCGTGTTTTTCGTGGACACATGATTTTTACTTACGGATAAAGGGTACTCCATGACTTATTCATTTTTCTGCCCCTGCCCGCGCGGGCTGGAAGCGGCGCTGGCTGAAGAAATCCATGAGATTGCGCAGCAGAGCCGTACGCTGAAGGTGCATAACCAGGTGCCGGGCGGCGTGCATTGCTCGGGGGCGCTGGCGGACAGTTATCGCATCAATCTGCATTCACGCATCGCTTCGCGCGTCCTTCTGCGCATCGCCAACGGGAGCTACAAGAACGAGAACGACATCTACGACCTGACGCTGGCGCAGCCGTGGGAGGAATGGTTCGATGTCGATCATACTATCCGCGTGGATCTCACCGCGATCAAGTCGCCGCTGAAGAGCCTGGAGTTCACCACGCTGAAGATCAAGGATGCGGTGTGCGACCGCTTCCGCGATCTGTACGCCAAGCGCCCTTCGGTGAACACGCGCACGCCCGACATGCGCATCGTCGGCTTCCTCGATGCCAACACCTACACCGTGTATCTCGATACCTCGGGCGAAGCGCTGTTCAAGCGCGGCTGGCGGCAGGAGACCGGCGACGCGCCCTTGCGCGAAAATCTGGCGGCGGGTTTGCTGCGCGTCGCGGGCTGGAAGCCGGGCACCGTGCTGTTCGATCCGATGTGCGGCTCGGGCACCATCATCGTGGAAGCGGCGCAGATCCTCGCCGGTATTCCTCCCGGCGCGCGCCGCAGTTTCGCGTTTGAAAAATTCCTCGGTTTCGACAAGGACGAGTGGCTTGCGATCAAGGGCAGCTTCAAGCCGAGTCCGCTGCCGACCGCGCCGAGCATTTTCGGCAGCGACATTTCCGGCGACATGATCGTGATGACGCGCAACAACCTGCGCAATGCCGGCATCCAGTTCGACGTGCCGCTCAAGCAGATCGAAGCGCAGGAAGTGAAACCGCCGAGCGAGACGCCCGGCATCGTCCTGACCAATCCGCCTTACGGCGAGCGCATCGGCGTGCGCGGCGACCGCTCGCAGGCGCCGGACGAGATGGCGGCGGCGTTCTATCGCGAGTTCAGCGGCACGCTCAAACAGCGTTTTGCCGGATGGCAGGTGTTCCTGTTCACGGCCGATCTCAGCCTGCCGAAAATGCTACGCCTGAAGGAGTCGCGCAAGACGCCGTTCTTCAACGGCGCACTGGAATGCCGGTTGTTCCGCTTCGACATGGTGGCGGGGTTCAACCGGCGCGACGAAGCGAAGCCGAAAGAGGCCTGATCGCGGTCTGGTCTTCGTCCGCAATCGCTCCTGACACGATGCTGTCAGGAGCACTCTCGCATGATGTCCCTGTGCCGTGTGGCATGCCAACAAAGGAGAGCGACATCATGCAAACGAAGGTCAACTGGTTTGAAATCCCGTCCACCGACTTTTCCCGCGCAGTCAAGTTCTACGAAACCATTTTCGACAGCAAGCTGAAGGTTGAGCAATTCGGCGAGTTCCCGATGGGCATCTTCGGCGGAGCGGACGGCAACAGCGTCGGCTGCGTCATCCACGGCGAACATTTCGTGCCGAATCCCAACGGCCCGGTGCTCTACCTGGATGCCAGCAGCGGCCTCGACGCCGTCCTGTCGCGCGTTGAAGCCGCAGGCGGCCGTATCGTGATGAAGAAGACGGAGCTGCCGCAGGACATCGGTTTCATCGCGCATTTCATCGATACCGAAGGCAACCGCCTCGCCCTGCATTCTCTGCCTTGAGCATGGTGGACGCCGCGACGCGCATTTGCCAGAATGGCGCGATGCATGCACAACATCATCCTGGCCGTGGCGGTCATGACACACGATACCGTGTCGTGACCGCACTCCGACCCGTCGCCTGATGCGCCGCGCCGACCGCCTGTTCCAGATCGCCCAGTACCTGCGCGGCCGCCGCCTGACGACCGCCAGGCAACTGGCCGAATGGCTCTCCGTGTCGGAACGCACGATCTACCGCGACGTCCGCGACCTGTCGCTGTCCGGCGTGCCGGTCGAAGGCGAAGCCGGCATCGGCTATCGGATCAAGTCCGGTTACGACTTGCAGCCGCTCATGTTTTCTCCCGACGAAATCGATGCGCTGGTGATCGGCATGCGCATGGTGCAGGCATGGGGCGGGCCGCAGCTCGCCGCGTCCGCCGCGGCGTCGCTCGCGAAAATCACACTGGCCCTGCCGAAGGAGAAGCGCGAGTTCGTCGAGGCGAGCGCACTGTTCGCGCCGAGCTTCCATATCGACCCGGCGCATGGCGAGCGGCTTGAACTGATCCGGCAGGCGATCAGGCGGCGCAGCAAGCTGCGCGTCGAGTACGCCGACGTCAACGCACGTATTTCCGATCGCGTCACCTGGCCGCTGGCCCTCTATTTCTTCGGCGGCACCTGGCTGCTTGCAGCGTGGTGCGAGCTGCGCCAGGATTTCCGCTCCTTCCGCCTCGACCGCGTGCGCCGGCTCGATGCGCACGACACCTATCCCAGCCAGGAAGGCAGACGCCTCGCCGACTTCGTGCGCACCATGCGAGAGCAAGAGCGGCGACGCTAGTGGACCGAGTGAGAAGTTCGTTGAAAGACAAAACGGATGCAATGAGCACCAGACGAGGCGCATCCCGCCGCCAGCAGAGCGCTATCGATTGGGGTATGCTTGATTTTTTGCCCATCCCCCAACTTCGCACGGAGACAAGTCATGCAACAACAGGCCAAAGGCATTCCCCAACTCAGTGACGCTTCCCTGCTCCGCACCCAGGCGTACCTGAACGGCGCGTGGATCGGTGCGGAGACGACGTTCCCCGTGACCAATCCGGCCGACGGCCAGGCCATTGCCTCGGTGCCCAACATGGGCGCGCAGGCGGCGCGCGACGCGATCGACGCGGCCAATGCGGCGTTCCCGTCGTGGTCCGCGAAAACCGCCAAGGAACGCTCGGCGGTCATGCGCAAATGGTTCGATCTGCTGATCCTGCATGCGAACGATCTTGCCGCGCTGATGACCGCGGAGCAAGGCAAGCCGCTGGCCGAGGCGAAAGGCGAAGTGATGTACGGCGCGAGCTTCGTCGAATGGTTCGCGGAAGAAGCGAAACGCGTGAGCGGCGATGTGCTCGCGTCGACCTGGAGCGACAAGCGCATGGTGGTGCTCAAGCAGCCGATCGGCGTATGCGCCGCGATCACGCCCTGGAACTTCCCGATTGCCATGATCACGCGCAAGGTTGCGCCGGCCATCGCGGCGGGCTGCACCATCGTCATCAAGCCGGCGGAACAGACGCCGCTGTCCGCGCTGGCGATGGCAGAACTGGCGCATCGCGCCGGCCTGCCGGCAGGCGTGATGAACGTCGTGACCGCCGATGCGGAGCGTTCGATCGAGGTCGGCAAGGTGCTGTGCGACAGTCCCATCGTGCGCCACCTGTCCTTCACCGGCTCGACGCCGGTCGGCCGCATCCTGATGCAGCAAAGCGCGCCCACCGTTAAGAAGCTCGCGCTGGAACTCGGCGGCCATGCGCCGTTCATCGTGTTCGACGATGCCGACCTGGATGCCGCGGTGGAAGGCGCGCTGGCGTCGAAGTATCGCAATGCGGGCCAGACCTGCGTCTGCACCAACCGCTTCTACGCGCACGAATCGATCTATGATGCCTTCGTCGAAAAGCTGGCGGCGGGCGCCGCGAAGATGAAGGTCGGCAGCGGCTTCGAGCCAGGGGTCGCGCAGGGTCCGCTGATCGACGACCAGGCGGTGGCCAAGGTGAAGGATCATGTGGCCGACGCCGTCTCGAAGGGCGCGAAGGTGCTCACCGGCGGCAAGCCGCATGCGCTCGGCGGGCATTTCTACGAACCGACCGTACTGTCCAATGTGACCGCCGACATGAAGGTCATGCGCGAGGAAACCTTCGGCCCGGTGGCCGCGGTGGCGAAATTCAGGACCGAGGAGGAAGCGGTCGCTGCCGCCAACAACACCGAGTTCGGCCTGGCGAGCTATTTCTATGCGCGCGACATCGGCCGCATCTGGCGCGTGTCGGAAAAGCTCGAATACGGTATGGTCGGCATCAACACCGGCATCATTTCCAACGAAGTGGCGCCGTTCGGCGGCGTCAAGCAATCCGGCCTGGGGCGCGAGGGTTCCCGGTATGGCATCGACGAATACCTGGAAATGAAGTACCTGTGCATGGGCGGCATCTGACCACCTGATCCTCTCGGCCGGCCGCACGCCGGCCTTTTTTTCCCAACGGCGTTGATTTTTTATCAATGTCGTTTCCAGGTAGCAAGAATCGACGGATCTTGTTATATTCGCTCCGACAAGGGGGATGCATCTTGCCGGAACTCGATCCACGCTCGCTGATCTTCGTCGCAAGCCTGCTGGGCCTCCTTGGCTTGATCATCCTGCTCATCCTGCGCAGCAGCTTCCCCCCCAATATCGGCGGCCTCATCCACTGGAGCCGCGGCCTGTCCGGCATGGTGATCGCCAGCACGCTGTTCGGCCTGACCGGCTACATCCCCGTCCTGTTTTCCGTCATCGTCGGCAATACCATGCTGGTCGGCGGCCTCATGTCCTTCTATGTCGGCTTTCGCCAGTTCTCGGGCATGCCGACGCAGGCGAGGCTGCTGGTCGTGGTGCTGGCCCTGCTGACGGGCTACGTCGCGTGGTTCACCTATGTCGACGACCGCTATTCCGCGCGCGCGCTGCTCGTGACATTCACCAACACGGTCCTGTTCTTCGATTGCATGCGTCTCATCTACAAGACGAGCGGCACGACGCTGGCCGGACGCTTCACCGGCATGGTGTTCGCCACCATCGGCACCATCTCCGCCGCGCGCATGCTGATGCTGCTGTTCCACCTCGACCAGTCCAGCGACCTGCTGGAGCCGAGCACCTCGCAGAAGGTCTATCTCGCGTCGATGGCATTTGCCGTCCTGGCCATCACGCTGGGCGCCATGATGATGGCCAACGAACGCCTGCGCATCATGCTGGAGTTCATCGCGTCGCACGACCCGCTCACCGGCGCATTCGGACGCGGCGCCTTCATCGAACTGCTCGCCAAGGAACTGGCGCGCGCGCAGCGCACCGGGCGCCGTCCAGCGGTGCTGATGTTCGATCTCGACAATTTCAAATCGATCAACGACCGCTTCGGCCACGCGGTCGGCGACCGTGTCATCGTCGATTTCGCGATGCGTACCAGGGAAATGCTGCGCAGCCCCGACTCGCTGGGTCGCTACGGCGGCGAAGAATTCATCGCCTTGCTGCCGGAGACGACGCTGGCGGAAGCGAAGGCCGTGGCGGAGCGCATCTGCAGCCGGATCGCCATCGCGTCCCCGACCGGGCTGCCGCCCTACACCGTGAGCGTGGGCGTCGCGGCAGCCTGCAGGAACTGCATGGAAGTGGACATCCTGCTATCGATGGCGGACCAGGCGCTGTATCGCGCCAAGGGAAACGGCCGCAGCCGGGTGGAAGTGACGGAATCGGCGGTGCCGGCCAACATGCGGCTTTTCTCATGAGGGCGCGCCGATTTGCACACGGCCGCCAATCCCGCGTAAAATGCGTGTTCTCGCGGGTGTAGCTCAATGGTAGAGCAGAAGCTTCCCAAGCTTACGACGAGGGTTCGATTCCCTTCACCCGCTCCAGGTCAAACAGGCACAACGGGCACCATGGGCACCATAGGGTGCCTTTTTTATTGACATTTTCACTTCCGATCGAGCATGTCCGACAACCATTCCGACGACGCCAGCAAGCCGATGCTTTACGACCCGACGGAACGCCGCATCCGCAGTTTCGTGACGCGCGCCGGCCGCCTCTCCACGGCGCAGGCGAAGGCGCTCGATACGCTCGGGCCGACGTTCTGCATTCCGTACGTCAAGGCATCTTTGGATGTCGACCAGGCGTTCGGACGTGCCGCGCCGACGATCCTCGAAATCGGTTTCGGCATGGGCGATACCACGGCGAAGATTGCAGCAGGCATGCCGGAGAAAAATTTCATCGGCGTGGAAGTGCATACGCCGGGCGTGGGCAGCCTGCTCAAGCTGATCGGCGAACAACATCTCGCCAACCTGCGCATCATCCAGCATGACGCCGTCGAGGTGATCACGCACATGATCGCGCCGGACTCGCTCGACGGCGTGCACATCTTCTTTCCCGATCCGTGGCACAAGGCGCGGCACAACAAGCGGCGCCTGATCCAGGCGCCTTTCGTCAAGCTGCTCGTCTCGCGCCTCAAGCCCGGCGCTTACGTGCATTGCGCGACCGACTGGCAGGACTACGCGGAGCAGATGCTGCAGGTGCTCGGTGAAGAACCTGCGCTGCGCAACACGGCGGACGGATACGCGCCGCGCCCTGCCTATCGTCCCGTCACGAAGTTCGAGAATCGCGGGTTGCGGCTCGGGCATGGCGTGTGGGACCTGGTCTTCGTGAAGCGCTGAATCCGCACAGCATCATTGCGCCTCGGCATTGAGGCGCGCCCATCCTTGCATCGCTTTTCCCTGCGAAACAATTCAGGGCGGCAAGCATTGCACACTTTTTTCCGGCATTTCACCGGCATGTCGTCTCCGGCAAGCAATCATTCTCTCCTCGCCGCGCAAAAAATTTCCAATCGCAAACGAAATGTGATGACGGGATGTAACTTCGTTTGACATCAGTCAGAAAATTTGTAACTGACCTCGTGATTTCCCCTCCGCAGCATTCCAGTGTTTGTTTCTCGTCAACTCTCGCATCGAAGCTTGGAAGAAACTGTTTTCCAATCATCACGAGTTCTCCGATCGGCAGAGTGGGGTGAGCGGCTTCAGTGATCATCGGCGATGCCGGTTTAGAACAAGCACGTTGCAACTTCAATTCAACCTCAAGGGAGTTCACTATGAATGCACTCAAGAAGTTCTTCCGCGATGAAAGCGGTGCGGCTGGCGTGGAATATGGTTTGCTCGTTGCATTGATCGCTGCGGTGATCGTCACGGTCGTCGCATCGCTAGGAACAACACTGCAGACTGCGTTCTGCACGGTGTTGAATGCAATTCCTGGCCACGACGTCGCAGCTGGCTGCTGACATCGCCACCGGATCGATGCCGTTTGCAATTCATCGCACAAGCGGCATCCGCGTAGATGTTTTGACACGCTGGCTGATCGACACCTTCCAACCTGACTGAACAGGCTCAGCAACGGGCCTGGAATCCGGTACGGCTGCATCTCGCCGTGGGTGTCGTTCGCGCCTTGAAAACGCAACACGCATTTTTCATCGCGTCAGCACGTCATCGCAGATTGCGACTGCCGGCCCGGCAGTCGCCTTTCGAGCAACAGAACGATCGAGGAAGCCCCATGGAATTCCTGACCCCCGCCAGCGTGGCAGCGACCGCAAGTATCCTCCTGTGCGCCCTGCTGATCGCCGCGACATGGTCGGACATCCGGCGCTATCGCATCCCCAATACACTGGTGTATGGCGGCGCGATCCTCGGGCTCGTTCTCAATACCTTCCTCCCCGAAGGAAACGGATTCGCCAGCGCGCTGCCGGGCGCGCTCGGCTGGCGCATGGCGCTGTACGGCCTTGGCCTCGGCCTGGCCATCATGCTGCCCCTGTACGCGCTGCATGTGGTGGGCGCCGGCGACACCAAGCTGGTCGCGATGATCGGCGCGTTCCTCGGCCCGCACTCAATCGTCTATGTGATTGCCTTCATGATGCTGACCGGCGGCGTGCTCGCCATCGTCTACACGCTGCGCGCAGGATCGTTCGGCCGCATGTGGCGCAATCTGCAGACCATGCTTCTCGCCACCTATTTCAAGGCGGCCTTGCACGAGGCGCCGGTGCTGGACGCGGTCCCCGATTCCGCCGGACGGCTGCCGTACGCAACCGCCATCACGCTGGGCACCTTCATCTATCTCGGCCTGGCCGCGCTCGGCCACCGGGACGTCTTCTACTTCTACGCATGGAGCTGACGATGGACACACACGACATCGACACCTCATGACCGGTTTCGTCGCGCCAGGGAGGATTCCATGCCGCATGCCGCCCGACTTGTGCGGCGGCATGCGAGACATGGAAATCAAATCATCCAAACCACCACGCAGAAGGTCCTATGAAAAACACCAGAGCAATCATCATGATCGGCGTGTCCATACTCGCGGCGATTGCTGCGGTCCTGTTTGCATCGCAGTGGATATCCGAAAAGGCCGGCCTCTCCACCAACAAGGTGGTGGTGGCTGCAACCGATATCAATCTCGGCACGCGCTTGTCGCCCGACATGATCCGCCTGGTCGACTGGCCGGCGGGCAGCCTGCCGACGGGCAGCACCAATGACCTGAAGAAGCTCGATACGCGCGTCGCGCGGGTGAGCCTGCTGCGCGGCGAACCGGTGCTGGAATCCAAGCTCGCGCCGGTAGGAACGAAAGGCGGCCTGTCGGCGGTAGTGGCCGAAGGCAAGCGCGCGATGACGGTGCGCGTCAATGACGTGGTGGGCGTGGCAGGCTTCGCGCTGCCCGGCAATTACGTCGACATCCTGGTCAGCACGCAGGCCGAAAACAAGGAGAAAGGCGTCGGACGCGACAACAACATTTCCAAGATCGTACTCGAACACATCCTGGTGCTCGCCGTCGCGCAGGAGGCCAGCCGCGATGAAACCAAGCCGAAGGTGGTGAACGCGGTCACGCTCGAAGTGACGCCGGAGGAAGCGGAGAAGCTGGACCTGGCGCGCAGCGTCGGACAGTTGTCGCTCGCGCTGCGCAACCAGATCGATCCCAAGCCCGCGCAGACCGACGGTGCAACCAAGCAAAGCCTGCTGAACCCGGTGGCCTACGCGCCACAGGCAAGCGCACCGGCGCCCAAGCCCGCGCCGGCGAAGAAAGTCCATGCGGCGAAGAAGGCAGCCGCACCGAAACCGGCAGCCCACAAGGAGCAATGCCAGGAAGTGATCACGGGCGACGGCCGCATCACCCAATGCTACCAACTGCAGGAATAGAGGATGAGCCATGAAGAACAAGACCAAACCGGCATCACACGCGATCGACCGCATCTCTCCCTGTCTCCTGACGGTCGCGGCCATCGTCGCGCTCGGCCTGCCGGCCGGCGCGCAGGCGCAAAGCAAAAAGGACGAGGCCGCCGCCTCGAAGGAAATCGTGACCAAGGCCGTTGCCAGGCCCGGCGACAGGAAAGCCGTGAAATCGGGTACGGCGCCCGCGCCGCTTGCAACGCCGACCTGCGTCGACGAACTGGCGCCGACCGCCTACATGAGCGTGCCGGCCGCGAAATCGGCGCTGCTCGACCTGCGCCAGCTGAACATGCCCAGCCCGGCGTGGCTGCGCACGGTGGGCGATCCTGACATCGTGCAGGTCGAACCGATGACCTCGCCGACGCCGCGCACCATGTTCTTCCTGTTCGGCAAGCAGATCGGCTCGACCAACCTGATGTTCCAGAACAAGGAAGGCCGCTGCGCGATGGTGGAAGTCGCGGTCGGCGTGGATACGGCCTCCGTCGAAGCCAAGCTGCGGCAGTTGCTGCCCGCGGAGAAGAACATCAAGGTCGGCGCGGTCGCTGACTCGCTGGTCCTGAGCGGCACGGTGTCGGATGCGCTCGCCGTGGAGAATGCGATTTCCATCGCCAGTGCTTTCGTGCGCAAGGGCGGCGGGAAAGGTGGCGCCGGCGGAACGAGCGATGAACGCATCGTCAACATGCTGGCGGTGGCTGCGCCGCAGCAGGTCATGCTGGAAGTGAAAGTGGCGGAAATCTCCAAGACCCTGCTCGACAAGCTGGGCGTGAATTTCGCCGGCACGCTGCATCGCGGCGACTGGACCGCTTCGCTGCTGTCGAATTTCCTTTCCGACGGCGCCGGCAAGCTCAATATCGTGAAGGCACCCAACGGCGACTCGGTCACGCTCGACGCGGAGAAGAAGGACGGCCTGGTGAAGATTCTCGCCGAACCGACCGTGATGGCGGTGAGCGGACAGGAAGGCAGCTTCCTCGCCGGTGGCAAGATCTTCATCCCGGTCTATTCGACCACGA
>JAKACN010000084.1 GCA_021821365.1 Pseudomonadota bacterium | reverse complement strand
CATCCTGCTACTGTGGCCGGCCTGGCGCTGCTGCTGGATGCCGTCCAGGGAAGGAAGAGCGGCCCGGTCACCGTCCACGCCACCGAGCGCGTCATCGCATCGCTGAAAAAACACCTGTTCAACTGGGTCCTGTGGCCGGATTTCGCGGTCATCCCGAACCCGGAAAATCCGACGCTGCGCTGGGAGCCGATCGATCCGCACGGCAGTGTCGCGATCAACGGGCGGATCATCAATGCCTGCCCGGTCAACCATACCGCCGGATCGTCGGGCTACTGGGTACACAATTCGCAATCGGGCTTCCTGTTCACCGGGGACATGGCGGCCACGCCGGAAGTATGGGCCATGCTGGCGAACGAGAAGCGGCTCGCGAAAGTCATTGTCGATTGTTCTTTTGCTAATGCCGATATGGAGATCGCCGAGCGCTCCCTGCATTTCTGTCCGCGCTCGCTGCTTGCAGACATCAAGTCCGTTCCGCTTTCCATCGACTTTCTGATCTATCACCTGAAGCCCGGCCACGAAGACCTGATCATGCAGGAGCTGCGTGCCGAAGGCAGTGGCCGCGGGTTCACCGCGCTCAAATGCGGAGACGTATTCGATTTTTGAACATGCAGCGTGTTTCATGCGCTGCGCGAGGCGGTCGGCGACCACGCCGTTGAACAGCCATGAACGAGCCAAACAAACCTGATATCGCGCTGCGGCTGGAACAGCTGACCGAGCTCAGCGTGGAACTCGGCACCAGCCACGACACCGCGCTGCTGCTGGAGAAGATCCTGCGCACCGCGAAAAGCATGACGCATGCGGACGGCGGCACCCTGTACCGTGTCAGCGCCGACAAGAAAAGCCTGTGCTTCTCGATCTCGCTCAACGACACGCTCGGCATGTACCAGGGCGGCATGAGCGGCAACGAGGTCGACATTCCGGACATACCGCTGACTACCGCCACCGGCGCGAAAAACCTCGGTGCGGTGGCCGCCTATGCCGCCAACACCGGCGTGTCCGTGAACATCCAGGACGTCTACCAGGTCGACGTCTTCAATTTCTCGGGCATGCGCAAGTTCGACGAGACGTACCGCTATCACTCGCAGTCCTTCCTGACCGTGCCGATGCAGGACCACGAAGGCGAAGTGATCGGCGTGCTGCAACTGATCAATGCGAAGGACACGCAGACCGGCGCAACACAGCCATTCTCCGAAACCGATCAGCGCTTCATCGAGGCACTCGCATCGCAGGCCGCGATCGCGCTCACCAACCAGCAGCTGATTGCGCGCCTGGAAGATCTGTTCGAATCCTTCGTCACCTTGATCAACATCGGCATCGACGAGAAATCGCCGCACACAGGGCGACATTGCCATCACGTGCCGCTGCTGACCATGATGCTGGCCGAGGCAGCGCACGAAACCGACGCCGGTCCGCTGGCCGAATTCGAGATGACGAAAAACGACCGCAAGCAGCTCTGGCTGGCGGGCCTGCTGCACGACTGCGGCAAGATCACCACGCCGGTGCACGTGGTCGAGAAGTCCACCAAGCTGGAAACCATTTTCGACCGCATCCATATGGTCGATACGCGCTTCGAAGTCGTCAAGCGTGACGCCGAAATCCGCGCGCTGAAGGAAAAGCTTGCTGGCGGCAATGACCCGAAGCGTCATGGTGAAATCGATCACGCGCTGACCGAGGAACTGGTCCGGATGGACGCCGACAGGGATTTCCTGCGGCGCGCCAACATTGGCGGCGAGGCGATGTCCGAAGAGGATCAGCGGCGCGTCGCGCAGATCGCCGGCCGCTATCGCTGGATCGGGCCGGACGGCTTTCCGCGCGACCTGCTCAGCGAGGAAGAGATCGGCAACCTCACAATCCGCGCCGGCACGCTGAATCAGCAGGAGCGCGAGATCATCAACAACCACATCTCCGTCACCATCCGCATGCTGGAATCGCTGCCATGGCCGAAGCATCTGAGCGACGTTCCGGAGTATGCCGGCGGCCACCACGAGCGCATGGACGGCAAGGGCTATCCGCGCGGCCTGCGCGGCGAGGAAATGTCGTGGCAGGCGCGCATGATGGCGATCGCCGACATCTTCGAGGCGCTGACGGCAAAGGACCGTCCCTACAAGAAAGGCAAGACGCTGACCGAATCGCTGCATATCCTCGGCGGCTTCAGGTTGCGCGACCACATCGATCCGGACCTGTTCGACATCTTCATCCGCAAGAAGGTCTATCTCGAGTATGCGAAGCGGTTCATGGACCCGGCGCAGATCGACGAGGTGGACGAACGCAGTATTCCGGGCTACCAACCCTGATCGACGGGAGTGAACGTGCGACGCCATCTTTCCAGATACGGTATCCGCTGGGGGCTCGCATTGCTCTTCACGCTGACCGCTGCGGCGCAGATCCTGCATTTCCTGCCGACCACCCTGGTCGGCCGCATCGACGATTTCATCTACGACATGCGCATGCGGGTGCAGAAGGGCGAGCTCGACCCGCGCATCGTGATCGTCGACATCGACGAAAAGAGTATCGCGGAAGTCGGCCGCTGGCCTTGGAACCGCGCGACGGTCGCGAGCCTGATCGACAAGCTCGACGAGAAATACCATGTCAGGACGGTCGGTTTCGACGTGATCTTTTCCGAGCCCGACACCAGTTCGGGCTACAGCACGCTGGAAGCCCTGGCGAACAGGGAATTGAAGGATGTGCCCGGCTTCGGTGCGCGCGTGCGCGCGCTCAAGCCGAAGTTCGACTATGACAGGCGCATGGCCATGGCGCTGGATGGCAGGCCGGTGGCGCTCGGCTATTTCCTCTCGAACGAACCGAGCGCAATCACCAAGGGCCTGCTTCCTCCGCCGGTGTTCACGGTCGACCAGCTCGGCGGGCGCGAGATCGATGTATCGGTCTACAAGTCGTATACCGGTAATCTCGAAGAATTGCAGCAGGCGGCCAAGGGCGGAGGCTTCATGAATCCGACGCCCGACCCCGACGGCGTGATCCGCCGCGTTCCCCTGATTGCGCAAGTCGGCGACGGCTTCTACGAATCGCTGGCGCTGGCCACCGCGCGTGCCGGCCTGGGTGCAAGCCGGGTAAAGCCCGTTTTCTTTACCGCCGACGATACGCTCCTGTCCGGCGACAACCTGCGCCAATACGGCGCGCTGAAAGCCATCAAGCTCAACAGCAAGCCGCATACGACCACCATTCCGCTGGAGCGCAACATGAGGGCGCTGATCAACTACCGCGGACCGGGCGGCCCGCGCGGAGGGCAATATCGCTATGTGTCCGCGGTCGACGTGCTCAAGGAGCGCCTGCCGGTGGACGATCTCGCCGACCGCATCATCCTCGTCGGCACGACATCGGCCGGACTGAAGGATCTGCGCGCGGCGCCGGTCAACATCGATTATCCCGGCGTCGAGATGCATGCCAACATCATTGCCTCGATCCTTGACGGCGACTTCAAGCAGGAACCCGATTTCAGCCTGGCGCTGGAGTTGGTGGAGACGGCGCTGGTCGGCATCGTGATCGGACTGCTGCTGCCGGTGCTGTCGCCACTCATGTCCATCGTCGTGTCGCTGCTGGCGACGGCCGGCGTCGTCAGCCTCAACTTCTACATGTACCAGTCGCTGAACTGGGTGGTGTCGATCGCCGCAGTGCTGCTCCTGATCGGCAGCCTGTTCGTCTTCAACCTCGCCTGGGGCTACCTGTTCGAGTTCCGCAAGAGCCGCGCGATGGTGAACCTGTTCGGCGAATACGTCGCGCCGGAACTCGTCGCGGAAATGGCCGAGAACCCCGAGAGCTACAACATGGAAGGCGAAAGCCGCGAACTGACCGTGCTGTTCTGCGACGTGCGCGGCTTCACCACGATTTCCGAAGGCCTGACGCCGAATGCACTGCGCGAATACATCAATCTGTATCTGACCGCGATGTCCGAGGACATCCGCGGCAATCGCGGCACGCTCGACAAGTACATCGGCGACGCGGTGATGGCATTCTGGGGCGCGCCGGTTGCCTTGCCCGACCATGCCAGCCGTGCGGTGGCGACGGCATTGCAGATGCAGGCCAGCGCGAAGAAGCTGAACGAAGACTTCTTCGCCCGCGGCTGGCCGCCGCTGAAGATCGGCATCGGCCTCAACACCGGCGAGATGCGCGTGGGCGACATGGGCTCGAAGATCCGACGGGCCTATACGGTGATGGGCGACGCGGTAAATCTGTCGTCACGGCTGGAGGGCATCACCAAGGTATATGGCGTGGGCATTACCGTGGGTGAAGCGACGCGCCTCGCGGCGCCGCAGTTCGTCTACCGCGAACTCGACCGCGTGCGCGTCAAGGGCAAGAACGAGCCGGTGCCGATCTTCGAGCCGCTGTGCCTGGCATCCGAACTCGATGAGTCGACACGGACTGTGCTCGATAAATGGCACGAGGCGCTGGAACAGGTACGCGCGCAGCAATGGGACCGGGCAGAGCCGCGCCTGCGCGAACTCCACGAGCTTTATCCCGAGGCCGGTTTGTACACACTCTACCTGCAGCGCATCGAGCGCTTCCGCAAGGACCCGCCGGGCGCGGACTGGGATGGTGTGACGACGTTCGAGACGAAATGAGTTCCGGATGTCCACGAAAAGCACGAAAAGCACGAAAAGCACGAAAAGGATAAGAGCACTAATCAGTAATTGATCCAGATTCTGCTGCGGTACCGACCGTTGATATTGACGGCGGGCGGTGCTACAACCGATTCTCTTTCGTGTTTTTCGTGTCTTTTGTGGACCAAGAGGTTTGCAGAAACAAGTTGTTTCAACCCTTACCGATGGATACTGGCATTGCCTTCCCGTTTGGCCTTTAATGAAGCCGTCTTCAACGAGCACTGCCATGAAAACTTCTCGCTTATCTGCATCCGTTCTCCTCGTCGGCGCCACGATTATTGCCGGTTGCGCCAGCCCGGGCTACTACCCGCCGGCGACATCGCAAAATTATCCGGCGCCGGTATCGACTTATCCGAGTTATCCGCAAACGTATCCGGCCACATCGCAACCGAATTACCAGTCCTATGGAACGGTGGATTCCATTCAGCTGGTACAGGGGCAAGGCCAAAGCGCCACGGGCGGCAATGTCGGTGTCGGCGCGGTCGTCGGCGGTGTGGTCGGCGGATTGCTCGGCAACCAGATCGGCGGCGGACGCGGACGGAAAGCGGCGACCGTGGCGGGTGTGGTCAGCGGCGCGATGATCGGCAATGAGATCGAACGCAATTCGCCAGGACGCGATGCCTATCAGGTCGGCGTGCGTCTCGACAACGGCACGCACCAGACCATCGTCCAGGACAGCGCCGCCGACTTGCAGATCGGCACGCGGGTCAGGGTAGAGAACAACCGCGTGGTTCGCTATTACTGAGCATCGGACAAGAAAATAAAAAAAGGCCTGCATTGCTGCAGGCCTTTTTGCTTGGGCAATGCGGATCAGTCGCCCAGTTCCACCAGCAGGTCCTTGGCCGCCACCACCGCGCCCGGTTTCACATGAAGATGCTTCACCACCGCATCGCGTTCGGCACGGATCATGGTTTCCATCTTCATCGCCTCGATCGACACCAGCGGATCGCCCTTGGCCACCTTCTGGCCCGGCTTGACCGCCACCGTCACCACCATGCCCGGCATCGGCGCACCCACATGGTGCGGGTTGCCTTCCTCGGCACGCGGATGCGTCACCAGCTTCATCGCGCCTGCGCGGTCCACCCGCACCAGGCGCGGCTGGCCGTTGAGTTCGAAGAACAGTTTGCTTTGTCCTTCCTCCTCCAGTTCGGTGCGGCCCTGCAGGCGAATCACCAGCGTCTTGCCCTGGTCGATGTCGACGGAAATTTCCTGGCCTTCCTTCAGCCCATAGAAGAACACCGGCGTGGGTAGCACGCTGACGTCACCATAATCGCGGCGATGCTCTGCATAATCGCGGAAGACCTTCGGGTACATCAGGTAAGAAGCCAGTTCCTGCTCGCTGATGCTGCGGCCGACCGCTTTCTCGGCGTCGGCCCTGGCCTGCGCGAGGTCGACTTCCGGCAGGTTCTTGCCGGGGCGGCCTTCCATCGGTTTCGCGCCCTTGAGTACTTTCTTTTCCAGGTCCTTGGGGAAGCCGTCCGGCGGGAATCCCAGTTCGCCCTTGAACAGCGAGATCACCGATTCCGGGAACGCGATTTCCTTGTCCGGATGCTGTACCTCGTTTGGCGTCAGGTCGTTGGCCACCATGAACAGCGCCATGTCGCCTACCACCTTCGAGGTCGGCGTCACTTTCACAATATCGCCGAACAACTGGTTCACGTCCGCATAGGCCTGCGCCACTTCGGTCCAGCGGTGCTCGATGCCCATCGCGCGCGCCTGCTCGCGCAGGTTGGTGTACTGCCCGCCCGGCATTTCATGGCGATATACGTCCGAGGTGCCGGAACGCATGTCGGCTTCGAAGGGGGCGTACTGCCGGCGCACGCCTTCCCAGTATTGCGAGATGGAGAACAGGGCTTCCTTGTCGAGCGCCGGGTCGCGTTCGGTGTGGCGCAGCGCGGCTGCGATCGAACCGAGGTTGGGCTGCGAGGTCAGGCCGCTCATCGCAGCCATCGCGCCATCGACCGCGTCGCAGCCGGCGTCGATGGCCGCCAGCACGGTCGCCGCCGCAATGCCGCTCGTATCGTGCGTATGGAGATGGATTGGCAGGCCGACTTCTTCCTTCAGTGCCTTGATCAGCGCGCGTGCCGCATGCGGCTTCGCGACGCCGGCCATGTCCTTGATCGCGAGGATGTTGACGCCGGCCTTCTCCAGTTCCTTCGCCATCTTGACGTAGTACTGCAGCGTGTACTTCGGACGAGCCGGATCGAACGGATCGCCGGTGTAGCAGATCGCGCCTTCGCACAGCGCGCCGGTTTCGCGCACCGCATCGATCGCCACGCGCATGTTCTCCACCCAGTTGAGCGAGTCGAACACGCGGAACAGGTCGATGCCGCCGGCGGCAGCCTGCTGCACGAAGTGCTTCACGACGTTGTCGGCATAGTTGGTGTAACCGACCGCGTTGGATGCGCGCAGCAGCATCTGGAACAGGATGTTGGGCACGGCTTCGCGCAGTTGCGCCAGGCGCTCCCACGGGTCTTCCTTGAGGAAGCGCATCGAGACGTCAAAGGTGGCGCCGCCCCAGCATTCCATCGAGAACAGGTTGGGCAGCATGCGCGCGTAGTAGGGCGCGACCGCGAGCACGTCGGCGGTGCGCATGCGCGTGGCGAACAGCGACTGGTGCGCGTCGCGCATGGTGGTGTCGGTCATCAGCACCTGCGGCTGGTCCTTCATCCACTGCGCGAACTTCTCGGCGCCCAGTTCCCTGAACTTGTCGCGCGAGCCTTGTGCAATTGGCGCGGAACGATGCATGGACGGCAGGAGGGGCGCGGATAGCACGCCGTCGATGCCCTTGCGTCCCTTCATCTCCGGATTGCCGTTCACCACCACGTCGCCGATGAAGCGCAGCAGGCGCGTGGCGCGGTCGCGACGCTTCGCGAACTGGAACAGTTCCGGCGTGGTGTCGATGAAACGCGTGATGCATTCGCCCGATTTGAACATCGGGTGGTTGATGACGTTCTCGAGGAAGAGCAGATTGGTCGAGACGCCGCGTACGCGGAACTCCCGCAGCGCGCGGTCCATGCGTGCAATCGCCTCGTCGGAGGTCGGCGCCCACGCGGTCACCTTCACCAGCAGCGAATCGTAGTAAGGCGTGATCACCGCGCCCGAGTAGGCGGTGCCGCCATCGAGCCGCACGCCGAAGCCGGCCGCGCTGCGATAGGCGACCAGGCGGCCGTAGTCGGGCGTGAAATTGTTCTCCGGATCTTCGGTGGTCACGCGGCATTGCAGCGCGTGGCCGTTCAGGCGGATGTCTTCCTGCAGCGGGATGCCGCCGTCGTGCTCATCCTTGTCGCCGATGCGCGCGCCCTCCGAGACGCGGATCTGCGCCTTCACGATGTCGATGCCGGTGACCTGCTCGGTCACGGTGTGTTCGACCTGGATGCGCGGATTGACTTCGATGAAGTAGAACTTGCCGGTGTCGGCATCCATCAGGAATTCGACGGTGCCGGCGTGCGTGTAATTCACCGTGCGGCCAAGGCGCAATGCGGCGTCGCACAGCGCGGTGCGGGTTTCCTCGTCCAGGTAAGGCGCCGGCGCGCGCTCGACCACTTTCTGGTTGCGTCGCTGTACCGAGCAGTCGCGCTCGAACAGGTGCACCAGGTTGCCGTGCGTGTCGCCCAGCAATTGCACTTCAACATGGCGCGCGCGGCGCACCAGCTTCTCCAGATACATCTCGTCGTTGCCGAACGCCGCCGCTGCTTCGCGCCGCGCGACGTCCAGTTGGCCAGGCAGGTCGGCTTCGGATTCGATGACGCGCATGCCGCGCCCGCCGCCGCCCCAGCTCGCCTTGAGCATCAGCGGGTAGCCGATCTCCGCGGCAAGTTTCTTCGCCTTCTCGATATCGTGCGGCAGCGCCGAGGTGGCCGGCATGACCGGCACGCCCGCGGAAATCGCCGCATTGCGGGCAGCGACCTTGTTGCCCAGCGTGCGCATGACTTCCGGCTTCGGGCCGATGAAGAGGATGCCGTTCTTCGCGCAGGCTTCCGCGAAGTCGGGGTTTTCCGACAGGAAGCCATAGCCGGGATGGATGGCATCGACTTCCGCTTCCTTCGCGATGCGGATGATGTCATCGATATCGAGATAGGCGGCGATGGGCTTCTTGCCTTCGCCGACCAGGTAGCTTTCGTCGGCCTTGAAACGATGCAGCGCGAAGCGGTCTTCGGCGGCATAGATCGCGACGGTGCGGATGCCGAGTTCAGCTGCCGCACGCATGACGCGTATTGCGATTTCGGATCGGTTGGCTACGAGGATCTTTTGGATCCGTTGTGCTTGGAGTTGAACGTGAGGTTTCATTGGTTGACTTGCAGGGATGGGGAAACTGGTGCTTGCTCATGCTTCGGGCAAGGATAAGGTAAATCTCTTGCCGGAAGGTGAAACTTTTTCATTCCTTGCTTACCCGCCGCTTACTTCTGCGGAAATGGAACGACCGTGCGCGAACGGGTGGGCGCATGCTCCTTCAATGGGCGGCAGATGTCGCCCCCCGCGAATGGGGGGCAGCGGAAGCGGAACCATTCGTATTTCGTGTGCCTCCAATGAAATACATTGAACAATTCCCGGCGGCAGTGATGTCCGTGCCGCAGCGATTGACCGCCTGATGCGATAGCATTTCACGAGCATGATCGGGCGTCGTTGCAGCCAGGGCCGCAATGTGTCGTGCGGAAAATTCCTCCTGCAAGGAAACCGGCGCCGTCCGCCGATGGACCATGAACAATGCCCTGACGTCTGCACAGCTGAACGGCATCCTGAGCATCGCCGACGATGCGATCATTTGCGTCGATGCCACGCACCGAATCATCCTCTTCAACCAGGGCGCGGAACGCACCTTCGGCTGGAAGGCGGATGAAGTGGCCGGCAAGGAGCTCAACCTGCTGCTGCCGCCCCGTTACCACGGGGAACACGGACGGCATATCGAGCGCTTCGACCGTTCCGGCCAGAGCGCGCGCAAGATGGCCGAACGACGGGCAATCTACGCGATGCGCAAGGACGGCACCGAATTTCCGGCGGAAGCTTCGATCTCGAAACTGGAGGCGCAGGGCGGCATGATCTATACGGTCATCCTGCGCGACATCTCGCGCCGCATGGCCTATGAAAGGGAGTTGAAGGCGGCCAAGGAAAAGGCGGAAGCGGCGATGCAGGCCAAGAGCATGTTCCTCGCCAACATGAGCCATGAAATCCGCACGCCGCTCAACGCCGTCATCGGCATGACCAGCCTGCTGCTCAATACGCATATCGACGACGAGCAGCGCGACTATGCGGAAACGATACGCGGCAGCAGCGAAGTGCTGCTCACCATCATCAACGACATTCTCGATTATTCGAAGATCGAGATCGGCAGGCTGGAGATCGAAAGGCAACCGTTCGACCTGCGGCGCTGCATCGAGGAATCGCTCGACCTGCTGTCGCCCGAAGCCAGCGAGAAAAACATCAACCTTGCCTATTTCATCGACGAGAGCGTGCCGGCGGCGCTGGTCAGCGATGTCACGCGCCTGCGCCAGATCCTCGTCAACCTGCTGTCGAACTCGATCAAGTTCACGCATCGCGGCGAGGTGGTGGTCGCGGTGTCGGCCGTGCCGTTCGGCGAGGACAGCCATGAAGTGCTGTTCTCGGTGAAGGACACCGGCATCGGGATCCCGCAGGAACGGCAGGGCGAGCTGTTCCAGGCCTTCACCCAGGTCGATGCATCGACCACGCGCAAATACGGCGGCACCGGCCTCGGCCTGGCGATCAGCAAGCGGCTGACGGAAATCATGGGCGGCCGGATGTGGGTCGAGAGCGAAGTCGGCGCCGGCTCGATCTTTTCCTTCACCATCGTGGCCGAAGCGTCGGGTTCGCAACTGGCGCACAGCTTCCTGCAGGAACGCTCCTCCGCGCTGGCTGGCAAGCATGTGCTGATCGTCGACGACAACAGCACCAACCGGCGCATCCTGGTGAAGCAGGCGCTGCTGTGGGGCATGGTGCCGTCGGCCGCAGCGTCCGCCATCGAAGCGCTCGACCTGGTGCGCCACGGACATGCGTTCGATGTGGCGATCCTCGACATGAGCATGCCGGAAATGGATGGTCTCGGACTGGCCATGGAGATCCGCAAGTATCGCGACGAGACGGCGCTGCCGCTTATCATGCTGACGTCGGTGGCGCACCGGCCGCGCAACGCGATGATGGGCGAGGTGAAGTTTGCCGCCTATCTGAACAAGCCGATCAAACCCACGGCGCTGTTCGACGCGTTGCTGCATTCGATGCAGATCGCACCGCTGAACGTGCCGATGCGGCGACCCGTGGCACCTGCCGAACGGCTGGCCGACATGCTGCCGCTCAAGATCCTGGTGGCCGAGGACAACACCGTCAACCAGAAAGTGGTTCAGCAGCTGCTGGCGCATCTTGGCTATCGCGCCGACGTGGTCGCCAACGGCATCGAGGTGCTCGATGCGCTGGAGCGGCAGAATTACGACGTCGTGCTGATGGATGTGCAGATGCCGGAAATGGACGGACTGGAAGCGACGCGCCGCCTGCGTGTGCGCTATGGCGCGGGAGTCCCGCCGCGCGTCATCGCGATGACGGCCAATGCCATGCCTGGCGACCGCGACAAATGCCTGGCCGCCGGCATGGATTCCTACGTGTCCAAGCCGGTCGAGCTGGAGGACGTGCGCGCGGTGCTGATTGCAGTGTCGTCCCCGGCCGAAGAGGAACGCGTGCGCGACGACGCCGAGGTGATCGACCGGCGCCGCATCGATCAGTTGATGGAATTGCAGGATGAAAGCAACCCGACGCTGGTGTCGGACATCGTCGAACTTTTCATCGCCGACTCGCCGAAACATCTGCAACACATTGCCGCGGCCCTTGCCGCGAGCGATTCGGCGTCGCTGGAATCGGCGGCGCATCGTTTTCTTTCCAGCATCGAAAATCTCGGCGCGGGACGCATGCGCCTGCATTGCACCGAACTCGAACGGCGGGGCAGGGAAGGATTGCTGGAGGACGCGCCGGAGCTGCTTGCGGCACTCGAACGCGAATTCGAGATCGCGCGCCAGCACCTGCGCGGCATCGTGTCCGCGCCCTGACCGGCAAGCGCCGGCACATCGCGCATTCACACTGATGCGCTGGACGAGGGCGAGCGTTGCCTGGATCGTTCGATGAATTCGAACAGGGCCATGCCCGCAAGCATCGCAATCACAAACAGCATGCCCTGAGCCGCGCCTGCGCCGACGAGCACCAGTGCCGGTGCCGGGCAGATACCGCATAAGCCCCAGCCGACGCCGAACAGCAGGTTTCCGCCGACGAGGCGACGGTTGATCTTGCGGACGTTCGGCAGCTGCATGGGAAGGCTGAGCAGCGAGAGAGAGCGGCGACTGGCCAGAGCGAATCCGGCCGTCCCGACGGCGACGGCGCCGCCCATCACCAGCGCGAGCGACGGGTCCCATTTTCCGGTAAGGTCGAGGAAGCCCAAAACCTTGGCGGGATCTTCCATGCCCGCGACGATGAGTCCGAGGCCGAATACCAGTCCGGCAAGGAAGGCGAAGAGGGTATTCATGCGATTATCCTCCCACCACATGGCGCACGACATACACCGTCGCGACGCCGGCCATCATGAAGCAGAACGTTGCGACGAGCGAACGCGGCGACAGACGCGACAAGCCGCACACGCCATGGCCGCTGGTACAGCCCGAGCCGTACTGCGTGCCGATCCCGACCAGGAGTCCAGCCAGCGCCAGCGTGGTCGATTCGGTTTCAAACCGGATCGGCGGCAGCGCGGCGAACACCCGGTAAAGCAGGGGTGCGGCAACCAGCCCGGCGATGAATCCCAGGCGCCACGGCGTGTCGCCTTCGCGCCGTCGAAGCAGGCCGCCGACGATACCGCTGACGCCGGCTACCTTGCCATTAAACAGCGCGAACAACACCACGGCGGTGCCAATCAGCAAGCCGCCCGCCAAGGCCGGCCGGGCCGTGAAATGACTCCAGTCAATGGACATGAAAACCCCCTATGCTTGCGGACAGTACAGTTCGTAAAGTGTTGTGAGCAGTGCCAGTACCTTGGGATCGACGACGGAATAAAAGATGCGTTTGCCGTCGCGGCGCGTGTTTACCAGGCCTTCCGAGCGCAGCACGCCTAACTGCTGCGACAGCGTCGGCTGGTGGATATCGAGTATTTCCTCCAGTTCACCAACGGATTTTTCGCCCTGGCTCAACTGGCAAAGCAATAGCAGGCGATCTTCATTGGCAAGCACGCGAAACAAGGCCGTCGCTTCGGTCGCGGTGGCGCGCATGGATGCAATGTCGATCAGGGTTGAAGCATTTTCCATGAAATCTCCAGAATCTCCTTGACTGTATTTTACTATTCAATAATATATTAATAAATGATATATTAGTCAATGATATATTTGCTAATATATAGTGTGATTGGAGACCCAAATGGAACCACGCATCGAAGGCCGCATTGAGCCGTTTTACGACACCGTCACCGGGACGGTCAGTTACGTCGTGTATGACCGCCCCGCCGGACGCGCCGCCATTATCGACCCGGTCCTTGACTATGACGCCAAGTCCGGGCGCACCAGGACGAGGCAGGCCGACCGGCTGATCCAGTTCGTGTTGGCGCATTCGCTGACCGTGGACTGGATTCTCGAGACCCATGCCCATGCCGATCATTTGTCCGCCGCACAATACCTGAAGCGTCACCTCGACGGCAAGATTGCCATCGGCGAGCGCATTCGCCAGGTGCAGGGCGTGTTCAAGAACCTGTTCAACCTCGACGATGAGTTTCACGACGACGGTTCCCAGTTCGATCACCTGTTCGCCGACGAGGAAACGTTCCGGATCGGCGACCTGAGTGCGCAAGCACTGTTCGTGCCCGGCCACACGCCGGCAGACGTGGCTTATCGCATCGGCAGCGCGGTGTTCGTCGGGGACACGCTTTTCATGCCGGACGTCGGCACCGCCCGTTGCGATTTCCCCGGCGGCGATGCGCGGACCCTGTACCGCTCGATTCGCATGCTGCTCTCCCTGCCGGCCGACACGCGACTCTTCATGTGCCACGACTATCCGCCGGAGGGCCGCGAACCCGGATGGCAAACCACCGTTGCCGCGGAGCGCGAGGGCAACATCCATGTGCGCGACGGTATCAGCGAAGAACAGTTCGTCGCCATGCGGCAGAAGCGCGATGCCGGCCTCGACATGCCCAACCTGATCCTGCCATCGATCCAGGTCAACATCCGCGCGGGCAACATGCCGCCGCCGGAAGGCAACGGCGTGAGCTATCTGAAGCTCCCGCTCAATGCGCTGTGACGAACGGTTGCGTTTTGATCCGCGCGCGTCGGGCTGTCATTGACGCTGTTTGAAGTGGGCTCCGGCGCAATCAGGCACGCGCGGGGATCGACGAACCTCGCTGCAATTCCTGCCGGAGCTCCGCCGCAACCTGGCGTCGAATTTCTTTTGTCACGAAACGCCCCACCTCCACCCGGACACCGTTGGCTTCGAGGCTGATCAGGTCGTGTGACGGGCCAGGTGGCGCCACGCGCGTCCAGTGCGGATCCAGATGGATCTGCACGAGATGCCCGGCCTGGATCTGTTCCACCAGCAGACTATCCGCCGCCAGCGCGATGTGTTCATGATCGGTGGCATGGCGCGCATGCTGGATGAATGCCATGACCAGCGCAAGTATCTCCAGCATGGCGAATGCGAGCACATACCATGCGCCGTGCAGGGCAAACCACGCGGATACCAGCAGCGACGCGACGCAGGGCACGGCGAACGCCATCGCAAGCTGGCAGGGCGTCAGCGAGCAGTTGCGTTTCATCAGCCATTCGCGCGCAGGCATCGTTTCTCTCCGCGCAGGTCATTTCACCAGCGGCGGGACTTCGAAGGTATGGAAAGGCGCCGGGCTCGGCACTGTCCATTCGAGCCCTTGCGCGCCGTCCCAGGGCGATGCTTCGGCTGGCTTGCCGCCCCGGATCGCCGGAATGACCACGAAGAACACGAAGTACACCTGTGTCAGCCCGAACAGGAAGGCACCGATGGAAGTCAGCATGTTGAAGTCGGTGAATTGCGCCGGATAGTCGGCATAGCGGCGCGGCATGCCGGCCAGGCCGAGGAAATGCATCGGGAAGAAGGTAACTTTTACCGAGATCAGCGAGTTCCAGAAATGGAACTTGCCGCGCCATTCGTTGTACATGTGGCCGGTCCATTTCGGCGACCAGTAATAGAACGCGGCGAACAGGGCGAACAGCGAGCCGGCCACCAGCACGTAATGGAAGTGCGCCACGACGTAATAGGTGTCCTGCATCTGGATGTCGATCGGCGCCACCGCCAGGATCAGGCCGGAGAAGCCGCCGATCGTGAACACGAAGATGAAGCCGACCGCGAACAGCATCGGCGTCTCGAAGCTGAGCGAACCTTTCCACATCGTCGCCACCCAGTTGAACACCTTCACGCCGGTCGGCACCGAGATCAGCATGGTGGCGTACATGAAGAACAGCTGGCCGGTGATCGGCATGCCGGTGGTGAACATGTGGTGCGCCCAGACGATGAACGACAGGATCGCGATCGAGGCCGTGGCGTAGACCATTGACGCGTAGCCGAACAGCTGCTTGCGGGCAAAGGTGGGAATGATCTGCGAGATGATGCCGAAGGCCGGCAGGATCATGATGTAGACCTCGGGATGTCCGAAGAACCAGAACACATGCTGGTACATCACCGGGTCGCCGCCGCCGGCCGCGTTGAAGAACGAGGTGCCGAAGTGGCGATCGGTCAGCATCATCGTGACTGCACCGGCGAGCACCGGCATCACCGCGATCAGCAGGTAGGCGGTGATCAGCCAGGTCCAGCAGAACATCGGCATCTTCATCAGCGTCATGCCGGGGGCGCGCATGTTGAGAACGGTGGTGATGATGTTGATCGCGCCCATGATGGACGATGCGCCCATGATGTGCACCGCGAAGATCGTCATGTCCATGCTGACGCCCATCTGGATCGACAGCGGCGGATACATGGTCCAGCCGGCCGCCGCGGCGCCGCCGGCAACAAGGAAGGAGCTCGCCATCAGGACGGCAGCGGGCGGCAGCAGCCAGAACGAGAAATTGTTCATGCGGGCGAACGCCATGTCGGATGCGCCGATCTGCAGCGGGATCATCCAGTTCGCGAAGCCGACGAAGGCCGGCATGATGGCGCCGAAGATCATGATCAGCCCATGCATCGTCACCAGCTGGTTGTAGACCTCGGGCCGGAAGAGTTGCAGGCCGGGCTGAAACAGTTCGGCACGGATCAGCATGGCAAGGATGCCGCCAAACAAGAACATGACGATCGAGAACCACAGGTAAAGGGTGCCGATGTCCTTGTGATTGGTGGCGAACAGCCAGCGCTGCCACCCATGCGGATGGGCATGTTCCGCGTGGTCGTGCGCATGATCGGCGGTGGTCGTGACGGCCATCTGGAACCTCCGGATGAATGTTCCGCGACGGCGGGTGCCCCATGCACCATGCGCAGGCGGAACGTGGACGAAGAGGGCAGGAGAGCAGAGCAGAGGAGTGTCGCGCGTCCCGCTGGACTAGGTATGACCATGTCCGGCTGGGTCGGGATCGCTGCCGCATGCCGCCGGGTCCTGATCCTGATCAAACGGCGGGAGTTTTTTTCTGCCTGCCTGAAAGTGCGATCGGCCTGGCCATGCTGCAGCCCCGGAAGAGGGGACGCCGTTCGCGCATCGCGGATTTTCGATATGATGCTCCCCTTGGCATCGATCGCGATGCCGCTCATCATCATCCGGCAAGCCATGCATTCCAGAATGACGCCGTCCACGGCAATCCTGCTCACCATTCCGCCCTTGCTCTGGGCGGGCAACGCCGTGGTCGGCCGCATGGTGCATGCATGGGTGCCGCCGATGACGCTCAATTTCCTGCGCTGGGCCATCGCGCTGCTGATCCTGCTGCCATACGGCGGCGTTGTCTTCCGCAAGGATAGCGGCCTGTGGGCATCGTGGCGTCGCTTCAGCCTGCTCGGCCTGCTCGGCGTCGGCCTCTACAACTCCCTGCAGTATCTTGCCCTGCAAAGCTCGACGCCAATCAACGTGACGCTGGTCGCGGCGAGCATGCCGGTGTGGATGTTGCTGGTCGGATCGCTGTTCTTTCATGCGAAGGTCACGGGCCGGCAGGTCGTCGGTGCGGCGCTCTCGATTGCCGGCGTGCTGGTCGTGCTGAGCCGCGGCGAGTGGCATCAACTGATGGGGATGCGCCTGGTGCCCGGCGACATCTTCATGATTCTCGCCACGATCTCATGGTCTTTCTACAGCTGGATGCTGACCCAGGCGAAGGACCCGAAGCAGATCCGCGCCAACTGGGCAGCTTTTCTCCTTGCGCAGGTGGTGTACGGATTGATCTGGTCGTTCGCCTTCGTCGCCGGCGAATGGGCGGCGCGTGATGCGCGCATTGCCTGGAGCTGGCCGCTGGCAGCGGCGCTGCTTTTCATCGCCGTCGGTCCGGCGGTGATCGCTTATCGCTGCTGGGGCACGGGCGTCCAGCGCGCGGGACCGGGCGTGGCCGGCTTCTTCAGCAACCTCACACCGTTGTTCGCCGCGGTCATGTCCTCCGCCTTCCTGGGCGAACCGCCGCATCTCTTTCACGCAGCGGCGTTCATGCTGATCGTCGGCGGCATTGTCTTTTCGTCACGCCTTGGCAAGTCATCCAGATGATTTTGCCGGCATGGCCTTGACGCAGTACCGCACGGGATGGTGCGTTATGAATATCCACAACAAACACAAAAGACACCAAAGCCGGAAGATTTTTTGTGCTTTTTGTGTTTTTTGTGGACAAGAGATTTTGCTCAGTCCGCCAGACTGAGATGGATGCGCGCGAGCCTGCCGCTCGAATTGACGCAGATCACGCGGAAGCAAGCACGGCATTTTCCCTTGATCAAGCCACCGCAAGTTACTGGCACGTTCCGGTAGAATCAGTCCTGGCCGGCTTGCATGCAGACACAGCCGGCCGGCTTTTTTCCATCTATTTCCGGAGGTGAGCGTGCCAGGTTTACTCCCCAACATCGATCGCGACGGGCTTCTCGAATATTCGGTCGTATTCACCGATCGCGCACTCAACCACATGTCTCAACTTTTTCAAGGTGTGATGCGCGACATTTCCGCGACCTTGAAACACGTCTACAAGGCCAACTCGGCCATCATGGTGCCCGGCAGCGGTACCTTCGGCATGGAAGCGGTTGCCCGCCAGTTCGCGACCGGCAAGAAATGCATGGTGATCCGCAACGGCTGGTTCAGCTACCGCTGGACACAGATCTTCGACATGGGCGGCATCCCCGCATCGTCCACCGTGCTCAAGGCGCGTCCGGTCGAGGCAGGACGACAGGCGGCTTTCGCGCCCGCGCCCATCGAGGAAGTCGTTGCCACGATCAGGGAAACCAAGCCGGACCTCGTCTTCGCGCCGCATGTTGAAACCGCGTCCGGCATGATCCTGCCGGATAGTTATCTGCGTGCCGTGGCCGATGCGGTGCATGCGGTCGGTGGCATGTTCGTGCTCGATTGCATCGCGTCCGGCGCGATCTGGGTCGACATGGAAGCTAACGGCGTCGATATCCTGATCAGTGCCCCGCAAAAAGGCTGGAGCGCATCGCCGTGCTGCGCACTCGTGATGCTGAGTCCGCTCGCCCGCGAGCGCATCGACTCCACCAACAGCACCAGTTTCGCCGCCGATTTGCGCAAGTGGCTGCAGATGATGGAAGCCTACGAGAACGGCGGCTTCGCCTACCATGCGACCATGCCGACCGACGCTCTGGCAAAACTGCGCGACACGATGAAGGAAATGGAAGCCTACGGTTTCGACAAGATCCGCGACGAGCAACAGGAACTCGGCAATCGCGTGCGCGCGCTGCTCGCGAGCAGGGGGATCAAGAGCGTCGCCGCGAAGGGTTTCGAGGCGCCGGGCGTGGTGGTGAGCTACACCGACGATGACGGTATCCGCACCGGCAAGAAGTTCGCCGATGCGGGCCTGCAGATCGCGGCA
>JAKACN010000352.1 GCA_021821365.1 Pseudomonadota bacterium | reverse complement strand
CGCCTGAACATCTTCATCGAGCCCGATCACGCCAAGCGGATCGACGAGCTGGCGGTCATGAAAGGCCTGTCCAAATCCTCGATCATCGCGGCGGCTCTGGCCTCGTTCCTGTCGCCAGATGGCGGCGACCAGCGCGAAGCCGCGCTCGCCAAACGGCTGGATCGGCTTTCGCGCCAGTTCGACAAACTGGAGCGCGACCAGAACATCCTGATCGAGACGCTGGCGCTGTATGTACGCTATTTCCTCACGGTCAGCACGCCAGTGCCTGAAGCGCATCAGGACGCCGCACGTGCTCAGGGCCGCGCCCGCTTCGAACAGTTCATCGAACAGCTCGGCCGGCACCTGTTGCGCGGGCGCAGTCTGGTCAGGGACGTGATCGAGGAAATCCATCCCGACCCGAACGCGTTCTTTGGCATGCCGGAAAACGACGAAGTCATTCCGCAAGTTGATACCTCTGGAACGCCATTATGAGCGCCGTCCTGCATGATCAGGTGTCACCTGCCGATCAGTCGCTGGATCGACGTGTGCGCATGCTGCGCACCGCCATGGGGCCGGACATTGCCAAGGCCTTGAATGATCCCGATGTAGTGGAGGTCATGCTGAACCCGGATGGGTCGTTGTGGGTGGATCGGCTGGGCAGCGGCCGCGAGCCCCTCCGGGTAATCCTAACTGCTGCCGACGGCGAGCGCATCATCCGCCTCGTCGCGGCACACGTTTGCGCTGAAGTGCATGCAGGCAAACCGCTACTGAGCGCCGAGCTACCCGAAACCGGCGAGCGCTTCGAGGGCGCCCTGCCGCCGGTGACGCCGGGGCCGGTATTCGCAATGCGAAAACGTGCCATTGGTCTGATCCGCCTCGACCGTTACATGGCCGACGGCATCATGACCGAAACGCAGGCCGCTTTCCTGCGCGAGGCGGTGCTTGCGCGCCAGAACGTCCTCATTGCGGGTGGTACCAGCACAGGTAAAACCACGCTCGCCAATGCGCTGCTCGACGAGATCGCTGCCACCGGCGACCGCGTGATCGTGCTGGAAGACACGGTGGAACTGCAATGCACCGCACTTGACCATGTCCCGCTGCGCACTCGCGCCGGTGTCGTGACCATGACCGAGCTGGTGCGCTCAACGTTGCGCCTGCGACCGGACCGCATCGTCGTGGGCGAGGTGCGGGGCGCCGAAGCGCTCGACTTGCTTAAGGCTTGGGGCACCGGACATCCCGGTGGCATCGCCACCGTCCATGCCGGCTCGGCGGAAGGCGCGCTGTTGCGCCTGGAGCAACTGATCCTCGAAGTCGCGGTCACGCCGCCGCGCGCCCTGATCGCCGAGGCGGTCAACGTCATCGTCTATCTCGCCGGTCGTGGCCGTGCCCGCCGTGTGCAAGAAATCGCACGCGTCACCGGCTTCAGTAGTCACGGCTATCAGCTCAGCGCCGAGTTGATGCCCTCGTTTCCTTCCCTCTCACCCGCCACTGGAGAATCGTCATGACACTTTCGCGTAATTCCGTATTTCCGTCTCTGCGCACACTGCGGTTTCAAACCGCCGTGCAGGCCATCGTATTGGCCGCGTTGCTGCTGGCCATCGCGCTGCCCGCCCATGCGGCCGGCTCGAACATGCCGTGGGAAGCGCCGCTGCAATCCATTCTCGATTCGATTCAGGGGCCCGTCGCACGCATCGTCGCGGTGATCATCATCATTGCCACTGGATTGACGCTGGCGTTCGGCGATACGTCGGGCGGCTTTCGCAAACTGGTGCAGATCGTGTTCGGTCTGTCGATCGCGTTTGCCGCCTCCTCCTTCTTCCTGACCTTCTTCAGCTTCTCCGGCGGAGCGGTGCTGGCATGAACTCGCCGACTCCTGACACGCCCGCCTTCGCCAGCGGTTTCGAAATCCCGCTACACCGCTCGCTGACCGAACCGATCCTGATGGGCGGCGCACCTCGTACCGTGGCGATTGCCAATGGCACGCTGGCCGCCGCCGTGGGGCTGGGCTTGCAGCTTTGGTTGCCCGGCATTGCACTGTGGGTCGTTGGGCATACGCTGGCGGTCTGGGGAGCACGGCTCGATCCGCAGTTCATGCCGGTCTTTGCGCGACACATCAAGCACCGCGTGCTGCTGGACGTGTGAGGTGACGCCATGATGCACCTCGCTGAATACCGTAAGCGTCCGGCACTGCTTTCTGACTGGCTGCCTTGGGCCGGGTTGGTGGCGCCCGGTGTGGTGCTCAACAAGGATGGTGCGTTCCAGCGCAGCGCCCGCTTCCGTGGGCCGGATCTGGACAGTGCGACGCAGGGTGAACTTATGGCCACCTCGGCGCGGCTCAACAATGCGTTGCGGCGGCTGGGTTCGGGTTGGGCCTTGTTTGTGGAAGCCAAACGACGCGAGGCGGCAGACTATCCGGATTCAATCTTCCCCGAGTCGCTGTCCTGGCTGGTGGATGAAGAACGGCGTGCAGCATTCGAGGAAGCCGACAGCCACTTCGAGAGTGTTTATTACCTCACGCTGCTCTACCTGCCGCCCGAGGAAGCAACCGCGTGTGCCTCCCGCATCCTCTACGAGAATTCAAAAACCGCCCACGTTGACTGGCGCGAACGTTTGGAATCATTCGTGTCCGAGTCCGAACGCATTTTCGGCTTGCTCGAAGGCGTGATGCCGGAGATCGAATGGCTTGATGACAGTGAAACGCTGACCTATCTGCATGACTGCGTGTCCACCCGAAGGTATGCCGTTGCCGTACCCGAGGTGCCGATGCACCTTGATGCCTTGCTGGCCGATGAGCCCTTGACCGGTGGGCTTGCCCCCATGCTTGGTACCAACCATCTGCGCGTGCTGTCGGTGCGCGGCTTTCCGACCTCGACCTGGCCGGGCCTGCTGGATGAACTGAACCGGCTGGGTTTCGCCTACCGCTGGAGCACGCGGTTCCTTTGTCTGGACAAGGCCGAAGCTGAACGCGAGCTGGGACGTCTGCGCCGCCAGTGGTTCGCCAAGCGCAAAAACATCGTCGCACTCTTGCGCGAAACGATCTTCCAGCAGGAAAGTCCGCTGGTCGATGCCGATGCGTCCAACAAATCAGTCGATGCCGACGCGGCATTGCAGGAGCTGGGCAGTGACCAGGTGTCATTTGGCTATGTCACCACCACCGTCACGGTACTCGATGCCGATGCGACCGCTGCCGGCGAGAAATTGCGCGCGGCGGAACGCACGATTCAGGGACGGGGCTTTGTGACCATCCCCGAGACCCTGAATGCCGTCGATGCCTGGCTGTCATCGATTCCGGGGCAGGCTTACGCCAACGTCCGGCAACCCATCGTCTCGACCCTGAATCTCGCCCACCTGATGCCGGTGTCGGCCGTATGGGCGGGACAGGAACGCAATCACCATCTCGATGGCCCGCCGCTGATCGTGACTCGAACGGACGGCGCCACGCCGTTCCGTCTGGTGACGCACATCGGAGATGTCGGCAATACGCTGGTAGTCGGCCCCATCGGCATGGGCAAGTCCGTGCTGCTGGCCGTGCTTGCCTTGCAGTTCCGCCGTTATGCCGGTTCCCGCATCGTCGCCTTCGACATGGGACGATCCATTCGCGCCACGATCCTGGGTCTCGCCGGGGAACATTACGACCTGGGAAATGATGGGGCTATCGCGTTTCAACCACTGGCACGCATTGATCACGACAGCTACCGCTCCTGGGCCGCCGAGTGGGTAGCAGGACGGCTGGCGCATGAGGGTGTTGTCGTTCGCCCGGTCGAGAAAGACGCCGTATGGTCCGCACTGAACAGCCTTGCCAGCGCGCCGGTGGAGCAACGCACGATGACCGGCCTGTCGGTGCTGCTCCAGTCGAACGCGCTGC
>JAKACN010000351.1 GCA_021821365.1 Pseudomonadota bacterium | reverse complement strand
CATCAGCCGGTCGCCGTCGCCGTCCAGCGCGATGCCGAAGTCGGCCCGGTGCTGTTTGACCGCGGCGGACAGGTTCGCGGTATGGGTGGCGCCGCATTCGGCATTGATGTTGAAGCCGTTGGGCTCGGCACCGATGGCAATGACTTCCGCACCCAGTTCGTGGAACACGTGCGGAGCAACATGGTAGGTAGCACCGTGGGCACAATCCACCACGAGGCGCAGCCCGCGCAGGTCCTTGTCGAAGGGGAAGCTGCTCTTGCAGAACTCGATGTAGCGCGCGGCCGCATCGTCGATGCGGCGCGCACGCCCCAGTTCGGCCGACGGCGCGGTTTCGATGTCCCCGTCGAGCATGGCTTCGATCTGGTGCTCGATGGCGTCAGGCAGCTTCTGCCCCGCGCCGGAAAAGAACTTGATGCCATTGTCCTCGAAGGGATTGTGCGAAGCGGAGATCACCACACCGGCCTGCAGGCGCAGGGCGCGAGTGAGGTAGGCGATGCCCGGGGTGGGCAGCGGCCCGGTCAGGTTGACGTGCACGCCGGCCGCGGTAAAGCCTGCGGTCAAAGCTGATTCCAGCATGTAGCCGGAGATGCGCGTGTCCTTGCCGATCAGCACGGTGGGATGCTGGCCGGCTGGCAGCACGCTGCGGTCGGAGGCCAGCACCTTGCCGGCGGCATAGCCCAGGCGCATGACGAAATCCGGCGTGATGGGCAACTTGCCCACGCGTCCGCGCACGCCATCGGTACCGAAATATTTGCGGCTCATTCCTGTTCTGTCCTCTCAACAGCTTCCCAGACCTTCAATGCATCCTTCATCGCGGCCACATCGTGCACCCGCACGATCCTCGCTCCGCGCGCCACTGCGGCCAGGTGCGCAGCCACGCCTGCGTATTCCCGCTCTCCGACGGGCCTGCCGGTCAGCGCGCCCAGCATGGACTTGCGCGACATGCCCGCCAGAACCGGCACATCGAGATCAACCAGCCGATCCAGGTTTTTCAACAAGGCGAGATTGTGCGCCAGGGCCTTGCCAAAGCCAAACCCAGGATCGATGACCAAACGATGATGCGCGATGCCGGCAGCCTCACAGGCGGCGATGCGGCGGGCGAGAAAATCACGAACCTCGGTCACGACATCGGCGTAATGCGGCGCTGTCTGCATGGTTTGCGGCTCGCCTTGCATGTGCATGAGGCAGACCGCGGCATCGGAGTTGGCCACGGCTTTGATGGCACCCGGCTCGCGCAGGGCCATGACATCGTTGACCATGGCCGCGCCCGCCAGGACCGCTGCTTCCATCACGCCGGCTTTGCGCGTATCCGCCGATACCGCAAGGCCGCGCGCCGCCAGGGCTTCGATGACCGGAAGCACGCGCTGCAGTTCATCTGCAACGGAAACCGGCGCCGCGCCCGGGCGGGTGGACTCGCCGCCGACGTCGAGGATGTCGGCGCCCTGCTCCGCCAGCATCAGCGCATGATCGATGGCTTGCCGGGAGTTTTGAAAATGCCCGCCATCGGAAAAGGAATCCGGCGTGACGTTGACAATGCCCATGATCAGAGGGCGGGACAGATCGAACTGGAATTTGCCTGCGGCGAGTTTGGCCATGGTTCACAAAAGCGAAGGGCCCCGCAGGGCCCTTCTGTCCGGGTCAGGCTTCCTGCGCAGGTTCGGTGGTAGGCGCAGGCGCGCTGGGCTTGCTGCCGCTGGGCGGCGCAGGCGGTGCACCGGTAGGACGCGGCGGACGCGGCTCGCGCCCGGCCATGATGTCCTCGATCTGCTCGGCGTCGATGGTTTCCCATTCCAGCAGGGCCTTGGTCATGGCCTCGATCTTGTCGCGATTGTCCTCGATGATCTTGCGCGCACGGCCATACTGCTCGTCGACAATGCGGCGGATCTCCTGGTCGACCTTCTGCATGGTGGCCTCGGACACGTTCTTGTGCGTGGTGATGGCGCGGCCGAGGAACACCTCGCCCTCTTCCTCGCCATAGACCATGGTACCGAGGGAATCGGACATGCCCCATTGGGTGACCATGCGGCGCGCCAGTTCGGTGGCGCGCTGGAAATCGTTGGAGGCGCCGGTGGTCATCTGGTGCATGAACACTTCTTCCGCGATGCGGCCGCCAAACAGCACGGCGATGGTGGAGAGGATGCGCTCCTTGTCCATGCTGTAGCGGTCTTCGGTCGGCAGCTGCATGGTCACGCCCAAGGCGCGGCCGCGCGGGATGATGGTGACCTTGTGTACCGGGTCGGTCTTGGGCAGCAGCCTGGCCACCACCGCGTGGCCGGACTCGTGGTAGGCCGTGTTGCGGCGCTCTTCCTCGGGCATGACGATGGAACGGCGCTCGGCGCCCATGATGATCTTGTCCTTGGCGCGCTCGAAGTCGTCCATGTCGACCAGACGCTTGTTGCCGCGCGCGGCGAAGAGCGCGGCCTCGTTCACCAGGTTGGCGAGGTCGGCGCCTGAGAAACCAGGCGTGCCACGCGCGAGGATGTCGGCCTTGACGTCCGGGGCGATCGGTACCTTGCGCATGTGCACCAGCAGGATCTGCTCGCGGCCGCGGATGTCGGGCAGCGGCACCACGACCTGACGGTCGAAGCGGCCCGGACGCATGAGCGCGGGGTCGAGCACGTCGGGGCGGTTGGTGGCGGCGATCACGATGACGCCGGCCGAGCCTTCGAAGCCGTCCATTTCCACCAGCAGCTGGTTCAGGGTCTGCTCGCGCTCGTCGTTGCCGCCGCCGAGGCCGGCGCCGCGCTGGCGGCCGACCGCATCGATTTCGTCGATGAAGATGATGCAGGGCGCAGACTTCTTGGCCTGCTCGAACATGTCGCGCACGCGCGCGGCGCCCACGCCGACGAACATCTCGACGAAGTCGGAGCCGGAAATGCTGAAGAACGGCACCTTGGCCTCGCCGGCGATGGCTTTCGCCAGCAAGGTCTTGCCGGTGCCGGGGCTGCCCACCATGAGCACGCCGCGCGGAATACGGCCGCCCAGCTTCTGGAACTTGGAGGGGTCCTTGAGGAAGTCGACCAGTTCGGACACTTCCTCCTTGGCCTCGTCGCAGCCGGCGACGTCGGCGAAGGTGATC
Source organism: Pseudomonadota bacterium (assembly GCA_021821365.1). Taxonomy (GTDB): domain Bacteria; phylum Pseudomonadota; class Gammaproteobacteria; order Burkholderiales; family Burkholderiaceae_D; genus Noviherbaspirillum. The sequence continues at coordinate 774 of JAKACN010000351.1, read as the reverse complement.
TGGTTGTTGCTTTCATCCAGCATGCGCGCGCGGCTCTTGCCGAAGGAGAAGGCGCCGCCGCGGCCGCCGCCCTGCATCTGGCGCATGAAGAAGATCCACACGCCGATCAGCAACAGCATGGGGAACCAGGAAATGAAAATGCTCATCAGCACGGACTGCTGCTGTTCCGGCTTGACCTCGATCTTGACGTTGTTCTTCAGGAGGTCGGAAGTCAGCCAGATGTCTCCGGGCGGCGCATAGGTCACGTAGGGCTTGCCGCCTTCGCTCAAGCCACGGATGACGTTACCCTCGATCGTGGCCTGCTTGATCTGACCCTCCTTCACCTGCTGGATGAAATCCGAATAGGCGATCGTGGTCTGGCTGGCCTGACGCACACCAAACTGCTGGAAAACAGTCATCAGGATCACCGCGATGATGACCCAGATGGCGATGTTCTTTGCGAGATTGTTCACTTACTGCTGCTCCTGTGCGCATTCCGTGCGCATTTAGACTCATTCTAGGCCGCTCCCGGCCCGCTGGCTAGACTTTCAAACCTCTGCCGACGAGAAAATTCTCCCGGCTTTCGTCGCGCGAGGCATCCGGCTTGCGGATATGCACCTGGCGGAAGACCTGTCTGGCCTGACGCACGAATTCCTCGAATCCCGCGCCTTGAAACACCTTGACGACGAAAGCACCGTCCGGCTTCAACCATTGGACGGCGAAATCCAGCGCCAGTTCAGCCAGGCCGTAATGTTTGGCCTGGTCGGCGTCCTTCACTCCAGACAAGTTGGGGGC
>JAKACN010000350.1 GCA_021821365.1 Pseudomonadota bacterium | reverse complement strand
GGTTTAGGCAAATGTGGTGCCTGATCTGATCGCTCATTTCCCCGCTTGACCCCTGAACGGGCCTTGGTGCGGGGATGATTGCTGCCACGGTTGGGGGCGCCTTGGAGTGCGCTCCACGAGATAAGGACAGATGACTGCGAGCAACGCTGCTTTCACGATTGGGACCATCGGTCAGACCCGTGATCAATGGGCGTTCCGCGCTGCGCGTGTCCAGTACCCGAGATTAAAAGATTTTCACCCATCCTATCAAACGCGCCTGATCGGCGCCTGTCTTTCGCCAGCAATGCCATACGGCTGTGCTGGCCGTAGATATGGCGCCGCGCGCAGGAGTTCTCTTCGTTATGACCAAAACCATGTTAATCGATGCCAGCCACGCGGAAGAAACCCGCGTTGCGGTACTGGACGGTAACTCCCTCGACGATTTCGATATCGAGACTGCTGACAAAAGACAGATCAAGGGAAATATCTATCTCGCAAAAATTGTTCGGGTAGAGCCCAGCCTTCAAGCGGCATTTGTTGAATACGGCGGAAACCGCCACGGTTTCTTGGCATTCTCGGAAATTCATCCGGATTATTACCAAATCCCGGTGGCCGATCGACAGAAATTGCTTGAGATGGAAGCCGAGGAAGTGCGTCGGCGTGTTGAGGCCGAGGATGCCGAAGACGCGGCGGCAATGACCGGTCCTACAGAAGGAGCCGGGTCTGACGACGGAAAGATCGGGGGCGATGTACCGACGCAGGCACTCGCAGTCCAGGCAGAACACATCGTTGCGGACGCTACCGTCGTTGAGACATTTTCAGCGAACGAGGTGCGGCGCGACGATGATGCGGTCGCAAGTGAAAAAGACGGGGAGGAGACCGAACAGTTTCGACCAAGTGGTCTTGCGTCCGCAGACGGTGTTTCCCAACCAGCTGTTGCGCCTTCTGGTTACAGAGATTTGGATGCGCAGGATGGCGGTGGAATGGCGGACATACCGGCGCCGGTTCCTGAGCAGCTCGGCGGAGAGATAGACGCTGCCGAAGAACTGCGTGAGCAGCGCCGGTTCCGAATTTTGCGGCAGTACAAAATTCAGGAAGTCATTCATCGGCGCCAAGTGGTTCTCGTGCAGGTGATCAAAGAAGAACGTGGTAGCAAGGGCGCCGCGTTGACCACCTATATCTCGCTTGCAGGGCGTTACTCCGTCTTGATGCCGAATTCGCCAAATGGTGGTGGCGTTTCACGCAAGATCACGGCGCCGGGCGATCGTAAGCGACTTAAGGAAGTGATGGCAGAGCTTGAGATTCCGGACGGCATGGGAATGATTGTTCGGACGGCCGGCGCAAATCGACCAAAGCCGGAAATCAAGCGTGACTGCGAATACCTGCTTCGGTTGTGGGACGATATTCGTGAGCAGACGCTGAATTCGATTGCGCCCGCTCTGATCTACGAGGAGGCGTCACTTATCAAGCGGACAATCCGTGACGTCTACACGCGTGACGTGGACCAGGTGTTTGTCGAAGGTGAGACAGGCTATCGAGCCGCTCGCGACTTTATGCGCATGCTGATGCCGAGTCATGCAAAGAAGGTCCAGCTTTGGAATGAGAAGCAGCCGATCTTCGCTCATTATCATGTTGAGCAGATGATCGAGCAGGTATTCCAGCCAACCGTGCAGTTACGGTCGGGCGGCTACTTGGTTATCAATCAGACTGAAGCGCTCGTTGCGATTGACGTGAACTCCGGACGTTCGACACGAGAGCGGAACATTGAGGACACGGCCCTCCGGACAAATATTGAGGCGGCAGAAGAGGTGGCGCGGCAACTGCGCCTACGAGACCTGGCCGGCCTGATAGTTGTTGATTTCATCGACATGGAGATGCGCAAGCACAACGCCATGGTCGAACGTAAGCTGAAAGATGCGCTCAAGAGTGACAGGGCCCGGATCCAGGTGGGTAGCATCAGTCATTTTGGCTTGCTGGAAATGAGTCGGCAGCGACTGCGGCCATCGCTTGCTGAAACAATGATGCTGCCTTGCCCGCATTGCGAGGGCACGGGCCACGTTCGGAGTGCGGCGAGCCTTGCTCTGGCAGTTCTGCGCGCGATTGAGGATGAAGGGGCTAAGCACATTGCGGGTGCGCTGACGGTACACGTCGCAGCGGATGTCGCATTATTCATCGTCAACAACAAGAGACGGGAGTTGACGGAAATCGAAGAACGGTTCGGGTTGAGCATACGTTTTGCGGCCGACGTGACGACTCCGGGACAGTTCCGGATAGAGAAGTTGCGATCAGCTTCGCCCGCTCGCGCCATCGCTCGAGCGCCGGTGGCGATGGCCCCACAGCGCGACCATGATACCGAAGAAGGCGACACGCACAAAGCCACCGATGAAAACGGAGGTGAACACTTCACCGCGGAGGACAGGGGGGAGGAGCACGGGGAGGAGCCGCAAGAAGAAGAGACGGAACGGAAACCTCGCCGCCGTCGCCGGAGGCGGCGTGGGCGGCGCGCGGACGCGACACCACGAGATACCGAAATTGCCGGCTCTGTCGAGATGCAGACGGATGTTACGGATCTAGCGGCACAGGAACAGCCAACGGCACAACACGGCGTTGCCGACGACTTGGGGACCGATTCCTTTCGTGCCGGCGAGTCGCCAAGGAACGACGATGCTGTACCGGTATCGGTTCAATATACACCAGAGCTGGAGCAGATTATCCTGCCGTCAGCGGAGAGCCCACCAGGTCGGCGACGGCGGCGCTCAACAAGCCGTCGCCCTGCCGGAGCTGAACCGGTAGAAGCGGTGCCCGCTTCTTCGGAGAACGTACCCGAGACTAAGAGAACAACAAAGATTCAGCATGCTATTTCTGCATCTAAGCCACCGGACGAACCGGTCTTCAGAGATGTCGCCGACATTTTCGAGGCGGCAGAGCGAGCGGAAGCGGAGCGGCTAGCAAGCCGTCGTGCAGGATCGGGAGTAGCTGCGAACCAGTCAATATCGGCGCCAGAGTCTGAATCCGCACTGGAGCCGCTAGCTGAAACTGCGCCGCCGTCGGCCTCGCGGCCAAGTGCCGACAGTACAAAACCGGCACCGCAGACGACGCCTGTACAGCCTATTGTTATTGGACCGGCCGAGGGCGTGCGTGATGAGCGCAAGAGGGGATGGTGGCGGCGTTAAGGTTGCTTGCGGTCAAAAGAGTCCAGTAATTCTCCTTTCGTCGTCGATTCCGATAGATTCCGCAGCAGGGATCCTTGGTAAACCTGGCATTGTGAGAATTTCCCCGGCAAGGGCGACGACGAAGCCAGCGCCAGCTGATAAGCGAATTTCACGGAATGGGATCACGAACCCTGTTGGAGCGCCGCGGCGGTCAGGATCCGCGGTAAAGCTATATTGTGTTTTGGCGACGCAAACGGGTAAATGTCCAAAGCCGCTCTTCTCTATGCGGGCGATTTGTTTCTCCGCGCGCGGAGATAACGCGATGTCATCACCGCCATAGATTCGACGGACGATTGTGCGAAGTTTTTCCGGGATGGACATAGAATCTGGATAGAGCGGCGAAAATGGAAGGCTGCCTGTGTCGCTAACCGCCGTGATAACCGCATTCGCCAGATCGCTGGCCCCGGCAGCACCGTCTGCCCAGTGCGTGCAAAAGATTGGTGTGATCGCGTCCACGGCTAGCGCTGCCCGCAACGCCATCCGTTCCTCTTCAGTATCGCTGACAAAACCGTTGATGGCAACGACCACAGGCAGATTAAAAGCCCGCATAGCCGCAATATGACGACGGAGATTTTCCGCTCCAGCGGCCACAGCAGGGGGGTTTGCATAGCCGAGATCGGGGCGAGCAACGCCGCCATGCATTTTTAGTGCACGAATAGTCGCGACGACGACC
>JAKACN010000349.1 GCA_021821365.1 Pseudomonadota bacterium | reverse complement strand
GCGCCGTTCTTCGCGGCTGGCGGACTGGCCGACCGCCGGCCTTCAGAACAGGAACTGCACGTTGACGCCCGCAGAATTGCTGGCGTAATCGTAATCGCCAAGGTTGGAATCCCGGCGGATGTGCTGCAGCGTGCCGGTGACAGTGAGCTTGCGCGTCGCCTTCCAGTCGACGGCGAACTGCAGCGACTGCGCCCTGTCCTCGCGCAACTCCGCAGTCGGAACGATGGCGCCGCGATAATCCAGGTTGCCATAGCTATAGCGCAACCGCAGGGTGGTTTTGGGGCTGTACTTCCAGATCGGGGAAATGCTCAAGGTATCCGCCACGAAATAGCTGTTGGCATCCTCCTGGAAACTGAACAGATTGCGCGACAGCGAGGTTTCCAGTTGCAGTTTGCCGGTAGGCTTCCAGCGGTAGAGCAGACGACCCACTGTACCGGAGTAATCGCGCCGCAAAAAATTGTCGTGTTTGCGATCCACATAGCCCAGCCTGGCTTCGATCTCCGATTTCCCGCCCAGGCGCCAGCCCAGTGCGGCCTCGGTCATGCCCTCATCGAAGCCGCTGTCGAGCTGCGCGACCGGGTCCAGGGTGCGCCCACGGTACTCGCCCGTGGTTTCTCGTTGCATCAGCGAGATCCAGTTCTGCGCACGCGACACGTACTTGACGCCGAACTCCGCTCCGCTCTGGCTGTAATCGCCCACGGCCTCGAAGTCTTCGCTATTGCGCGAGCGAACATCCAGCAGCCCGCCCAGCAGGTGCACGCCGGCGCCGATGTCGCCGTCCACAGTGAACAAGTGAGTCTGATTGGTCTGGATACTCTTCTGCCCGAAGTTGCGGAAATCGGAGAAGTTGTTGAGCTCCTGCTTCTGCTCGGCCAACAGAATCCCGCTGATTCGCGGCGTGACGTGCCACAGCCAGGCGCCTCGGTAATTGAATGCAGGGTGATTAAGGAAATCGTAGGTCTGGTAGCGATTGTCGATCACCGACGCATCCAGCTGGAAACGCTGCTGTGAGTATGGTTTGTCGATCTTGATGCCGGCGCTGGTCGCATAGATCAGGTCGGATTTTTGCGACTTGCCGACAAATGGCAGGGGACTCTCGGAATCGGACAGGCGGAACAGATTGTCGTCGTAGAGCACCCGTGCACCCAGCACGAAATCGAAGGTATCCGGCGTGTCCGGGGGTTCCGTGGCATAGGCCGCCGGTAGCGCGAGGGCCAGCGCCGCGACGAGGCTCTTGCGGGAAAACGCCGCCGGACAGGCCGCTTGCCCGCGCCGTTGCGCGGGATGGTCAAGGCTTCCTGTGCCGGTCATGCGACGCGCCCCCTGCTGACGAAATCCGGAAGCGGCCGGAAATCCTGGTGCGGGTAAAGGTAGGCATTATTTTATTTGCCCCCACTCACCACCTGCAGCTCGCGTTGATTTGCGCGTGGCATTTCCGGACTTGTGTCCGGGGCCGCACCGAACATGCCCTCCAGCATGGCGCGGAACTCCTTGCCGCATTCGGGATGGCGCAGACCCAGCTTGACGGTCGCTTCCAGATAGCCATTCTTGGAGCCACAATCGTAGCGCACGCCGTTGAAACGGTAAGCAAGCACCTGCTCCTCGTCCAGCAGGCCGGCGATGGCGTCCGTCAACTGGATTTCGCCACCCGAGCCGGGCTTGATGTTTTTCAGGTGATGGAAGATCCTCGGCGTCAGGACGTAGCGCCCGACCACGCCCAGGGTCGACGGAGCCACCGCGGGCTTGGGCTTCTCCACGATGCCGGTAACCTGCTCGACGGACTCGCTGATCGGCTTGCTGTCGACGATCCCGTAGCTGTCCGTCTGGTCCGCCGGCACGTTCTCCACGCCCAGCAGCGAACAGCGATAGTAATCGTAGGCCTCGACCATCTGTTTAATGACCGGCTTCCTGGCGTCCAGCAGATCATCGGCCAGGAGCACCGCGAAGGGATCGTCGTTGATCATCGGCTGGGCCAGCAACACCGCATGGCCCAGCCCCTGCGCCTTGGTCTGGCGGATGTAGATGAAGTTGACGTGCTTGGGTACGATGTTCTGCACCAGCGTCAGCAAGTCCTTCTTGTTCTTCCTTTCCAGTTCGTTCTCCAGTTCGTAGGCCATGTCGAAATGGTCGGAGATGGAACGCTTGTTGCGTCCGGTAATGAAAATCAGATCGGTGATGCCGGCGGCGACCGCTTCCTCGACCGCATATTGAATCAGCGGCTTGTCCACGATGGGCAGCATTTCCTTGGGGCTGGCCTTGGTGGCGGGAAGAAAACGGGTGCCGAGCCCGGCAACGGGGAAAACGGCTTTGGTGATTTTTTTCATGGCATCGATCATTTCCGGGTTGTTGAGGAATGGCTTCGTGTCCCGCCATGCGGCGGCGATCAGGCGACGTGACGCCTGGTTTCGCTCGGGAGGCCGAGCGACTCCCATACCCAGGCGTGCAGGATGATGGTTTCGAGGTCGGGATAGGCCGGCTTCCATCCCAGTTCTTTCTCCGCAAGTCGCGGGTCGGCCACCAGCCGGGCGGGATCGCCGGACCGGCGCGGCCGGTCGACCACCTTCACCCTGCGGCCGGTGACCCGTTCCGCGGCATCGATGACTTCCTGCACGGAGAATCCCTGGCCATTGCCAAGGTTGTAGCAGCTGCTGGCATCGGTTCTCATCAGCCTTTTCATGGCCAGGGAATGCGCGGCACACAGGTCGGTCACATGAATGTAGTCGCGGATGCAGGTGCCGTCCGGCGTGTCGTAATCGCGCCCGAAGACGCTGATCGAATCGCGCCTGCCCGACAACGCCTGCAGTACCAGCGGGATCAGGTGCGTTTCCGGCTCATGGCGCTCGCCGAGTGCGCCGGAGGGATCCGCACCGGCGGCATTGAAATAGCGCAGGCAGGTCGATTTCAGGCCGTAGGCCCGTTCGTAGTCCTCCAGCACCATTTCGATTATCCATTTCGAGCGCCCATACGGGTTGAGCGGCACCCTGGGGTGGAATGGACTGATCGGCAGGTATTCCGGCTCACCGAAGATGGCGGCGGTGGAAGAGAAGATAAAGTATTCCACGCCGTGGCGGACCATCGCGTCCAGCAGGTTGAGGGTATTGGCCACGTTGTTGGCGTAATACCTGGCGGGATGCTCGACCGACTCGCCGACCTGGATGTGGGATGCGAAATGCATCACGGCATCCGGCAGGAAGCGGCGGAAGGTCTCATCCAGCCGCGCCGCATCGGCAAGATCGCCTTTGACGAACTCGCCGCCCAGCACGGCGTCGCGAAACCCGGTCGACAAATTGTCATAGGTGATCACGCAATGCCCCTGCTCCAGCAGCATCTTCACCATATGCGAGCCGATGTAGCCCGCGCCCCCGACGACAAGAATGTTCATGTCTGCTCCTTATGTTTAAGGTTTCGTTTTGTCCGATCGCGACGGCAATGCCCCGCCCACCTCGGTGCCGGCCGTTTGCGGGCTACCGCGATGCGGGTAGAGGCAATATGCAAAAAACATCAGCGTATCGATGGTGTAGCGGCGCAGGAGCCGGCGCGGCTCCTGGCACAGCCGGAACAGCCATTCCATGCGCAGGCTGCGCACGAACCTGGGTGCCCGCAGCTTGTCGCCGGCCCAGAAATCGAACAATGCACCGACGCCCGCCACCACGCCGGCGTTCAACGCCTCGCGGTTGCGCAGGATCCATTCCTCCTGCAGCGGGTTGCCTAGCGCCACCAGCAGCACCTCGGCTTCGGAGCGGTTGATGCGTTCGACAAGGGCATCGTTGTCCCGCATGCCCGCATACCCGTCGCACCAGCCCACTACCACCTGCCCCAGTTCCCCGGCCACGCAGGCCGCGGCCTTGCGGACGATCTCCGGCCG
>JAKACN010000083.1 GCA_021821365.1 Pseudomonadota bacterium | reverse complement strand
CTGCATGAACGGATGCGGATTGGCAATCACCTGCTCAGTCGTGCCGGTGGCGATGACATGCTTCTCCGCGAGCACCGCGACGCGCGTCGACAGCGCGAACAGGGTGTCGAGATCGTGCGTGACCATCACCACTGTCAGCCGCAACTGCTGGTGCAAGGCGCGGATCAGCGCCACGAAACTTTCCGACAGGTCCGGGTCGAGCCCCGCGGTCGGCTCGTCCAGGAAAAGCAATTCCGGTTCCAGCGACAGGGCGCGCGCCAGCGCTACCCGCTTGACCATGCCGCCGGACAAGTCGGCCGGCATTTTCAGCGCATCCTTCGGCGAGATGCCCACCATGTCGAGCTTGAGCAGGACCGCATCGCGGACCAGGTCTTCGGGCAACGCATGCAGTTCGCGCATCGGCTGCGCAACATTGTCGAACGCCGTCAGCGCGGAAAACAGCGCGCCGTGCTGGAACAGCATGCCCCAGCGGTTGCGCAGGCTTTGCTGGCGTCCGCCGTCGGCGTGAATGTCTTCGCCGAAGACCCGCACGCAGCCGCGCGCCGGTGTTTCCAGGCCCAGCATCTGGCGCAGCAGCGTCGTCTTGCCCGATCCGGAGCCGCCTACCAGAGACAGAATCTCGCCTTGCCGCACTTCCAGGTTCAGGTCCTGGTGAACCACGAACTGGCCGAACTGCGTCCACAGGTTGCGGATCTCGATGATCGTGGCAGCCATCAGTAGAACCCCACGCCCTTGAACAGGATGGCGAACACGGCGTCGGCGAGGATGACGACGGTGATCGCCGTGACCACGGACAGCGTGGTGCCTTGCCCGAGGCTTTCGGTGTTCGGCTTCACGCGCAGGCCGAAATGACAGGCGACCAGCGCCACTAGCGCACCGAACACCACGCCCTTGCCGAGCCCGATCCAGTAATTCGGCAGCGGTACGGCGGACGGCAGCTGCTGCATGAAGTAGGTCATCGAGAGGCCGAGTTCCAGTTTGGCCGCCGTCATGCCGCCGAGCAGGCCGATGGCATCGGTCCACACCACAAGCAGCGGCATCGAGATCGCCAGCGCGATCACGCGCGGCATGATGAGACGGAATCCGTGCGGCATGCCCATCACCAGCATCGCATCGAGCTCCTCCGTCACGCGCATCACGCCGAGCTGCGCGGTGATGGACGAGCCGGAGCGACCGGCGACGAGGATGGCGGCCAGCAGCGGCCCCAGTTCGCGCACAATGCTCATGCCGAGGATATTCACAAGGTAGACATCGCCGCCGAAGGTGTGCAGCTGCTGCGCCGACAGATAGGACAGCACGACGCCGATCAGAAATCCCACCAGCGCGGTGATGCCGAGTGCCTGGTAGCCGATGTGAAAGATGTTCGAGGAAATCTCCCGCCACGGTCCGCGCAGGGGATGCAGGAAAAATTTGCCGAGATCGATCGTCAGTTGTCCGATCAATGCGACGAATGCCACCAGATGTTCGGCGAATGCGTAGACCATGGCCGACATGGCGTCGATCGAGAACCAGCGCGTCCCCGGCGGCTCGGGCAGCTGCAGGGCGCCGGCCTGTTCGATGCGCCGGAAAATGTCTTCGTGGACCGGCTGCAGCGCGAGCTGCTGCGGGCGGGACTTGCCCCATGCATTCCAGAACAGTTGCGCGCCGATATGGTCGAGGCCCGTGATCTGCGTCAAGTCCCACGCCACGGCGCGTTCGGGCAGGCCGCGGAGCTTGCCTTGCAATTCCGCCATGACTCCCGCCTGCGCCAGCGAATGCACCTGCCAATTGCCGCGCGCCGAAACGCTTGCGGGCGTCCCTTTGGTGACCGTGAGGACGGGTGCTTGTTGAATTGGCATGGCAAGAGTTTAAGGGAGAAAGTGCCTGCCGTCATCCACGGTGGCGGCAGCCGAATTTCTTTGCTTCAGGCATCCCGTTACAATGCGCATATGAATCTGCCTTCCATTCTCTCACCAGAACGCATCCTCGAGCATTGCCGTCCTGCCGCCCAAGCGGTGACGGTCAAGGTGGTCGATGAAACCGGCTCCACCAACGCCGACCTGCTGGCTTCCCTGCCGGAGCTGACGACGCCGATGCTGCTGGTCGCGCGGCAACAGACCGCCGGGCGGGGCCGTGCCGGCCGCAGCTGGCTGTCTGAAGCCGGCAAGTCGCTGACTTTCTCGCTGGCGTGGCGATTCAACCTCCCGGTGCAGTCACTGGTCGGCCTGCCGCTGGCGGTCGGCGTGGCCATTGCGGAAGCACTCGCGATGTTCCAGGTGTCGGTGCGCCTGAAGTGGCCGAACGATGTGTTGTACCAGGGGAGGAAGCTGGCGGGCGTGCTCATCGAATCGGCGTCGGCAGGTCATGTCCCGCACGAGGCGAGCTGGGCAGTGATCGGCATCGGCATCAACATGGCCGTCAACGAGCAGATGGCCGCGCAGATCGGCAGGCCGGTGGCAAGCATTTCGTGGCTGGCCGATCTGGATCAGGATATGCTGATGGCCACACTGCTGAATGCCCTGAGCGATGCGCTGGTGCAGTTCGAGCATGAAGGAATGGACGCCTTCACGCAGCGCTGGAATACCCTGCATGCATACACCGGCCAGCCGGTGGTAATCCTCGACCACGGGCAGGCGCTGCATGAGGGCATGGCGGTCGGCGTCGATCGCATCGGACGCTTCCTGCTGGATACCGCGTATGGGCGCGTCGCCGTCATGGCGGGCGATGTCTCGCTGCGAGCAAAGGAGAATTGAACGCATGTTGTTGTTGATCGATGCCGGCAACACCCGGGTGAAGTGGGCACTCGTGCCCAATAGCGCGCGCGGCGCGGATGCGCTTGGCCGCTGGACCGAATCCGGCAGGGTCGAGCATGCGCATCTCCGGCAGCTGAGCGACGCGTGGCGCGACCGGAGGATCGTGCGTGTCCTGATTTCGAATGTTGCCGGGCAGGCCATGCGCGATGCGCTCGAACAGACCATGCTCGGCGCGCTCGGCATGCATCCGGTGCCGGTCGAATGGTTCGCCTCGTCGGCCGCCATGGCGGGCGTGCGCAACAACTACCGCAATCCGCAGCAACTGGGGTGCGACCGTTTCGCGTCGGCCATCGGCGCGCATGCCCTGTTCCCGGCGCAGCCGCTGATTGTGGCTACCTGCGGTACCGCGACCACGGTGGATGCGATCAGCGCGGAGGGCGTTTTCCTCGGCGGCATGATCCTGCCGGGACTCGGACTGATGGCCAGCTCGCTGGCAAGGAACACGGCGCAACTGCCGCAGGTGGCGCAGGATCTCGACATCGCCGAGCCGTTCGCCGATCATACCGATGCGGCAATCGTCAGCGGCTGCCTGGCCGCGCAGGCCGGCGCCATCGAGCGCGCCGTCAATGCCCATGAACGGCGCCACGGGTCGCTGCAGTGTATCCTCTCGGGCGGTGCCGCTGCGCTGATTGCGCCGCAACTGGCGGTGCCGCATGTGCAGATCGATAACCTCGTGCTGATCGGCCTGCATGCCGTCGCGATGCAATAGAGAGTCCTGCCCATGCTGAAATTCTTCTTCTGGGTCCTGCTGCTGGCAAACGCAGGATTGTTCGCTTACCAGCAAGGCTATTTCGAGGCGCTGATGCCGAGCGGCCGCGAACCGGCCCGCATCAGCCAGCAGCTCAATGCCGACAAGATCAGGCTGGTGCCGGCAACCGAGGCGAAACGTCTTGCCGAACCGCCAGCCTCTGCACCTGTACCCGCACCCGACACCGCGCCGTCCCCTGTTTCCGCCGTCGAGAAAAAGGACGAGGCGCTGGCCTGTGCCGAGATCGGTAACTTCAGTCCCGAGGAGGCCCGGCAGATCAGCGCCCAGCTGGCCGAACTGTCATTGGGGAGCCGGCTGACCCGCCACCCGGTACTGGAGGTGGCGTCGCACATGGTCTACATTCCGCCGCAGCCGGACAAGGATGCGGCGGAAAAGAAGGCGGGTGAATTGCGCCGCCTCGGGATCGATGATTTCTTCATCATCCAGGACAACTCCCCGCTGCGCTGGGCCATCTCGCTTGGCGTCTTCAAGCAGGAAGAGGCCGCGCGCGCCCATCTCGCCAGCCTGAACCAGAAGGGAGTGCGCAGCGCGCGGATCGGTCAGCGCACCGTCACCACCAGCCTGGTCTCGTTCCGGATAAGGGACATGGATGCGGCAACGAAGAGTGCCGTGGAAAAGATCCGCGCGGGTTTCCCGAATCAGGCGATGCGCGACTGCAAACCGGCCTGACGTCAGTCGTTATCGGTCGGAGGAAGCAGGTCGCGCATGGCGCGGCGGATCAATTGCATCTGTGCAGTGAAGTTCTGGCATGCGGTGCATACCAGCAAGTGCATGCGCACCCGCGCGCGTTCCACGAACGAGAGCTTGCGATCCAGGCCCTCCGACGTGAGACGATGTACTTCCTTGCAGGTGGGTTTGAGTGACATGACGGGGTTTTTCTCAGGCACGCTTGCCGAACCAGTTGAGGTCAAGGCATTCGCGCAGTTGCACGCGCGCACGATACAGCATGACCCATGCATTAGACGTGGAAATGCGCAGTTCCTTACAGATTTCCTCGGTTTCCAGTTCCAGCCATTCCCGCATCATGAAGATGCGCGCGGTCTTTGCCGGCAGGCGTTCGAGGCAGATCTCCAGCACCCGGAAGAAATCCTTCTGCTCCAGCGTCGCATCGGGATCGCCCCATTGCCGCGGCATGTCGACGGTGTGGCCATCGGGCTTGAACAGGGCGTCGATCACCTCCGCATCCGACTGGTCGGCGTCGGCTTCGATGGGCACCTCGCGCCTAGAGGCGCGCAGCACGTCGATGATCTTGTGCTTGAGGATGCCGGTCACGTAGGTGCGCAGCGTGGAAGCGCCGGCGAAGCGGTCCGGCTTTTCGAGGACCGCGATCAGCGTATCCTGCACCACGTCTTCCGCCAGGCTATCGTTGCGAAGCTGTAATGCCGCGAAGCGCACCAAGGCGGGGCGCAGGCTTTCGAGGTCGCGATGCAGGCTGGAAGTCATGGGAGGGTCTGATTGTCAATTGGGCAAAAGCGTAGCGGATCGGGCGGGGAAACACAAGAAAGCCCCGCGCTTTCCCTGTAAAATCGCGAAAACCTTTTTTCTGGACCTGCCATGACCGACTTAACCGATTCCAATACCGACCTGAGCGGGGTTTCGCCGCAAATCAAGGCGGAAATCCTCGCCCAGGCCTTGCCGTATATCCGCAAATTCCATGGCAAGACCATCGTCGTCAAGTACGGCGGCAATGCGATGACCGAAGAGCGCCTGAAGCACGGTTTCGCGCGCGATGTCATCCTGCTGAAGCTGGTCGGCATGAATCCGGTGGTGGTGCACGGCGGCGGGCCGCAGATCGACAGTGCGCTGAAGAAGATCGGCAAGCAGGGTACCTTCGTGCAGGGCATGCGCATTACCGACGAGGAAACCATGGAGGTCGTGGAGTGGGTGCTCGGCGGCGAAGTCCAGCAGGACATCGTGATGCTGATCAATCACTACGGCGGCCAGGCGGTCGGTCTGACCGGCAAGGACGGCGGTCTGATCCGCGCCCGCAAGATGAAGATGCCGGACAAGGAGAATCCGGGCCAGTTCCTCGATATCGGCTTCGTCGGCGAGATCGAAGCAATCAACCCCGCCGTCGTGAAGGCGCTGCAGGACGATGCCTTCATTCCCATCATTTCGCCGATCGGTTTCGGCGAGGACGGGCAGGCTTACAACATCAATGCCGATCTCGTGGCGGGCAAGATCGCGGAAATCCTGAAGGCGGAGAAGCTGATCCTGATGACCAACATTCCGGGCGTGATGGACAAGCAGGGGAATCTGCTCACCGACCTGTCGGCGCGCGAGATCGACGAGATGTTCGCGGATGGCACGATTTCGGGCGGCATGCTGCCGAAGATTTCGTCGGCGCTGGATGCGGCGAAATCGGGGGTGAATACGGTGCATATCATCGACGGGCGGATCGAGCATTCGCTGTTGCTGGAGGTGCTGACGGAGCAGGCGTTCGGGACGATGATCCGGTCGCACTGATTTATTGCAGTCATTAGCGTGAAGGCGGGAATTCAGAGGGCTTTCTCCGGTACTGCAACGCCGCAGATTCTCCGTGGAGGCTTGCCGGGGGCGGCCCGGCAGCCGCTCACTTTCTTTGCTTCGCCAAAGAAAGTAAGCAAAGAAAGGCGACCGCGGTGAGCTGCCCCTGCGGGGTTCCCGAAAAATTCACCGGCCAAGCGGGAAGCGAAATAACTCGCCCTCGCAAGCTCGGAGCTCACACAGATTTCGCTACGTTTTCCGCCCGGCCGGTGAATTTTTCGGCAGCTCACAGCGGGAAAAAGCCAAAGCATCTATGTGCGGCCTTGGTCTGTCTGTTTTCCTTTTCTAGTACAGTTTCTCCACCTCATACCCCCGCTCGCGCAGCAGGTTCGGCAGCCCCTTCTCTCCCACCAGATGCAGCAGGCCGACGCCGACGAAACTCGTCTTGTCGTTCTTCAGCAATGCCTCGATCTTGCTGGCCATTTCGGGATTGCGCTTGTCCAGCAGGACGCTGCGCGTAAATTCCGCCGTTGCCGTTTTCTCATTCGGCAGTTCGCGCACGATGTCGTCCAGCGCCTTTCCATCCGCATTGGCCCAGGCATCGATCAGCACCTGCGAGCGTTTCATGGCCTGGCCGTCGCCGAGTTCGGCAAGGTTCTCACGCAGGTACTGTTCCTGCGTGGTGTCCGTCATGCCGTCGAACAGCGACATCTGGTAGTCGGCGGACTCCAGCTCCTGCACGGCCTTGGACTGCCTCGTGGCGAAAGAGGCCAGGAACATTTCGATACCGTCACTGCGCTGGTAGCCGTTGCGTTCGAGGTCGAGACCGATCAGCAGGTTGGCGACGATCCAGGGTTTCATGTGCCGGATGTTTTCAAACGGGATGTCGAATTGTCGGAGAGTGTTTCGCAATTGCGCCAGGTCGTCGGGCGAGAGGTGGCGTTCGATCGCGTCGCCTTCGGCATAGAGGCCATGCTTTTTCAGGGCGGCCTGGAAGGGCGCGTCGTTGCGCACGTCGAGCTCGAGCACGAGCTTGCCGGCGCTCTCCAGCGCACCGGTGACCTGCGGGTCGAGGGGGTAGAAGGCCGGCAGGCCGACATGGATCGTGCCGAACAGGTAAGCAGTGTTGCCGCGATGCCGAATCCGGTACAGCATGCCGCGATGCGGAGGCGCTCCGGCTTGTGCTGTGGTCCCGGCTGCTGCATTATTCTCTGCATGGGAAGGCGGAAGAAAAAGACCGAATAACGCGCTTAGCAAAAAAACAATCCCGCTTCTCATGATTCTCCCTGGGTGCCTCTATCTTCGAGGCTTTCAAACGACTCTATCAGATGCCCAAACCGATTTGGTTGTTCGATCTCGACAACACCTTGCATGACGCGTCGCATGCGATTTTCCCGACCATCAACGCGAACATGAATGCTTTCATGGCGAAGGTGCTGGGCGATGGCGAAACGCCGGCTGATCCGGACACCGTGAACGCCGCGCGTCTCGCGTACTGGAAGCGCTACGGCGCGACCCTGATCGGCATGATCAGGCATCACGACGTGCGCATGGAGGACTTCCTGCGCGAGGCGCACCAGTTCGACAACCTGGCCGGCATGATCCGCGCCGAACGCGGCCTGGCGCGGCTGCTCAGGCGTCTGCCGGGGCGCAAGATCCTGCTGACCAACGGGCCGCGCCGCTATTCGCACGAGGTGATGCGCCATCTCGGCCTGCACCGGCATTTCGCGAAACACATCGCGATCGAATCGATGATCGTGCATCGCCAGTTGCGGCCGAAGCCATCGAAACTCCTGCTGCGCAAGCTGGTTGCCAGGGAGCGCACCGTGCCGCGCCGCTGCGTGCTGGTCGAGGACACGGCCGATACCCTCCGCGCCGCCAAGTCGCTCGGCATGCGCACCGCGTGGGTGACGCAATACCTCGCGACCAATCCGAATCTGCGCCACGCTGCAGGCAACCTGCCGCAGCCTGCATTCACAAAGCGCCCCTTTTACGTCGATGTCAAAGTAAAATCAGTGACAAAACTGCCTGCGATGCTTCATCGGCTATAACGGATTGCTTACACCTACTACTATCATGGCAACTACCAAACCGGGCGAACGCAAGCTGCAAATCCTACAGACCCTGGCGGGCATGCTGGAGCAGCCAAAGGGAGAGAAGATCACCACCGCGGCACTGGCGGCGAAACTGGACGTGTCGGAAGCGGCGCTGTACCGGCACTTCGCCAGCAAGGCGCAGATGTTCGAAGGGCTGATCGAATTCATCGAATCCACCGTCTTCGGCCTGATCAACCAGATCAGCGAGCAGCAGGAAAACGGGATGTCGCAGGTGCAGGCGATCATCGGCATGCTGCTCAACTTCGCCGAACGCAATCCGGGCATGACGCGCGTCCTCATCGGCGACGCGCTGGTGAACGAGGACGAGCGCCTGCAGGTGCGCATGAACCAGTTCATCGAGCGCGTCGAACTCGCGATCCGGCAGTCGTTGCGCATCGCAGCCGCGCAAGGTCAGGCGCGCGAAGAGGAAGTCGCGGCGCGCGCCAATCTGATCACCAGCCTGGTGATCGGCCGCTGGCATCGCTTTGCCAAGAGCGGTTTCAAGCAGAGCCCGGCGGAGAATGCGCAGGCGCAGATCGCGATGCTGCTGCACTGAAGGATGTCGGCAAAACATCGACGTTTTTTTGCCGTTCTATCCGAATTTGCTCCGTTTCTTCCTTCGAATGTCGCGCATCGGTACGGCACGGCTTTCAACACTTTTCCATTTGTTCGGTACTGCGGGTCCGCGCATTGCCTTCCCGGCTGAGACGAAGGCAGGATGCCCTCGGTGCGCTGCGACGATTGCCAAACCTAAGTACACTCACAGTCTTTGCGATTCCGTCCTTCGCACATGACTTCGAACAAGAGCTTTCCCGCAATGGCATTCGCCGCGCTCCTGGCGGGCGGCATGGCGATCGGCTTCGCAGGCATCCTGATGCGCCTGTCCGACGTCAATCCGCTCGCATCGGCGTTCTGGCGCATGGCGCTGGCGGCTCCCTTCCTGTGGGCATGGGCCTTCGCCGTGCGCCGCCAGGATGAGGCCGCGAAGAAGCGTACCGACTTCACGCGCGCGCTGATATTGGCCGGTATCTACTTCGCCGGCGACATGGGCATCTGGCACCTCTCGCTGCACTACACCACGGTGGCCAACGCGACCTTGCTGTCGAACTTTGCGCCGATCTTCATCGCGCTGTGGATGTGGATTGCGCATCGCGTGCGGTTTTCACGCATCTTCGTGGTCGGCATGGCGTTCGCGCTGATCGGCGCGGTCATGCTGGTCGGGACCAATGCTTCCGGCGCAGGGCATGCGGCGGGAGGGCACAAGCTGCTGGGCGATGCGCTGGGGTTGTCGAGCGCGGTGTTCTATGCCGCCTATCAGCTCGTCATCAAGGATGCGCGCAGCCAGTATTCGACCGCGCGCCTGATGGCATGGAGCACCACGATCACGGGTCTCGCCCTGTTGCCGTTCGCGCTCACCGCGCCGGGAAATTTCTGGCCGGCGCAGGCCGCGGGCTGGGTGCCGCTGCTGGCGCTGGCGCTGGTGGCGCAGATCGGCGGGCAGACCGTGATCGCCTATGCGTCGGCGCATCTGCCGGCCTCGCTCTCGTCGGTGAGCCTGCTGATCCAGCCGTTGACGGCGGCGGTGGCGGCATGGCTCATTTTCCAGGAGGCGATCGGGCCGGCCCAGATGGCGGGCGGCGCCTTGCTGTTGTGGGGCATTTACCTGTCGAAACGCGGCAGTTGACGCGTGGTGCGTCGGCGTCGCACCGAAGTGCGGCGGTGGTTGTCTTACAATACCGGTTTCGACGCCTGCCCCGCAGGGCGGGCCGCTACGACCGTATTCCCATAGCCTGATATTGCCTTGGATTCCCCATCCCGCACCACTGCCGACTGCTTCGCGCTGCTCGATGATTGCGACGCCAGCGATGCCGATCCGCGCTCGCGCCTGCACACCGGTCTTGCCGGCAGCCTGTGCTGTCGCAGCGCCGCCGAACTGCCGGCTTTGCTGCACGACATGGAAGATGCGCTGCGGCAGGGGAAGCATGCAGTCGGATTGTTCAGCTATGAGCTGGGCGCGGATCTGCAAGGCATCGCGCTGTCGAATCCGATGCCGGTCCTGGCGCAGGTGCTGTTGTTCGAGCGCTGCGAGCGGATGTCGGCAGCGCAGGTCGAGGCGTGGCTGGCGGCATCCGCGCAAGCCGCGCAGCAAGCCGGCATTTCCCGCGTCACTGCCAATGTCGGCGAACAGGAATTCGCTGCCGCCATCGATCGCATCCATGCCTGCATCGAAGCCGGTGACACCTACCAGGTCAATTACACCTTCCGTCTGCGCTTCGACGCCTTCGGTACGCCGCAAGCGCTGTATCGCCGCCTGCGCCAGCGCCAGCCGGTGCCCTTTGGCGCATTGATCGTGCTGCCGGAGGGCGAGGCGGTGCTGTCGCTGTCGCCCGAGCTGTTCATGCGGCATGCGCAGGGGATCATCACGGCACGGCCCATGAAAGGGACGGCGCCCGCCACGGGCGACGCGCAGCGCGATGCGGAACGCGCTGCCTCGCTCGCCGCCGATCCGAAAAACCGTGCCGAAAACCTGATGATCGTCGACCTGCTGCGCAACGACATCGGGCGCATTGCGCGCTTCGGTTCGGTGCGGGTGCCGAAGCTGTTCAGCGTCGACCGCTACAGCAGCGTCTTGCAGATGACCTCCACGGTGCAGGCGGATGTGCGCGAGGACGTCGGCCTGGCCGAGGTGTTCTCCGCGTTGTTCCCCTGCGGTTCGATCACGGGCGCGCCCAAGCGTCGCACGATGCAGATCATTCGCGAGCTGGAACCGGAGCCACGCGGCATCTACACCGGCGCGATCGGCTGGTTCGACGCGCCGGCGACGGGCCGGAGTCTCGGCGATTTCTGCCTGTCGG
Organism: Pseudomonadota bacterium; assembly: GCA_021821365.1. GTDB lineage: Bacteria > Pseudomonadota > Gammaproteobacteria > Burkholderiales > Burkholderiaceae_D > Noviherbaspirillum. The sequence goes on along the minus strand of JAKACN010000083.1, from coordinate 7,933 downwards.
TGCCGATCCGCACGCTGGCCCTGCAGGCGCCGTGCGACGGCGTGCGCAAGGGCGAGATGGGGGTCGGCGCGGGCATCGTGCATGACAGTGTCGCCGTGGAGGAATTCGCGGAATGCCGCTTGAAGGCGCAATTCCTGACCGGCCTGCCGAACGGATTCGAACTGTTCGAGACCATGCACGCGACGCGTACAACGGGTTGCCGCCATGTCGACCTGCACCTGAAGCGCCTCGGATCATCCGCCGCGTACTTCGGCTTCGCATTCGACGAGCAGGCGATCCGGGAGCGCATCCGCCAGGCATGCGAGGCACTGCCATCGGATGGTACGTATCGCATGCGCCTCGCGTTGACGCAGGACGGCAGCGTCACGATACGGACGGCCGCCATGGCGCCGATCGCGACCCCGGTGACGCTCCTGCTCGCGTCGGACGCGACACAATCGGATGAACTGTTCCTGCGCCACAAATCTTCGGTGCGCGAGCGTTACGACGCCGCGTGGCGTGCGGCCGAGGCGAAGGGTGCATTCGACATGCTGTTCTTCAACGAGCGCGGCGAGCTGACCGAAGGCGGGCGCAGCAACGTGTTCGTCAAGGTCGATGGCCGCTGGTTCACGCCGCCGCTGAACGCAGGCCTGCTGCCCGGCGTGATGCGTTCGGTCCTGCTCGCCGATCCCGCATGGCATGCCACGGAGCACAGACTGACGTGCGACGATCTGCGCAGGGCGGAAGAAATCGTGTTGTGCAATGCGCTGCGCGGCGCATTGCCCGCGCAGATCGTTTGGGAGGATGCTGCCGGCTGACCTTAGTGACAGTTTAAAAACTCAGCGGAAAAAGATCCGATGCGTCAGCATTGAGCCCATCGCGAGATGCGTCATGTTCTGTGAGACATCGATACGCTGTTCGTAATCCCGAACTAGGCGGCGCCAGCGCGGCAGCCATGCAAAAGTACGTTCGACGACTCAGCGCCGTGCTGCTCCTCTAGCCGCCGTACCACCTTCGGCAGTAAAGTCAAGGAACGCAGCCTTATCCATGAACTTCCGGTGGTCGTAGGCCGCATCTCCGAACAAGTGCTTTATGCCAGGCCATTTTTGTTTCAGCACATCGAGCACCAGCATTGCGCCAGTCGAGTCCGCCACGTCGGCCGGGGTCAGGTTGATGGTCAGCAATCGGCCATCGGTATCGACGGCGATATGCCGCTTGCGCCCCTTGACCTTCTTGAAGGCGTCATACCCGCGCTCCCTGGCGGCGGGCGCCTTCACCGACTGGCTGTCGACCACACCAACCGTGGGCGCCGCCTCCCGCTCGTCCAGCAGCCGATCCAGCATCAGCGCCAGATCGTGGATGGTCTTGAACAGCATGCGTCGCATCAGGCGCCGGAACCAGTAATACACCGTCTCCCAAGGCGGGAAGTTATTCGGCAGCATGCGCCACTCGCATCCTGCCCGCACCATATACCGAAGGGCATTGATCACGGCGCGCAGGTCGGTGCGGCGGGGCCGTCCTGTTCGAGCCGCTCGCGGTAACAGCGGCTCGATCAATCGCCATTCTTCCTCCTTGACGTCGGTCGGATAGCCTCGTCTGGCCTTTGTTCGTACGACTGCCTGCTTGCGACGTTGCTCCTGTGTCCACATCTCGCCTACCTCAACGTACAAACTAGGTAGATTCAGACACCGGAAATTGCCGAGAAGTTTTTAAACTGTCACTTAGATAGCAGGCATTTCGAACCAGCTAGCAGGCCGATGACAGTTAAAACTTGCACAATTTTCAATGTTTGCTATAAGATAATAATTGTTTATTTAACAATATGAGGGCGTGCATGCACTTTGGTATAAAACTCAACCAGCAAATTGCCAGAGCGAAAAAGACAGGGGTGATTGGACTGATTGCTTCTCTCGCCACGGCACTGGCGCATGCCGACCCTGGCGACGAAACATGCTTCCCGCTTTACCGGGCGGCAGGCGCCATTCCGGGTACGCCGCCTTGCCAGTTGACCGCTTCGACGGCTTCCGTCGGCTTGGGCAACTATTTCTGCACAGCCAATTTCGGCATTGGAAGCATCGAGCGTTATTGCGGGAGCGTACCCAAAGACGTGGGGCCGTCATGCAATGGTCTCGGCAACCCGATCAATTCCGGGACAGGCAATAAGTACCAAGTTGAGCGCGACTATACCGGAACAGGATCATTTCCTCTTGTTTTTGAACGCTATTACAACAGCACTCCTGCTGCGGCGCCTGGCCGCAGCCTGGGCAAGCTCTGGCGCTCCAATTACGATCGCACTGTTGCCAAGGTCGATGGAAGCACCATGGCGACCTATCGTCACGATGGCAAGATCCTTTACTTCACGCTTTCCAATGGCGTTTGGCGTTCCGATAAGGATATTTCCGACAAGTTGGTTCAATTGACGGACAATTCCGGAACAACGACGGGATGGACCTTCATTGCCGCGAGTGACGACTCTGTCGAAACGTACAATGCAGCGGGTAGCCTCATTTCCATCAAGGCGCGCAATGGCCAAGCCCAAACGCTGACCTTGAGCAGCAACACGACCCCAAGCACGATGGCGCCCGGGCCGAATTACCTCCTTCAGGTGGCCGATCAATTTGGGCGAGCCCTGAAGTTCACCTGGACGAGCGGAGGATGGCTGTCATCGCTGACTGATCCTGATAATCACGCCTATCACTATGCCTACGACGGCAATGGCCGGCTTGTTTCCGTCACCTATCCAAGCGCCGCAGACGCCTCTGATCCGCCGAAGCGGCTATATGCCTACAATGAACAGCAGTATACGGGCAATAACAATCTCCCCAATGCGCTCACCGGCATCACCGATGAAAACAACGTCCGTTTTGCCACCTTCACCTACGACAATACCAGCCGGGCCATTTCCACGGAATATACCGATGGAGCGAACCGATACAGCATGGCGTATGGCGCGAACCAGACGATTGTCACCGATCCGCTGAATACGCAGCGGACGTTCAACTTCACGAAGGTTCTCGGCTCAATCAAGAACTCGGGCGTCAGCCAACCTGCCGGGGCCGGCTGCAATGCGGCGTCGAACAAGGTTACTTACGATGCGAACGGCAATGTGGCCTCGCGCGCCGACTTCAACGGCGTCACCACAACCTACAGCTATGATCTCGCGCGCAATCTCGAAACGAGCCGGACGGAGGGCTCCAGCACTTCGCAGGCGCGCACCATAACAACCGAATGGCATCCGAATTACCGGTTGCCGACAAAGATCGCCGAGTCAAAGCGGTTGACGGCATATACGTATGACGAGTCAGGCAACCTGCTCAAGAAGACCGTGCAGGCCACTGGCGACGCGACCGGCGCGCAAGGTCTGTCTGCGGCGGCCATCGGCACGCCTCGCACATGGACCTACGCCTATAACGCGGCAGGGCAAATATTGACTGCAATCGGACCGCGCACCGATATCGAAGATAAAACCACTTACACCTACGATGCCCAAGGCAATCTCGCAACCATCACGAACGCCGCCGGCCATGTGACGACCCTGTCCAATTACGATGCGCACGGGCACGTTGGCGGCATCGTCAATCCCAATGGGCTGACCACCGATCTGGCCTACAATCCGCGCGGCTGGCTGACGTCCCGCACGGTGTCAGGCGACGGAATCGTCGAATCTACCAGCTATGAATACGACGGCATGGGTCAATTGAAGAGCGTTGCGCTGCCCGGCGGCTCCACCATCAGCTACACCTACGACGACGCGCATCGATTGATCGGCATCGCCGACGACCAAGGCAACAGCATTTCCTATACCTTGGACCCGATGGGTAACCGCCTCAATGAATCAGTCAAGGATCCAGGCGGCGTGCTGGTGCGCCAGACTAGCCGGATCTATGATGCCTTGAACCGCCTGCAACAGATTACCGGGGGTGCGCAATGATCCGCTGTCCTTTCCCTGTGTCGACCATGCGTATCGCCATCATGCTCGTGCTCGCGTCCGCCTCCATGCTGGAGGGCTCAGCCGCGGCCCAGACTGCCCAAAACACCACCACCAGCTACCAATACGACGCGGCTGGCAATCTGACGCAAATCATCGATCCGCTCGGCCACGTGACCCGACAAAGCTACGACGCCTTGAACCGACTCAGCAAAGTGACTGATCCCAACAATGGTGTCCTCCAATACGCTTATGACGGACTGGGCCAGCTTGCGTCGGTGACCGATCCGCGTGGCTTGACAACGGCATACCAAAACGATGGGCTCGGCAACCTGAAGCAACTGCAAAGCCCGGACACCGGCACGACGGCTAATACCTACGATGAGGCTGGCAATCTGCTGACTACAACGGACGCCAAAGGCCAAGTCACAAAATATCAATACGATGTCCTCAGCCGCGTTACGCGTATTACATACGCCGACGGCAGCCACGTCGATTACACCTATGACCAGGGCGTCAACGCCTTGGGGCGACTCACCCAGGTTGCCGACGCCAGCGGCACTATCCAATATGCATACGACAAGGGCGGCCGGCTGCTGACGGAAACCCGCACCATGGGTGGCATAGCCTATGTGACCAGCTATGCCTACGACAGTGCGGGCCGGCTCGCATCCATGACCTACCCGAGCGGCCGCAGCGTGACCTACGCACGCGACAGCGTCGGGCGCATCAGCCAAATCACCACCGCCAGGGACAACATCACCCAAACCATCGTCAGTCAGGTCCATTACCGGCCCTTCGGCCCGGTGCAGTCCTTTGTTCTCGGCAATGGCCAGGGCGTCGACCGCAGCTATGACTTGGACGGGCGCATGACCGGCTACACGCTGAACAGCCAGCTCCAGGCGCTGACCTACGACGTGGCCAGCCGCATCACGGCGGTGAGCGACGCCGGCAACAGCGCCAACAACGCCGGTTACGGCTACGATGCGCTGGACCGCCTCACCAGCCACCTGCGCGCCGACATCAGTCGCAGCTATGGCTACGATGCGGCGGGGAACCGTACCAGCCAAAGCAATGGGAGCGCCGCGACTACCTATTCCTATGCGGCCAACAGCAACCGCCTGACCCAGGTCAGCGGCAGCCAGACGGCAGTCATCGACACTGACGCCAACGGCAGCATCGTCAACAGCGGCGCGAATCAATTCGTTTACGACGCGCGCGGCAGGTTGGTGTCGGCCGTCACGGCGCTGGGCGTGGTGCAATACCGGATCAACGGGCTGGGCCAGCGCGTGCAGAAGATCACGCCGAGCGACACGACGCTGTATCAGTACGACAAGCGCGGCAAATTGATCGGTGAGAGCATGCCGCAGGGCGGCCTCCAGAAGGAATACCTGTATCTCGACGCCATTCCGGTCGCCGTATTTCAATAAACCAATAAGAGATGAATCGCTTGAGCGTTGCCGGCTGGCCGGCACGGAAGGGGAAAGACGTGTTTAAACGAATCATGATGGCAATGCTGGGCCTGCTGGCCGCCGCCCATGCTGCTGCCGCCGGCATCGACGTGACCCTCGCGGCGCCGAATGGCGTCAGCTATAAGGCGCCCGCCACCATTGCCTTGAGCGCCACCGCCGTGTCGAGCGACCCGAGCGCGCCGATTACGCGGGTGTTGTTCCAAGCGGGCACAAGCGTGCTTGCCGTCCTCGGCAAGCCTCCCTATGACTTCACCTGGACGAACGTTCCAGCCGGCACATACACGGTGACGGCGATGGCGATAAACCTGAAAGGGGCCAGCGCCACCTCCGCTCCCGTCAACCTCAGCGTCACGGCCGGCGGCAACACGCCGCCCACCGTCCAGCTGACCAGCCCGGCCAATAACGCGGGCTACAATGCGCCGACCGACGTCACGCTGACGGCCAATGCGTTCGACAGCGATGGCACGGTGGCCAAGGTCGAGTTTTACAATGGCTCCACCCTGATCGGCACGGCCACCGCCGTCCCGTACACGCTCCAGTGGAGCAACGTCGGGCCGGGCAAGTACGTCATCACGGCCAAGGCCACCGACGACCAGGGTGCCGCTACGGCCTCGGCGCCGGTCACGATTACCGTCAACGCGCCACCCACCATCAGCCTGACCGCTCCACAGAACAATGCGACCGTCAGCGCGCCGGCCGACATCACGCTGACGGCCAATGCATCCGACAGCGACGGCAGCATCAGCCAGGTCGCGTTTTACAATGGCACGGCCTTCATCGGCAGCACCACCGGCGCGCCCTATAGCCTGGTATTGCCCAATGTGCCGGCGGGCAGCTACAGCGTGACGGCAGTGGCTACCGACAACCTGGGCGCGAGCGCGACCAGCGCCGCCGTCTATTTCACGGTGAGCCCGCCGGCGAATGTGCCGCCCACGGTGGGCCTGAGTGCCGATCCGGCCAATGCCGCAGCGCCGGCCACCGTCACTCTGACGGCCACGGCCAGCGACGCCGACGGCGTGGCCAAGGTTGAATTCTTCAATGGGACGACATTGCTCGCCACCGTCACGCAGCCGCCGTACGCGTACCAATGGACCAATGTCGGCGCCGGCAGCTATGCGGTCACGGCCAAGGCGACCGACAACCTGGGCGCGGGCACGGTATCCAGCCCGGTGACGGTTGTGGTTTCCGGAACGGCGGTGGCGCAGCAGTTATACTACATCCACAGCGATCACCTGAACACGCCGCGGGTGATCACCGACAGCGCCAACAACGTGGTCTGGCGGTGGGACAACAGTGAACCGTTCGGCAACAACCTGCCGGTCAGCCAGGGGTTCGAGTTCAACCTGCGTTTCCCCGGCCAGTACTTTGACAAGGAAACCAATCTCCACTACAACTACTTCCGCGATTACGATCCGAGCACCAGCAGGTACATTGAATCCGATCCGATTGGGCTGTTTGGTGGCATCAATACGTTCACCTATGCAGCGAATCAGCCCACGCGCTACACTGATCCGCGTGGACTCGACAATCCGGGAATGGGACCATATGGACCACTTCCGTACAGACCTGGATATGACCAACAACCTACCGAGCCTGGCTTAGCTACAGTATGTCCTGAGTGCGGATTTATCCCGCTATTGCGACTGCCACGCATATTGGATATTTTCAATAAAAATCCGAAACAAGATGAGCCGCAAATTTGTCCTGGATCAGACAAGCAGTTTGGCAGGAAGTACGGGGAACACAGGGATCCGGATAAACCTGGTTATCGAAGCCACGATGAATATCGGGATCGTGCAAACGAGATATATAACGATCCTAATGCGACAAGGACGACTTACCCAGGCGATGCTTCTAAATATCCTGGGGAAACACATATTCAAAGCGGCAACGATTTATTGAGGCTTGATCCCAGCGGGAATTTCAGAAGCCTTTACCCAATAGGTCCGTAATGGCAGAGCACTTTAATATCGCGTTGGCGCTTGGTAATCGGATTTCCCCGGAAAGACGAGCTGAAGTTTTTTCGACGCTTATAACAATTTATGCACCCTTCTTCGATAAGCTTCATGAGGTGTGTCTACATAATTATCAAGCGGGGACATCCCGCTGCGAGGACTGGCCTTCTGGCGAGGGTTTGCTTAAAGCTGATATTGCAAAAAACGAATTACTGTTTCTTTACGGGGTAAATTCAGACGGCGCGCCAGGAGCCCGAAGTAGCATCCATTTCGATGAAAGTGATTTGGGAGTAACGTTCTTAGTCTCTTTACCCATATCAACAAACTCGGGATTTTTTTCCAATCAGTTGGTGCAGTGTCTTTCAGCGACACAAAAGCTTGCTGAGTCTCTTTTAGTAAACTTTATTGTTGCCGCAGGCTGGGAGCTTGAATGTGATATGTCCCAGAAAATAGAATCGGTATTGGATGATTATTTCTCTGAACTATCGTTGTCTTTATGGATTGCGGCACCCAAACATCTAATTTCTAGTTGGCCGAAAGCTTACATAAAGGTAAGTGAATCGGATAAAGCTATATTGCTGAGGAACGTTGGCGGGCTA
>JAKACN010000348.1 GCA_021821365.1 Pseudomonadota bacterium | reverse complement strand
TAGACCTGCACATTGAGTCACTCGCTGTCATGCACCGTCGCGCCGACCGGGCATACTTCTTCGCACGGCGCCGCCTCGCAATGCATGCAGGGCACCGGCTGGAAGACGCTGCGCGGATGTGCGGAGGACCCGGCATCGTAGCGATCGATGCGAATCCAGTGCATCTCCCGTCCGCGCTTCACCTCTTCCCTGCCGACCACCGGGATATTGTTCTCCGCCTGGCAGGCGATGGTGCAGGCGCGGCAGCCGATGCAGGCATTCAGGTCGATCGCCATACCCCACTTGTAGTCCTTGTATTCCCAGCCGGGATAGAGAGTAATGTCCGGCATGCGCTTGCGCGGTTCGTCGTTGGCGAAATGCGGGTTGCGCCGGAATTCCTCCAGAACCGCCATGCGCACGATATCGCGGCCTTCCATCCGCTGATGGTATTGCGCCACCGCGAAATCGACATGCCGTCCGGTCTTTTCCAGCCGCAGCGCATGCGATCCGCTCGATGTCCTCAGGCGGTAAGCATCGAATCCCACGCCGTCGCCGACATGACCTGCGGCACGCCGCCCGTAGCCGAGATACAAGGTCGCCGCACCGTCGGCGTGCCCGGCCCATATCCACACCGGCGCCTCCACGGTATTGCCCGGTTGGTCGGCGAGCGACAGGCGGACCATGTCGCCGCTGCGCAGGCCGTACGTCTTTGCCGTGCCGGCACTGACGATCGCGGCATTGTCCCAGGTCATGGTGCTGAAGGGCCGCGGCAATTCCTGCAGCCAGGCATTGTTTGCAAATTCGCCGCCGCCCACCGAGGGATCGGCCACGAACAAGGCACGCAGCGCAGGGCCATCGAAGTCCGGCGGCGGCACCACGCGTACCGGGCGAAAACCCAGCGCAGGACTTGCCGTATCCGCGATCACGCCCTGGCGCAATGCATCCAGCCAGAACCGCTCGAAATCTCCCGCGCCCGTCTTCGCGCGCCAGAAGCGGCGCACGAGCGTGTAGCCGGATTGCGATTCGTCGGCGGCCAGCATCGCCAGCAGTTCATGCGCGGACCGCCCGCCATACAAGGGTGCGATCAGCGGTTGCACGATGGAGGCGGTGCCGTCGAATGCGCGGCCATCGCTCCATTGCTCGTAGCCGTGCGTCTGCGGCAGATGCCACACGACGGATCGCGCCGTCTCGTCGCGATACAGGCCAAGGTGCACCGAGAACGGCAGCTTGCGCAACGCCTCTTCGAAGCCGATGTCGGGCGGCGCGTCGTAGACCGGATTGGTGTCGATCATGACCAGCGACCTGACCAGGCCGGCGCGCATGTCGTCCGCCAGCGCGGCAATCGATTCAATATGGTTCTGCGGATTCGCTTCCACCGGCGCAATCGGAATGACGGTCTTGCCGAGATTGCCGAGATGCGCATTCATCAGGTGGACCAGCGCGCGGGTTTCCGGCGACATGCTGCGCCCGGCGACAATCAAGGATGCGCCGCGCTGCTGCGACAGACGATCGGCGAGCACCGTTTCCCATTGCGCGGCGCGCGGGTCGTCCGCGCGCGGCACGTCGCCCGGCAACCCACCCATGCCGAGCCGTGCGGCGATGCGCCACAGGGTCCGCTCGATGGCGTGCGGCGGCATGGCGAGGCGATTGTCGGCCGTCGCGCCGAGCAGACCCGGCGAGGCTTCCAGCGCATACAACCGCTTGTCGAATCGTGGCGCGCTGCTGCGCCGGTCCTGCATGAAGTCGCGCGCATGGCGCACGCCGCCAGGGCAGTCGCCAAACGGGTCGGCGTCGAGGCTCAGCACTACCGCCGCGCGATCGAAGCGATAGAGCATGTCAACCGGTTTGCCGAAGGCCAGTTGCGCCGCGTCGAAGGCGGCATCGTCATGCAGCGGATCGTGGCTGTGCCAGCGCGCCTTCGGATAGCGTTTGAGGAATGCATCGAGCTGCGCGACCAGGGTCGGCGAGCCAACGCAGCCGGTGAGGATGCGCAAGCCGTCGCCGCCCTTGGCATCCCATTCGGCGCGCTGGTCGAGCAACGCACGCTTGAACGCATCCCAGGTCGACAAGGCGCCCGCCCGGCGCACGGCCTGCGAGCGGTCGGGGTCCCACAACTGCAGCACCGACGCCTGCGCGAACACACTCGTCGCGCCGAGGCTCGCCGGGTGATGCGGATTGCCTTCCACCTTGACCGGCCGCCCCATGTCGCACTCCACCAGCACGCCTTGCGCCAGGCCGCGATGCACGAATGCGGTGGCATAGAACAGCGGCTTGCCGGGCACCAGCTCCTCCGGCATCCGCACATAAGGCACGATCACTTCCTGCGGCGGACCGCTGCATCCGGCGCCGGCCAGCGCCATCGATGCCGCCATGATCTTCAGGAAGGCGCGGCGTTCGGCGCTTCGCGGCTCGCCGGAAGCAGGTGCAATCGGGATATGAGGTCGCTGCGTCATGCTAGCGATGACAGGTCGAACAATCGGTAAGCCGGCGCGTGTCCTGGAGACGGTAGGACCGCGCGAGTCCGGCGCGTTCCTGCGGCGACAAGCGACGCTTGCCGCTCATCGAAAACACCTCCGACTTCGGACCGATGTGCTGCTGCGCGCTGCGGTGGCATTCCAGGCACCATTGCATGTCGAGCGATGCCACGCGCCGCGTGAGCGGCATCTGGTCGATGCGGCCGTGACACTCGACGCAGGCGACGCCCTTGTTCACATGGATGCTGTGGTCGAAGTAGACGAAGTCCGGCAGGTCGTACACGCGGTTCCAGCGGATCGGCGTGTTCGTGCGCGCACTCTCGTGCAATGGCGCCAGCATCGGCGCGTCGCGGTACAGTTGCGCATGGCAGGTGAGGCAGATCTGCGTACTGGGCAGGCCGGCGAACGAAGACTTTTCGACGGAGGTATGGCAATAGCGGCAGTCGATGCCGTCATCGCCAACGTGGTGCTTGTGGCTGAATGGAATCGGTTGCTCGACCGGCTGATCCAACGCGTTTTCCGGCGACATGCGCCAGCGCGCCACGGCGACGACCGCCGCACTCAGCATCAGCGCCGCCAGGAAGAGCAGCTTGATCGCGAGAACTTCCGGTTCGCTGAATGCTTGCGCCATGTGTGCTGCCCGATAAATAGAGGAACGGCGTGCCGTCGTGGGTCCCTCACCCTTCTCAAGGCAATGGCGGCGACACGCACGAGGTGTCATCCCTGCGCCGACCGATCGGCATTGTGGCCGGCAAACAAGGGTTGCAGCACGCGACGGACCGTTCCGGGTCGCCTGTCCGCATCCTTGCCCGGGCGAGCAAAAGCGATGCCCGGGAGCCGGACGACGCACAACCCAGACCGCGCCGCTGGCCTGAAAAACTGCTTCCGGTACCGCCGGTATCGTCACAGGGTGTCGCGGTTACATTCGCCCAAATACAAATTACAAAGTTTTGTAAAGTTCTCGTGCCGTCGCCATGCGGCAACGGGAGTGATCGAAGGCATTGCCTCGTAGGGATGGGGGTGTTTCGCCCCGTGCGGATTCAGATCGGAAGTTCGGAATTGCCGCCGCCGGCGCCGCCGTATTCCTGCAGCGTCGAGAAGGCAAGATTCCCGTCTTGAAGGGCTTGCAGGATGGCGTTCAGTTGCTCGTCGCTCGGCACGATGTAGACCATCGACTGGTCGATGGCATTGTCCCAGTAGCGCACGTAAGGTACCTCGTCCTCATGCATGCGCTTTCCGGCAAAGTTGCCGTCGTTGAGCTGGCCGAACAAGGTAATAACCGGATTGGATCCGGAGGAGTTCTGTACCGTCATGCCCATGGCGCTTCCTCCCGGGAAGGGTTCACCATTTCTTGGACGGCTTGCCGCCACGACAGTTCCCGCGGCCGGCCTGTCTCACCCGTGCCGGCCAGCATGAAAGGTGTTCGCCTTCCACGTGGGAAAGCGGCCCGCGCGCATGTTCACCTGGACCGATGGAAGGAACAGATC
>JAKACN010000082.1 GCA_021821365.1 Pseudomonadota bacterium | reverse complement strand
CCATGGAATGTACTGGATGACTCCGATGAAATTCCGCTCTGAACTGCCCGGGTATGCTCCAGATCCCCGTCACTTGCGGGCATAGGATGGCGCCTTCTTTCATCGATCACATCGTCGTTACCACCTTCTCGCTTGAGGCAGGCGCCGCCTTTGTGGTCGAGACGCTTGGCGTTTCTCCTCAAATCGGTGGCGAGCACCCGCGCATGGCAACGCACAATCTTCTGTTGCGCCTGGGCGATGCGATGTTTCTTGAGGTGATTTCGCCCAACCCTGCAGCGCTTGCTCCGGCGCGACCCCGCTGGTTCGCACTCGATAGCCTTGTCCCGCAGTCGCCACCTCGTCTGTCCACCTGGGTTGTTCGCACCTCCGACATCCGGACTGCCGTTACCGGCGCCTCGGAGCCGCTTGGAAATATTGAACCCATGCGCCGAGGCATCTTTGACTGGCTCATTACCATCCCCTCCGATGGTTCGGTTCCGTTGAATGGCGTCGCGCCGGCGCTCATCGAATGGAAAGCAGATGTTCATCCTGCCGCCAAACTCGAAGACAAAGGTTTGTCACTGGTTCAACTCGAGATCCTGCATCCGGATCCAGACCGCCTCTCCCGGTTGGTATCGTCGCTGAAACTGGATGCACCGGTTTTCGTCCGGCCAGCGCCATCCGGCACGTCTGCGCGCCTGGTCGCACATATCAAGACACCCCAAGGGCTCCGTGTGCTGTCTGCTCCCCAAGCGCCCGATTGAAGGGGGTAATCCGCCAGTGGCGCCTGGCAACTCGCTATGGGATTTGCGCTCAATCGCACCTTGACGGCGAACGTTCTGCATCGTGAATTCCGCAATATCCCCAGCATGGTGTTCGCCGTCGAAGGAACGCTGCGGCGAGGATTTTTGGTCGATGAGCAATATGTGGACGTGCACGTCATGGCACTGCTGCGATGATAAGATGCATGGGTCGTTAATCACCACGGCCCGTCAATCGGATGCCGTCTATCCTCGGCGTTATACGTACCATGGCACTCCATATTGAAACCCCTCTTGTTGAATCGCGCGCGCTGAGCATGAGCGCGGGGCGCTCTGTCTGGCTCAAGCTCGATGCATTGCAGCCGTCCGGTTCGTTCAAGATACGCGGCATCGGTCACGCGTGCGAAACCTATCTGGCACGTGGCGCCCGGCGGTTCGTGTCTTCGTCCGGCGGGAACGCAGGCCTGGCTGTCGCCTACGCCGGGCGCCTGCTGGGCGTTCCAGTCACGGTGGTCGTCCCGGAGACCACCACCGACAGAGCGAAGGAACTCCTTGCGCTCGAAGATGCCGAGGTCGTCGTGCACGGCGCTTCCTGGCAAGAGGCCAATGCATATGCGCAGTCGCTGATCGACGCTTCGGATGCATTTCTTCACCCCTTTGACGACCCGCTGCTGTGGCAGGGCCACGCGACGATGATCGATGAAGTACGTCGCTCCGGCCTCGTTCCCGACGCCATCGTACTGTCCGTTGGCGGAGGCGGCCTGCTTTCGGGCGTGGTGGAAGGGCTTCATCGCAATGGCTGGAGCAATATCCCCGTCTTCGCCGTGGAAACCGAAGGTGCCGCATCCTTCCATGAAGCCGTCAAGGCCGGACATACGGTGGAACTGGAACGGATTACCAGCGTCGCCACCTCGCTCGGCGCCAAACGTGTTTGCGAGAAGGCCATGCATTGGTCGAAGGTGCACTCGATTCATAGCGTTGTGGTGTCGGATCACAGCGCGTTGTCCGCTTGCGAACGCTTTCTGGCCGATCATCGCATACTGGTCGAGCCCGCCTGCGGAGCAAGTCTTGCCATCGCGTATGAAAATGCACCCGAACTCGAAGGATTCCGTACTGTCCTGGTCATCGTATGCGGCGGAGCGACGGCAACGGTGGATCAAATCAGGGAATGGGCGAAGAAGTGCGCATGATATTTCAACGCTCTGACGCCTTGCCGTGCCGCTCTGACCGGTATTGGACATCATGAAAATTCTCGCCCTGTCCGGCAGCCTGCGCGTCGCGTCGATCAACGGCGCGCTCCTTCGTGCAGCAGCGCGACTTGCGCCGCAGGAGATCGATGTCGCGCTAAGCCAGCGTATCGGAACACTGCCGCTATTCAATCCCGACCTTGAAAGCCAGCCACCGCAGGAGTTGGTGGCCTTCAGAAATGAGGTCGCCGCCGCAGACGCGCTGCTCATTGCCAGCCCCGAGTACGCGCATGGCGTGACGGGAGCCATGAAGAATGCGCTCGATTGGCTGGTCAGCTTCGAGCCATTTGTCGGCAAGCCCGTTGCTGTGCTGAATGCTTCGCCGCGCGCGCATCACGCCGATGATGCTCTGCGGGAGACGCTGAAAACCATGTCCGCTGTGATCGTGGAGGAGGCATCCGTCACCCTTCCGCTGGTGGGGGCCGGACTGAGCGAAAACGAGATGGTGGAATCCGAAGCGATCGCTCGCGCGGTCAGGAGCGTTCTTGACACCCTGTACCGGTTCGTTTCGCTTCAGCGAAGTGTGCTTGTGTCGCCTTCGCGATGAAGGTGCCACGGCGTCGGCATTCGGTGTGATTCGCGTTTCAAATCAAGGCACGATAGGGGGCGCAATGAGGCAGACAGCCAGATTCTGGGACAAGGTCGCGGAACGCTACGCGAAGATGCCTATTCGGGATGAAGCAGCGTATCAAAAGAAACTGCAGGCAACGCGCGCGTATTTTCGACAGGATATGGAGGTGCTGGAAATCGGCTGCGGCACCGGATCGACTGCCATTGCACACGCTCCTTGGGTGAAACACATCCATGCGATCGATTTCTCGCCGAAGATGATCGCGATTGCACGGGGCAGGGCGAAGGAAAACCATATCGGCAACGTCACGTTCGAGAACGCAAGCGTCGAAGAGCTTGGGGTACCCACGCAATCCCTGGATGCCGTGCTGGCGCTCAATCTCCTGCACCTTCTCGACGACAGGGACGAAACGATCTCCAGGGTTCATGCCATGCTCAAGCCGGGCGGGATTTTCGTTACCAGCACCGCATGCATCGGCGACATGTCGATGCTTCTCAGGATAGTCGCCAGGACGGGCGGATTCCTCGGCGTGATTCCGTTGTTCCGCGTATTTACAAAAAGAGAGCTCGAACACAGCCTGACCCGTGCGGGCTTCGTCATTGACTACCAATGGCGGCCGGGAAAAAACAAGCCGGTGTTTATCGTCGCCAAAAGGATGGGATAAACCACGCGGGGTCCGGACGTGCGCAAGCCGCGCGTACCGGTCATCTTGCCTTTGGCGTCGCGCCGATCCGACGCGTCATACCGGCAACACCACGAGAAAATTGATCTGGATCGCTTTCCGGAAAAGTTGCCATTGGCGGAAACGCCGCCCAAGGGTAATGTTGCTAGTGACCACCTTCGCGCTGGCCGAAAGTCGGCGCGATATTCCGGTCCGCCACAAGCGGGCCGGAATGCGTCCCTGAGAGATGCAACAGGTTTCGAGGTCAAGCCTTTTAAGAAAAGGTGTGGAGGCGTCGATGGAGCAACGGACCAATTCCGGCTCCCCTGCACGGACGGAAGCCGTCAACGTGCCAGGCGGGCTATTGCTGCCACTGGAAGTTCGGGTTCACGGCCGAGGCGGCCAGGGTGGCGTCACCTGTGCAAAACTGATCGCGGCGATGTATACGCAGATGGGTTTGCACGTTCAGACTTTCGGCGATTACGGCAGCGAGCGCTCGGGCGCACCGGTGCAGGCCTATACCCGGGTCGATCACGTTCCCATCACCAATCGCAACAAGGTTTATCGCCCTGACCACCTCCTCGTGCTCGACGAAGGCCTGATGGGCGATCCGATACTGTCGGGGACTTCCGCGGGCGCCGTCCTTCTGCTCAATTCGCACGCCGGCATTCAATACTATTCCGGGCGCTTCGCGCATTATCAATTCGGTGTGGTGGATGCCACCGACATTGCGCGCGAGCATGGCATCGGCAGCAGTTCGGTCGTGATCATCAACACCACCATGCTGGGCGCCTATGCGCGGATGCTTGGCATTCCCCTGGCCGTGCTCGAAAAAACCTACGCATCGATGGGCTTGAGCGACGATCTCGGGGCCGCGCGCGATGCGTGGGAACGCGTCAGCATCCGGGACGCGGATCATGCGGTTGACATCGAACCCGCGCAGGCCGTCGCCGCACCGGCGGACGTGATGCCGATGCGCGAACACACGCACGACATCCCGGCCACGCTCAAGACCGGAACCTGGAGCAACCAGGCGCCGGCTTACCGCGAGCACGCGGCACCGTGCAATGTCGCCTGCCCGGCCGGCAACGATATCGTCGGATTCATCCAGGCGCTCAAGAGCAATGGACCGGATGCGGCTGCGGCCATCCTCCTGCGCACCCAGGCGCTGCCATCGGTATGCGGACGCGTCTGTCCGGCTCCTTGCATGAAGGAATGCAATCGCGGCACGTTTGACGGCGCGGTCAACATCCGCAGCCTGGAGCGATGGATCGGCGATCAATCGGACTGGAAGCCCTCGCAGGAAACGCCGACTGTGCGCCGGCGCTTCGCGGTCGTGGGCGGCGGCCCTGCCGGGCTGTCGGCCGCCTATCAGCTTGCGCAGCGCGGGCATGTCGTCAAGATCTACGAGGCCGGTCCCGCATTGGGTGGCGTGCTGCGCAACGGCATACCCGCCTTCCGCTTGCCGCAGGACGTGCTGAGCCGTGACATCGAGCGCATCCTGGCGCTGGGCGTGCAGGTGGAATGCGAACGCGCATTGCGCGGCGACGAGCTGGCCGGCCTGGCACAAGTCTACGACGGCGTGATCGTTTGTACCGGCTTCGGGCCACCGACCATGCTATTCGCCGATGGCGCCCAGCACGGCGGCGTGGAGCAGGGCCTCGCATTCCTCGATCGCGTGAAGCAGGGTGGCGTGACGGTGCATGGGCATGTCGTCGTGGTCGGAGGCGGCAATACCGCGATCGACTGCGCGCGCAGTGCCCTGCGCTGCGGTGCCGCGTCGGTGAAGCTGGTCTACCGGCGCGGACGCGAGGACATGCCGGCCATCGAAGAGGAAATCGAAGATGCCGAGGACGAAGGCGTGCGCCTCGTACTGTATCGCCAGCCCGTCGGCTTTGCCGGAAATGGCGCGGTGAACGGCATCATCGTGGCGGAGGTGGAGCCGGGGCCGCCCGACACGAGCGGACGCCGGCGCCCCGTGGTGACCGATCGCACGCTGACGATCGCCTGCGACAAAGTGCTGCTCGCATTGGGCCAGCAAGACGACAAGGAGCTGCTGCCGGCCGGATGGCAAATGCGGGATGGCCGCGCATGGCAAGGCGACCAGCTGCTGCCGGTGTGGTTCGCCGGCGATTGCGCAACCGGCGACGGCACCGTGACACATGCAATCGGCAATGGCAGACACGCCGCGCTGCAGGCTCTGACCGGCGAGACGGCCGCGTCGCCGCCGGTGAACCCGGTCGCTCCGGCGCAAGTCCGGTTTTCCCATTTCGAAGTGGCGGCGCCGCACAAGGACCGGCACCTGCCCGCGCCAACGCGCCGCGACAGCTTCGTTGAATACAACCTCGGCCTGGCCGGCCCGGAAGAGGCCAACCGCTGCTTCTCCTGCGGCCATTGCACGAACTGCGATACTTGCCTTGTCTACTGCCCGGACGGAGTGATTTTCCGCACCGAGGACGGCTATCGCGTCGACGAGGAATTCTGCAAGGGCTGCGGTATGTGCGTGGCAGAATGCCCGCGTAGCGCGATGGAAATGATCAACAAGAACCAGCGGGAGGCCAGCATATGTCGCTAGAACTCATCAGCGCCAATCATGCCGCCGCCCTGGCCGCCACGCTGGCGGGACGCGCCAATCGCACCGGCCGCGGCTTTTGCAGCGGGGTCTATCCGATCACGCCATCCACCGAATGCATGGAATACCTGTGCGGCCAGACCATCGAAAAAGGCAAGGTCATTCGCGTCGAGAGCGAGCATAGCGCGATGGGCGTGTGCATCGGCGCCGCCGGCGCCGGCGCGCGCACCTTCACTGCGACCTCCTCCAACGGCCTGGCCTATATGGCGGAAAACTGCATCGCCGCCGCCGGCCTGCGCCTGCCCGTCGTCATGGCAGTGGCCAACCGCACCATCGGCCCGCCCTGGAACATCTGGGCCGACCATGGCGACTCGCTGACGCTGCGCGACCACGGCTGGATCCAGTTCTATTGCGCCGACAACCAGGAACTGTTCGATACGGTGCTGTGCGCATTCCGCCTCGCCGAGGACAAGCGCGTCATGATGCCGGCCATGGTCTGCATGGAAGGCTTCATCCTGTCGCACACCGTGGCGCAGATCAAGGTGCCGACGCAGGAGCAGGTAGACAGCTTCCTGCCGCCGGCAGCGATTCCGCACCGGCTCGGCGACACGCCGCACACGCTGGGACAAATGGAAGTGCCGCACCTGACCGAGATGCATCGCCTGCAGCACCACAACGCGCTGCTGGCCGTGCCCGGCGTGTACGCCGAGATCGAAAAGTCGTTTGCGGAGGTATTCGGGCGGCGCCTGCCCGATCCGGTGGTGCCGTATCGCGCGGAGGATGCCGAGGTGCTGATCGTGTCCATGGGCACCATCGGATCGACCGCAGAACGCGTGGTCGATGCGCTGCGTGCCCGGGGACGACGCATCGGTGCCCTCCGCGTGCGCCTGTTCCGGCCGCTGCCGGTGGAATCGATCAGGAAATGGTTCGCGGGCAAGAGCAAGATCGCCGTCATCGACCGGGACATCAGCCTCGGTTTCGGCGGCATCCTGTGGGGCGAGGTGCGCGGCCTGGCCGATCCGGGTGCGATCGTGCAGAGCTACATGGCAGGCGTGGGCGGCGGCGACCTGCGCCCCGAACACATCGACAATATCCTGGCCGATATGGATGTGCGCCAGCATGCGGGCCGGCCGGCGCTGGTGGAGGCGGTATGAACATGATCAACGAGCCGCTCCTGTGCGGCATGGCGCAAACCCCGCTCGATCGCGCCCAGCCCATTCTGCGCCCGGGCAATACCAACTGCGGCGGATGCGGCATGTCGAACCTGCTGCAGATGATGCGCCGCGCGATTGCGGACCGGCATGTGCAGCTGGTCATCCCGGCGTCCTGTGCTGCCGTTGCGGCGGGCCTTTTCCCGCAAAGCACCTTCGGCGTGCCGACGCTGCTGACTACCTTCGCCTCCGCGCCCGCCGCAGCCAGCGGCGCGGCCAGCGTGGCCATGCTGAACGGCGAAGACACGCGTGTGATCTGTCTGGGCGGTGACGGCGGCACCTACGACATCGGATTCGCCAGCCTGTCGGCGGCGGCCGAGCGCAACGAAGACGTGCTCTACATCTGCTACGACAACGAAATCTATGGCAATACCGGCGGCCAGCGTTCGTCCGCCACGCCGCATGGCGCCGTGACCACTAATACGCTGCAGGGCAAGCCGGAACAGAAAAAGGATATCGTCGCCATCATGGCGGCGCACCGGATTCCCTACGCCGCATCGATGTCGCTGGCGCATGCGGACGATACCCTGCGCAAGCTGCGCTACGCGCTGGACCTGAAGGGCTTCCGTTTCCTGCATGTGCTGTCGCCTTGTCCGACCGGCTGGAAGTCCGAGCCGGCGCTCGGCATCGAACTGGTGCGCCTGGCGGTGCGCTCCGGATTTTTCCCGGTGTTCGAAGTCTTCGACGGCAGGCGCTACGTGATCAATATCGAACCCGATTTTTCCGACGAGGCGCTGGACATGTACCTGTCGCTCCAACGCCGCTTCCAGAAATCGGGGCTGACCGCGGCCGACCTGCGGCCCGACATCGATCGCTACTGGCAGAACCTGCGCGCGCTGTCCGGCCGTATCGTGCCGGCCAGGCGCGGGGTGTGATTCAATCGGGAGGGGAGAATCGTGCGTAAATATGTCGGAGAGCGCATCCAGAAGATGCGCGAGGCGCAGGAGCTGTCGGTGGAGCAGGTCGCCAGGCTGACCGGCATTGAAGCCGAGCGCCTGCGCGCCTTCGAACGCGGCGACGCGGTTCCCTCGATCGGCGCCGTGATCCAGCTGTCGCGCGTATTCGGATCGAAGATGGAAGGCCTGCTGCATGGCGGTGCCACGGTGACCGAGTCGCTGACCATCTGCCGGTCGGGTGAGTCGTTTTCGGGCGAGCAGGGCGACACCGAGCAGAGCTACGCCTATCATTCGCTGACCCGGCCGGGTACGGCCGGGCACGTCATGGAACCGTTTCTCCTGACCTTCGATCCCAAGGTGCCGCAGGGTGCGGCGATCACGCATGACGGGCAGGAGTTCGTGTACGTGGTCGAAGGCGCGATCGAATTGTTCTACGATGGCCGCAATTACCGGCTCGCAAAAGGCGATAGCGCCTATCTGGATTCGTCGCGGCCGCACACCTTCCATGGCG
Source organism: Pseudomonadota bacterium (assembly GCA_021821365.1). Lineage (GTDB taxonomy): Bacteria > Pseudomonadota > Gammaproteobacteria > Burkholderiales > Burkholderiaceae_D > Noviherbaspirillum. The sequence continues at coordinate 10,725 of JAKACN010000082.1, read as the reverse complement.
TCGGCGAAGGGCCGGCGCGCATGCTGGCCGTCGTCAGTTCATAGCGGGCGCTGTCCTTGCAAATGCGGCGCGCGCGGGGATGCGCGCGTACTGCCTTGAAAAACGTCGTTCGAATCACGACAACTTGCCGCCAGCAATAGACGCCGTGCATGTTGCTGAAGTATATTTCCGCCTGCACCAATAATGGTGTTTTACATGGAGTAGGTAATGAACAAGGCAGAGATCATCAATCAAGTTGCAGCCGACCACGAACTGACCAAGGTCAAGGCCAAGGAAATCGTTGAACAGCTCTTCGGTTTCATCGGCGCGGGCCTGAAGCAGGAAGGACGTTTCTCGTTCCCGGATCTGGGTACGTTCACCGTCGCGGAGCGCGCAGCGCGCACCGGCCGCAATCCGATGACCGGCGAAAAGCTCAAGATCAAGGCTTCGAAGACCGTGCGCTTCAAGGCTGCTCCGGCGCTCAAGCTGCAAGTCGCCAAAGTGAAGGTCAAATAAATACATTGCCGGGAGTGCGAACTCCCGGCATGCGTTTCCGACGGATCTGCAACACCCTGTTATCCGGCATGTCCGTGCCGGCATCAAGCCGATAGCGGCGAGCGCTGTCGCCACCAACCGATAATCACTCAGACAGCGACCAGGCGATTGTGAACGATGCGCACATGCGCGCCGTTGGCCCAGTGACTCGCACCCGCTTCCGTGACGGTGCGCACGCGGCCGTTGCCCATGCGGACGGCCACGCGTGTGACCAGTCGCGCGTGCATGCGCTTTTCAATGGCATTACCCGCAAAGCCGCCGCCGACCGCGCCGGCGACCGTCGCCAGCGTGCGTCCGTTGCCCTTGCCGACCTGGTTGCCGAGCAATCCGCCGACGAGCGCGCCGCCGACTGCACCCGCTCCCGAACCGTGGGCGGCCGGCCGTTCATAGGTGTGCTGCGAGATGATGGTGCCGCAGGAGCGGCAAGCGGCCTGTGCCGGTGCCGCGAGAAGAAGGGCTGCGGCAAGTGCGGCGGCCCCGAATCGATAAGCCTGTTTCAATAATTGCATAGTTCACTCCAATACCGCGCGGAAAAATTTCCGGCACTGCAGCGTAAATGCTGGTCGGCGTCCGATGTGTGGCCGGAGCGTTTCGTCCGCAAGCATTTGTAACAGGCTTGGGGTATGCTCGAACATCCATCTGGATGCAGGTGCAGCGAACAGTCATCGAGACATACGGAGCCAATCATGGAGATGAAAAAGATCAATGCCGGGAAATTGCGCGCCATCGGTTACGACACGCGCGAGCGCATCCTGCGGGTCGAATTCGATGATGGCAGCGCGATCGATTATTCAGGGGTCGGGCTTGATCTGTGGCGTCGATTCTCGACGTCCGGTGTGGCATGGAGCTTCTATCGCGACAACATCGAGGAGGAATTTCCGGGGCGGCGTGGGCGAGTGCAGCCCCAGGGGAAATCCCAGGCGCTGGAGGATCTGTTCAAGACTTCCACGAATGATCCGGATGCCTAAGTACCCGCGCAGAAAAAACGATGCGTGTCTGCATTTCATGAATCCCCGGAATTTCACCGATTGCGCTCATTGATCGGAAAGGCGTTTGCCCGCAGAAACGGCATAGGAAGGGGACCGGAAGAGCAATACCGGGTCTTTGGTCGGCGCGATGCCATCTGACATCACCAGGGGATCATAGTTAATCGGCTCGCACTCGGCGCCTTTTTGCGGCATGGCGGCATTGATCGTCAGCACGCCGGCCTTGATCTTTTGACGTTGCGCTGGCCAGGCGAGCGTAGGGTTGTCCTGCGGATCGCCCGGTTCGCCGATGGCGACCACCATGTCCCAGCGCACCGGACCTTGTTGCGTGCGGCGAATCAATGCCGGCTGCAGGAAGTTCGGCCCAGCCGTTTTCATCTCTGCGCTGGTCAGCCTTTTTTCGCCATCCTGAGGAATGAACTGCCAGCGCACCAGGGTCGTCTTGTCATCCTTGGCGATAAATTTGAAGGTGTGGATGCCGAAGTAGGCGCTGTTCGCGTAGCTCGCCGGCGGGTTGTGCGTTTCCAGGAATTGCGCCTGTTCCCTGTTATCCGGGTGGCTGGCCTGAAAGGCCCTGATCTTTTCCGGGTCCGGCTTGCCGGTCTTCGGGTCGGGCCGCGTGGCCACGGTCAGATCGAAAAAGGTTTTCGGCGAGGCCGCACCGAAAACCGGCGTGTTGATCATCGTCATATGTTGCAGACGCCCTTGCGGAAGCCGAAACTCCAGTGCCATGCCTCTCGGCGACTTGGCCGTGTCCGGCGCGTTGGGATTTCCTCCGGCGACGGAGAACCGCGCCACCACCGGAACCGGTTTGCCGCTGAAGAGCGCTGAACGACTGTAACGCGCCATTTCCGGGCTCCCAACGAATTCGCCTCGCGCACAGGTACCCTTGATATGGTTGCGCCGTTCGCCAGGATGGGCGCCAAACGTTTCCTCCAGTGCCTTGACGACCTGGCCGGCTGTCACTGCGTCGTCGGCCATGGCCGGGAGCGCTGCTCCAAGGCCCAATGAAACGGCAACTGCTGCGAGAGCGGTGTTCTTTGCATGCATGACGAGTCCTTTGGCTTGCATTGATGCAGGTTTCCTGCAAATCATTTTCACAGCACAGTTGCAGCCCGATGTTCGTGCGCCAAAGGGGCAGTAGCAGGCTCACGACAATCGCATTGCAAGCATGAAATCAGAATGTGACGCCGGACATGACGAGGCATGTATCAAGGCATCGGTGGCTGGAGATACATTCACGTTCATGTCTTCCGGAATAGCCTATGTGTACCGGCATGAACGGCGTTCATCGTGCCATAGCTCTCGGCACCGGCAGTGAGCGAAATCAATCAAAGACGCAGTGACATGAATCTTGCCGGGCATTTTCCGGGCATTAAGCCGTTTTGTTCCGGGCAGCGCAGAGCGCACGCGCGGACCTTGCCGCGTCGGTATTGTTCCCACTCTTCTTTCGATGGTAAGATTGCGCCGTCATTGGGGAGTAGCCGCTCTTTCTCGCGAAGAGGCTGGCGTCAACATACTTGGCCCGCAGGCCATGGCGTCAGCAGTTCCCGTACCTGGCAAGACCTTTGACCACAACGCCCCATCGTTGGCCGGGGAGGCGTCGTGGTCATTTGTCTTTCACCCGGCCAAGGAACCGATATGGAATCTCTCCTCGTCTCGACCGGGGTTGTTGCGCTCGCCGAAATTGGCGACAAGACCCAGCTTCTCGCATTCATCCTCGCAGCCCGCTTCAAGAAACCTCTCCCGATCATTGCAGGCATTCTGGTTGCCACCATCGTGAACCATGGCCTCGCGGGCGCGCTGGGCGCGTGGATCACCGCCACGATCAGTCCGGAAATTCTGCGCTGGGTTCTTGGCGTTTCCTTCATCGGCATGGCGATCTGGACACTCATTCCGGACAAGATCGAGGAAGAAGAAACGCAGATCGCGAAGAAATTCGGCGTGTTTGGCGCCACGCTGGTCACGTTCTTCCTCGCCGAGATGGGCGACAAGACTCAAATCGCCACGGTGGCAATGGCGGCCCATTACGCCAGCCCGCTGCTCGTCGTGGCTGGTACGACGCTGGGCATGTTGCTGGCGGACGTACCCGCGGTCTTCGTCGGAGACAAGCTGGCCTCGAAGATCCCGATGAAACTGGTGCATTCCATCGCGGCGGCAATCTTTGGATTGCTGGGCATCGCTACGCTGTTGGGCGTCGGCGCGAAGTTCGGCTTTTGACCAGGCCGTTCCTGATCGCTACGCTCGCCGCGCTGCTGATACGCGCTGTCCGTGCGAATACGTACCGAGGCGCGGGGGGCGGCAAGAATAACGCAACATCAGCATCATTACATCCACAATTAGCGCAAGCAGCGCGAAATTGCATTGGCCGGCAACCGAACCGGCGCAACATGAAGGAATTTTATGAGCGACACAAGATACGACGACGGACTCTCCACCTGGATTCATGACCATATCTTCGACGAAGGCAGCCGGGCTGCCGAACGGGGTACGCGCCTCGTCATGTGGATTACCGCAGCCATGATGGTCGTCGAAATCGCCGCCGGATGGTGGTTCAATTCGATGGCGCTGCTGGCCGACGGCTGGCACATGAGTTCCCATGCCCTCGCCATCGGGTTGAGTGCTTTTGCCTACTCGGCCGCGCGCAAGTATGCGAAAGACACGCGGTTTGCGTTCGGCACGTGGAAAATCGAAATACTGGCCGGCTATACCAGTGCAGTGTTCCTGCTCGGCATTGCCGCCTTGATGGCGTTCAGCTCCGTTGAGCGGATCTTTTCGCCGCAGCCCATCCACTATCGCGAGGCGATAGTCATCGCGACGATTGGCCTGATCGTGAATATCGTCTGCGCATTCATTCTTGGCGACGCGCACCATCACGGCGATCATGGCCACGACCATGGGCATCATCCCGCTCACGCCGAAGGCGAACATCACCATCACGATCTCAATCTCAGGTCAGCCTATGTTCACGTCATCGCGGATGCCGCCACGTCGGTCCTTGCCATTGCCGCGCTGCTCGGCGGCTGGCTGTACGGCTGGGCCTGGCTTGATCCGGTGATGGGTGTCGTCGGCGCAGTATTGGTCGCGGTATGGGCCAAGAATCTGATGGCGGATACGGGCAAGGTGTTGCTGGACCGCGAGATGGATGCGCCCGTCGTCGCGGAAATTCGTGAAGTCGTCGAGGACGACGTGAAGTCCGGGGAAACGAAACTGGTTGATCTGCACGTTTGGCGGGTCGGCAGGCAAGCATACTCGTGCGCGTTGAGCATCGTTACTACGGACACGGATCTGACGGCTAGCCAGATTCGAGACCGGCTGGCGGTTCACGAAGAGATCGTCCATTCCACGGTGGAAATTCACCATCGTCGAAGGGCTTCTTCATGAATGCTTAAGCGGATAAAGCGCGAGTCCTGCGAGCGCAGCTGCCGCAATGACCATAGGCTCCTGCAGTTTCTTGAATCTCCATAGCATGGCGACGACTGCCAGCGCGATGAGCGCGGTCGGAATGTCGACAATCGAGCGGCGCGCCAGCACGATGACGGAACCCGTGATGGCGCCGATCGCCGCGGCAGTGATGCCGTCGACGAACGCCGCCACGGCCGGCAGTCTCCCGTATCTCTTGAAGTAAGGCGCCGGGATGATGGTGAACAGGTAGCATGGGATAAACGTGGCCAGTGCCGCTACCGTGGCGCCTGCGAGTCCGGCAATCAGATAACCGATGAAACCGACGGTGATGACCACCGGGCCCGGCGTGATCATGGCGACGGCGACTGCATCCACGAACTGCTTGTCGTTGAGCCAGTGATGCTGTTGCACGACGCCGCCATAAAGGAAGGGTACGATGGCCAGACCCGAGCCGAAGACAAATGTTCCCGCCTTTCCGAAGAACAGCGCAATCTGGGCCAGCATGGATGCGTCGATGGTGCCGAGCCATCCTCCCGCCAGGGGTGTCAGGGGCGTCATGGTTGCTTGCGCCAGGGCGGCGTTCAGGCCGCTTCTCTTGAGCCATTTGGGCGGTGCCCGCAGGAACCACACCAGGATGCCCGACACAATGAACAGCCACGCGACTTCGGATTCGGTTACGACCGTCACGATCGCAAGCAGAAGGTAGATGGCCCAAAGCAGCTTGTCCTTCCTGATGCTCTTTTCGGTGAGTTTCTTCGCGCTGATCGCAATAATGCCAATGACCGCGGCGCCGACCCCATAAAATACGGCCTGCATCCAGGGCAGGCCGCCGAAATGCGAATACGCCCATCCCAGTGCCACCACCATCAGAAACGACGGCAGGACAAAAGCGAGCCCGGCCAGTGTGGCACCGGGAATGCGATAGTGCACGTAACCCAGGTAGATGCCCAGCTGGGCGGCCAATGGCCCGGGCGCCATCTGGGCGAGGGCGAGTCCTTCCTTGTAATCGTCCTGGCTAATCCATTGACGGTCTTCCACCAGGTCCCGGTGCATGTATCCGACGAGGGCAACCGGCCCGCCGAAGCCGAGCGCGCCCAGTCGCAGCATATACACGATCATTTGCCAAAGCGTATACCGGGGAGCGGTGAGTGCATTGTTCATGGTGGACTGTCCTTGCCGTAATGGACGTACAGCGAATCGAGCACGGCGCTGAATTCGCTGAGCAGCGCGTCGTCGTCGGGCAGGCGCGCGCGGGCGCCGGAGAGAATGGCTTCGAATCCGGATGCTTCCGGATTGATCGGGCCACCGACGTCCAATGCATGCACCAGCGCAGCGAGCTTCACAAGCGCCTTGTCACCCTCAAGGCCAAAGCTGGCAAGGAGCACCTCGAAGCTCACCTTGTCGCCGACATGGGTGAATGCCGCTTCGTCGAAGTCGAATCCCAGCGCATCCTGCGGGCATTGCGTCGGACTGTCGAGCCACAAAAATCGCGCTCCAGGATCGATAAAGCGGCGGATGAACCACGCGCTCGCTACCCGATCGACCCACAAATGCTGGCGCGTGGCCCAGGTGCGGCCCAGATAATCGGAGATGGACAGGCGAGGAATCGAGCGCGCTTCCGCACGCGGCTCGTCAGGCGACAGGAGTACATTCGCCGCGCCCTCGAAGTCCGCCCATGCAGCATCGGCGGCGGCAGAGGCATCCCCAGGAAAAAAGTCGATACGCTTGAGGCTTTCCAGATCCTTGCGGAGGCGCCGCACGATTTTCAGTACCTCGACCGGGGTTTGCTTCTCGAACTGCTTTCGCGCCTCATTCAACCGGCCGACGAAGTCGCCGTACTCCTCCGCCCGATCGAACAGCGCGACGAATGCCGTTTCGTCATGGGCGGAGCGGGGCGCCACGTCGACCATCCACGCCTGTCCGCCTTCGGCATTCGTCCGGTCCGCAAGCTCGCTCAAGGCAAGCTCACGATCATTTCCCGTCGGCAGGAGATACGCGCCGTCCCTTAAAGGGGCGCATCCAAGCGCTTTGATGGCGCGCCAGAGCCGCATTCTTGCAGTCGCGCCCGAGGTTGGAAGGCTTGCGACGAGCAAGGTCCAGGATATGTTTGAAAACATGTAGTCAAATCTACACAATGTCGCGAAATCTACAATAGCAGTGTTGCCATTATCGTATCGACTTGGTCGGAAAGTAGGTGGCGGCAGCCGGCATACCGCAGAATAATTCCCGGAAAATCAAAATAATGCCGCCTCCCGGCACATCCGCCCTTCATGCCGGCGAAATCTGATGCCAATTTGGCCACGAATATTCCGGCGCATTCAGCAATGTCCGCCAACTTCCGAGTTTTTACTAAAACTCACAAATAAAGTGACAAAAGCATGTGACTAATTCACTTTTTGATCTCCTATACTCAGTGCAATCAATTTTCCCCGCGACGAGTGCGTGAGTGGCAATCCAGGCAATCATTTTCGACGCCTACGGTACCTTGTTCGATGTGTATTCGATCGGCCGTCTGGCGGATAAGCTTTTTCCCGGCAAGGGCGATGCCCTGACGGCGCTGTGGCGCGCCAAGCAGATCGAATACACCCACCTGCGCACCATGTGCTCGACCTACAAGCCGTTCTGGGAGGTGACGCAGGACGCGCTCGTTTTCAGCTGCAAAAAACTTGGCCTGGATCTGACGCTGGATGCACAACAGGCGCTGATGGCGCAGTACGCGAAGCTGCCATCGTTTCCGGAGTGCGAGCAGGTCCTGCGAAAGCTGCGCGAGCAGGGCATCCCGCTCGCCATACTTTCGAACGGCAATTCCCAGATGCTGGATGCGGTCGTGAAGGCATCCGGCATACAGCCGCTGCTGTCCCACGTGCTGTCCGTCGACAGCGTCCAGAAATACAAGACCGCGCCGGAGGCATACCAGCTCGGCACAGACGTGTTCGGTACCGGCGCGCGGAATATTCTTTTCGTGTCGGGCAATTGCTGGGATATCTGCGGCGCCAGCTGGTTCGGCTACAAGACGTTCTGGGTCAACCGCGCCGGCGCGCCACTGGAAGAGCTCGGCGTGACGCCGCACGGAGAGGGAACAGAGCTGAACGACCTGCTCGCCTTCGTCGAGCGCGAGCAGGCCTGATCGCGTACTGGACTTGATTTTGCTTCACTGCTCATTTTGATTTCTGCTTTTGTCACACCAACATACAAGGACTACGTCATGACTGCACGCACCGCTTGCCATCGACTCCAGGTCGATACCGTTCTTTACCGCTTCATCGAAGACAAGGTCTTGCCGGGCACCGGCGTCGACAGTGCCTCGTTCTGGAAGGGCTTCGATGCGATCGCCCACGACCTGGCGCCCCTGAATGCGGCGCTGCTGGCGGAACGCGACCGCATCCAGATCGACATGAACCAGTGGCATCGCGCCCATCCTGGTCCGATCAGGAACATGCCGGCCTATCGCGCATTCCTGGAATCGATCGGCTACCTGTTGCCGGCGCCGAAGGAAGTGCAGTCGACCACGGCCAACGTTGATGCCGAACTGGCGCTGCAAGCCGGCCCGCAATTGGTGGTGCCGATCCTCAACGCGCGCTATGCGTTGAACGCGGCCAATGCGCGCTGGGGCTCGCTGTACGACGCCCTGTACGGCACCGATGTGCTGCCCGAGAGCGACGGCGCGACCAAGGTCGGCAAGAAAGGCGAGAGCTACAATCCGGTGCGCGGCGCCAAGGTTATCGAATACGCGCGCTACGTGCTCGATCGCACCGCGCCGCTGGCCAAGGGCTCGCATGTCGATTCGACCGCATACCGCGTCGTGGACGGAAAACTGGCCGTCGCTCTGAAGGACGGCAGCACCACCGGCCTGAAGGACGAGAACAAGTTCATCGGCCATCAAGGCGACGCAGAGAACCCGTCCTCTGTGCTGTTGAAGAACAACGGCCTGCATATCGACATCCGCATCGATCGTTCGACCAGGATCGGCGCTCAGGATGCCGCGGGCGTGTGCGACGTCGTCGTCGAGGCCGCGCTGTCCACCATTCTCGACCTGGAAGATTCGGTCGCCGCCGTGGATGCAGAAGATAAGGTCCTGGCCTACAGCAACTGGCTGGGCATCCTGCAGGGCACGCTGGTGGAAACGGTCACCAAGGGCGACAAGACTTTCGAACGCGCGCTGAACCGTGACCGCCAGTACATTGCCGGCGTCGGTGCGACGGATGCGAAGGACGGCGTGGTGACCATGCACGGTCGCGCACTGCTGTTTGTACGCAACGTCGGCCACCTGATGACCAATCCCGCGATCCTGCTGGACAATGGCAAGGAAATCCCGGAAGGCATCATGGATGCGGTCGTCACCGTGACGATCGCGCTGCACGACCTGAAGCGCAAGGAAGGCCAATCCATCGGCAACTCGCGCACCGGCTCGGTCTATATCGTCAAGCCGAAGATGCATGGTCCGGCGGAAGTGGCGTTCGCCAATGAACTGTTCGGCCGCGTCGAAGCCTTGCTCGGCCTGCCCGCCAACACGGTCAAGCTCGGCATCATGGACGAGGAGCGCCGCACCAGCGTCAACCTCAAGGCCTGCATCAAGGAGGCCGAGGCGCGCATCGCCTTCATCAACACCGGCTTCCTCGACCGCACCGGCGACGAGATGCACACCGCCATGTTCGCCGGCCCGATGATGCGCAAGGGCGACATGAAGACCAGCGCCTGGCTCTCCGCGTACGAGCGCAGCAACGTGCTGACCGGCCTGTCCAGCGGCCTGTCCGGACGCGCGCAGATCGGCAAGGGCATGTGGGCCATGCCCGATTTGATGGCGGCGATGATGGAACAGAAGATCGGCCATCCGAAGACCGGCGCCAACACTGCCTGGGTGCCGTCGCCTACCGCAGCGACCCTGCATGCGCTGCACTATCACCAGGTCGACGTGTTCGCGGTACAGAAGGAACTGGCGAAGATCGACGCGCCGGCGGAAATCGAGCGCCTGCTCAACGAACTGCTGCAGGTTCCCGTGGTCGCCAAGCCGAACTGGTCCGCCGAAGAGATTCAGCAGGAACTGGACAACAACTGCCAGGGTATCCTCGGCTACGTGGTTCGCTGGGTGGATCAGGGCGTCGGCTGCTCCAAGGTGCCGGACATCCACAACGTCGGCCTGATGGAAGACCGCGCCACGCTGCGCATCTCCAGCCAGCACGTCGCCAACTGGCTGCTGCACGGCATCGTCAACGCCGATCAGGTGCACAAGACCCTGCAGCGCATGGCTAAGGTGGTCGACAAGCAGAACGCCGGCGACCCGGCCTACACGCCGATGGCGCCCGATTACGAAGCGTCCTTCGCCTATCGCGCCGCACGCGACCTGATCTTCAAGGGCCTCGAGCAACCAAGCGGCTACACCGAGCCGCTGCTGCACGCATGGCGCCAGAAGGTGAAGGCGGCACAGGCCTGATCCGACGGAAGCGGAAATCGCAATCCCCTGCGGGCGTTATGCTGCAGGGGATTTTTCTTTTGGGCGGCAGAGATCGTGCGTGCCCGCTTCGCGCAGCGAAGGCGTAACCGATTCCGAACGGATCACAGGGGATCGTCGGCACGTTTCTCTGCAACGAATGCGTGAGTGCCACATACACCAACTTCCGGTAAATGAAGCCCGGTCTCTAAGCGCGACCGTCACCTTCGCCGCCTGCACGCTCGTCGGTGCTGCGCGCATCTTGCCGCCGCCCGGCTCTGGATGAACGGAAGCTTCGGCGTGCGGATCATGTGCACGATCAGCGTCTGCGTCAGCAGGCCGACAATGAACCAGCCGGACTGGAACAGGGTC
>JAKACN010000347.1 GCA_021821365.1 Pseudomonadota bacterium | reverse complement strand
CGGGGGCGGTTCATGGCTCATCCGGAAGATTTCGCGGGAAGCGCTGCACGCATCGCATCACGCATCGCATCTTTGTCCGGACGATTCACAGAACCTCAAACCATAAAAAATTAGCTTTCTATCATAACGTCCGATCCGGCAATCCCTTTTGATCTGACTCAATCGCGAAGACACCACAAATAGTACGACCGGTCGTACAGCGCTCTGGAGGACCAGCCTTGCAAGAACGCACTATAGCAAGATTCAAACCGGCGTCAGGAAATCGGCAGCACCGGCATGCAGCGTGAGCATGCCAGCGGAAAATGACAGGAATGTGAAGGGAGAATGCAGCGATAGCGCATGCCGGCGCACCAGGGTGAACCGCAATGGCATGCATGCACCGAACCGATGCAACGATACTGTGCATGCATCATGAACGGGCAAGGTCGCTTGCCCATAGCCGGTATCCTTATCTTGCCGGGATCCGTCGCCGTGTCGCGCCGGTATCGCGTGCGGCGACGACGGACATCCGTTCCGCGATGGTCAGGACCGGCGCAGCAGCGACGGCAGCAACGGCTTGCGTCGCGCCGTCCATCTTGAACGCCGCCACTGCCTTGCCGAGCGTGCCGGCCTGGTCCCGCATGCTCTGCGCGGCGGCCGCCGCCTGCTCGACCAGCGCGGCGTTCTGCTGCGTCATTTCATCCATGTGCGCAATCGAGCGATTCACTTCCTCGATGTCGGCGCTCTGCTCCTCGCTGGCGGCCGCGATCTCGCGCATGATGCTCGCCACGTGCATCACCGACTGCACGATGTCGTCCATGGTCCTCCCGGCCTGGTCGACCAGGTTGCCGCCCGCTTCGACCTGCTCGACCGAATCGTTGATCAGCTCCTTGATCTCCTTCGCCGCCGCGGCCGAGCGCTGCGCCAGGCTGCGTACCTCCGATGCCACCACCGCGAAGCCCCTGCCTTGCTCGCCGGCACGCGCGGCTTCCACCGCGGCATTGAGCGCGAGGATGTTGGTCTGGAACGCGATGCTGTCGATCACGCCGATGATATCGACGATCTTGCGCGAGCTGCCCTTGATCGAACCCATGGTGCCCACCACTTCGCCGACCACCTGCCCGCCTTTGACCGCCACGTCGGATGCCGACACCACCAGACGGTTCGCTTCCTTCGCGTTCGATGCATTCTGCCGCACGATTGCGGTCAGCTGCGTCATGGAGCCGGTGGTTTCCTGCAACGCAGTCGCCTGCATTTCGGTGCGCGAGGAAAGATCGGCATTGCCGGCGGCGATCTCGCGCGAGGCAACCGCAATCGAGTCGGTGCTGAAGCGCACATCGCGCACGATCCTGTGCAGGCTGTCGTTCATCTCGCGCAGCGCATGCAGCAGCTCGCCGACCTCATCCTTGCCCGACACCGCGACCTGCGACGCCAGTTCGCCGGCGGCAACGCGCCGCGCCACCTGCACGGCATCGCGCAGCGGCGAAACGATGCTGCGCGTCGTTGCCCACGCAAGCAGGCCGCCGGCAACCAGTGCAACGGCGCCGATCGCAAACAGCACGTTCATCAACTGCTTGCCCGACGCCACCGTGGCATCGAGCACGTGGTGCGACGCCGTCTGCTGGATGTCGACCAGGCGATTGATGTCGACCAGCGCCTGCTGATTGAGCGGATCGATCTTGCTGGCAATCAGCTTGATCGCATCTTCGCTGTTGAAGGCGCTGATCAGGCGGATCGCTTCGTTGAACGGCGCTTCGGTTTCGTGTTCGAGACGGGCGATGTTGGCGAGCAGCTGCTTTTCGGTTTCGGTCAGCCCGAGCGCGACAAGCTTGTCGCGCGCATCCGCGAAACGCCCCCGCAGCGTCTTGACCTTTTGCTCTTCGCGCTTCATCGCATCGACGTCGGATTGCAGGCCGATGTTGCGCATGGCGATGCCGCCTTCCAGCAAGGCGCTCTTGATGGTGCCCGCGAGGCTGCTCTTGGCGTTGCTGACTTCCAGTCCGGCAATCATCGCCTCGCGATTGCGGGTGCTGATCAGGTTGTCGGCGGCGAGCACCATGATCAGCATGGCGAGAATGATGCCGAAGCCGATGGCAAGCCGGGTGCCGATGCGCAAGCTGCGAAAATTCATGTTCTCTCTCCCCGCGATCCCGGGAATGACCGACGCGTTCTTCGCCGCCCAGGGAATTCGTACGTGTGCGCAATGTACCAGCGGTAACGCAAGACAAAAAACCGAATATGTGCGGGACTTCCGACAAATATTCGGCTGCGGATGCAGGAAGGGTTTGCCGCGTTTCAGTGCGGCGGAAACAGGCTTCAGGCGCGCTTGAGGCGGTCGACGAGTTCCAGCAGGCGCGGCTTGACTTCGTTGAGCAGGAATTCCCTGGAGATCGTGTAAACAGGGCCGCCGCAGTTGATGCTGAGGATGGAAGAGCCATTGGCGGGACGGAACGCGACCGCGATGGCGTTCACGTCCGGCTGCCAGTCGCCGAACGAGGTGCAGCAGCCGATGGTCTTGTACTCCTCCAGCGAGCGCATGACGCCGTCGCGAATGGCGGGCCATTTGGTTTCGTCGTATTCGCGCACCCGTTCCAGGATCTCGTTGCGTTCCGTGCCGGAGGTTTCCGCCAGGTAGGCGCGGCCCATCGCGGTGAGCGCGATGGGAATGCGCGCGCCGACGTCGAGGCGCAGCGTCAGCGCCGCCTGGCTGCGGCAGTTTTCCACGTAGATCATGCTGAGGCGGTCGCGCATGCCGAGCGAGACCGTGGCATGCGAGAAATCGGCCAGCTCCTGCATGTAGGGGCGCGCGAACTGGCGGATGTCGAGCCTGGACAGCATCGCGCTGCCGAGCGCCAGGCTGGCCGTGCCAAGGCGATACTTGCCGGCTTCCTCGACATACTGCAGGTAGCCGAGCTTGGTGAGCGTATAGGTCAGTCGCGAGACGGTCGACTTGGGCAGCTTCGTGCGCTCCGCCAATTCCTGGTTGCCCAGCAGCTTCTCCCCGGAACGGAACGAAGACAGCACGTCCAGCCCGCGCGCGAGCGCGGTAACGAAGTGACGATCCTCCTTGACGTTGGATTTCTTCGCTTCGGGCGCTTGGTTGTCGCTTGCTTGGTCCATCATGGCGTTCAGGTTATACGGGGCGAGAGACGGGTTGTCGGGATGCAGCGGCATTATCCTAGCCTTCGAGCGCAAAGTACAGGTCATGCAACTTTGCCACGTCCACCTCGGCCGCCGGCTTGTCCATCACGACCCGGCCGCTGCGCATCATATAGACGCGATCGGCGACCGACAGCGCCATATGCGTGTTCTGCTCGACCAGCACGATGGTCACGCCCTCTTCCTTGAGCTTGCGCAGGATGTTGAAAATTTCCTGCACGATCACCGGCGCCAGCCCGAGCGAGGGTTCGTCGATCAGCAGCACGCTCGGCTCCGCCATCATGCCGCGCGCCATCGCCACCATCTGCGCTTCGCCGCCGGAGAGCGAACCGGCAAGCTGCTTGCGGCGCTCCTTCAGGCGCGGAAACAGTTCGTAGGCGCGTTCGATGTTGCGTGCCATCGCGCCGCGTTTCTGTTTCGGGAACGCGCCCATGATCAGGTTCTCCTCGACGCTCATGTCGCGGAACACGAGACGGCCTTCCGGTACCAGCACCACGCCCTGCTCCACCATGTCCCAGGTGCGGTATTGCGCCAGCGACTCGCCGCGCAGCGTGATCTCGCCCTGACTCGGCGGCACCAGCCCCATGATGGTCTTCAGCAGGGTCGACTTGCCGGCGCCGTTGGGGCCGACGATGGTCGTCAGTTGCTTCCCGGCGAAGGACAGATCGACGTCCCACAGCACATTGATGGCGCCGTAGCCGGCGCGCAGCTTGCGAATCTCAAGCATGGGCCTCTCCTGTGTAACTCTTGACGACTTCAGGATTGCGAAACACGACGTCGGGCACGCCGTCGGCGATCACCTTGCCGAAATTCAGTACTACGACACGGTCGCACAGCGTGGACACGGTTTCGATGTCGTGCT
>JAKACN010000346.1 GCA_021821365.1 Pseudomonadota bacterium | reverse complement strand
CTTCCTCAACATGTTCTTCGGCTCCAAGCTGAAGGGCATGCCGCCCAAGCTGCAGTCCGACGACGGCAAGCACATCGTGATCCGGCCGCTGGCGTACGTGAAGGAAATCGACATGGAACGCTATGCGCAGGTGAAGCAGTTCCCCATCATTCCCTGCGATCTGTGCGGCAGCCAGGAGAATTTGCAGCGCAAGCAGATCAAGGCCATGCTGCGCGAGTGGGAGAAGAAGCATCCGGGGCGCGTGGAGAACATCTTCTCGGCGCTGTCCACGATTACACCTTCGCACCTGATGGACAAGAAGCTGTTCAATTTCATGGACCTGAAGGTAACGGGTGAGGCCTTGCCGGACGGGGATATCGCGTTCGACGAAGAACCCTGCGCGCCGCCGAGCACGAATGTGGTGCGCTTCGGTAATCTGGACGACGAATAAGCGTCGCGTCGTTGTATCAAGGGACGCAGGCTGGGTTGAGGCACGACACCCAGCCTACACAATCTATTTGACGATCACGTTCCCTTCGCCGCCAGTGAATGGCAATCTTCGATCCACTTCTGCGCGCGCTTGAGCGCGAAGGTCTTCTGCGCCGGCGTGGCGATGTTTACAATCAGCGCCACCATCTGCAGCGTGCCCTCGCGTGACGTGTCGAAGAAGGCCTTGTGCTGGTCATACAGGAAGTGGTCGAAGCTGCGTTCGATATAGCCGCGCAACAGGCCCGACACCACGTCCTTCGAGGGCCGCTCGGCCTGGATCTTCTTCAGGATCCCGATCAGTTCGTGCTGCCGCTGCAGGCGCTCCGCCATCCACAGCTCGTTGTCGAGCGGGCGCGCATCCGACGCCGCGCGGATCTGTTGTTCCTGCTGCGCGCTGAAATCGCCGAACCAGTATTCCGCCTGCTTCATGACCTTCTTGTAACGGAAAAATTGACGGTCCTCAACGCTGCCTCGCAGCGTGTCCTTACGATAACTGTCGTTGGTGGAGGCGAATTTCTTTTCGAGATGCGCAATCTGTTGCGGCTGCAGGGAGAGCGCGAGATCCGTCAGGTCGGGCAGCGTCTTCTCCATCGCCAGCATGGCATATTTCTTCAGCTCGCCATAGTCGGCCTGCACATCGGCCGGCGTGACCTTGTTCTGCAGACGCTGCTGTTCGCGCGCCAGCAATTGTGCATAGGCCGGCAATTGATTCTTGCGATGCCACGCGAAGAAGTTGTCGATGCGCGCCTTGACCCAGGGCTTCTGGTCATCGGTGAAATCGATGTAGCCATTCATCCACCAGTACACGAAGGTATCGCCGTTGGCATAGCCGAGGCGCAACGCGCTGCAGCCCGCCAGCAGCAGTGCGAACAGGAAAAGAGCCGCCCGAACGGTAAAAACGCGATAAGGTCGCATGATAGAATTTTGCATCACTTCCACTGGTATTTCATGAATATTGTCATTCTCGCTGCCGGCATGGGAAAGCGCATGCAATCCGCATTGCCGAAAGTCCTGCACTCGCTGGCAGGCAAGCCCCTGCTGGCGCATGTCATCGCCACGGCGCGCGCCTTGTCGCCCACGACCTTGTGCATCATTTACGGCCACGGCGGCGAAGCCGTGCCGGAATCGCTCGGCGCGCCGGATATCGTGTTCGCGAAACAGGAACCTCAACTCGGCACCGGGCATGCGGTCATGCAAGCGGTGCCGCAGTTGCGCGACGAGGTGCCGACGCTGATCCTGTATGGCGACGTTCCCCTGACGGCAAGAAATTCGCTTCAGCAATTGTTGGACAGTGCCGGCGGCAATAAGTTGGCGGTACTCACTGTCGAACTGGAAAATCCCACCGGCTATGGACGCATTGTGCGCCGGCAAGGAAATATCGTCGGCATCGTGGAGCAGAAGGACGCGACCGAGGCCGAGCGCGCGATTCGCGAGGTGAACACCGGCATCATGGTGGCGCCGACCGCGCAGCTGAAGAAATGGCTGGCGACCCTCTCCAACGACAATGCGCAGCGCGAGTATTACCTGACCGACATTGTGGCGCGCGCGGTCGCCGACGGCGTGCCGGTCGTGTCAGCGCAGCCCGCCGCAGTGTGGGAGACGCTGGGCGTCAACAGCAAGGTGCAGCTGGCGGAGCTGGAACGCATCCATCAGCGCAATATCGCCGATGCGCTGCTCGAACAGGGCGTGACGCTGGCCGATCCGGCGCGCATCGACGTGCGCGGCACGCTCACCTGTGGACGCGATGTGCAGATCGACATCAACTGCGTGTTCGAAGGCGAAGTCGTGCTGGAGGAAGGCGTGACGATCGGCGCACATTGCGTCATCAGGAATGCACGCATCGCGCGCGGCGCGGAGATCAAGCCGTTCTGCCATATCGATGGCGCGGTGATCGGCGCGGAATCCGTCATCGGCCCGTATGCGCGCCTGCGCCCCGGCACCGAGCTGGCGGAGGATGTCCATGTCGGCAACTTCGTCGAAGTGAAGAACAGCCAGGTCGCCGCGCACAGCAAGGCCAACCATCTGGCCTACCTGGGCGATGCGACGATCGGCTCGCGCGTGAATATCGGCGCGGGCACCATCACCTGCAATTACGATGGCGCGAACAAGTTCCGCACCGTGATCGAGGACGACGCCTTCATCGGCAGCGACACGCAGCTCGTCGCGCCGGTCCGTGTCGGCAAGGGCGCCAATCTCGGCGCCGGCACCACGCTGACGAAAGATGCGCCGGAAGGCAAGCTCACCATCTCGCGCGCCAAGCAGATGACGATCGAGAACTGGAAGCGGCCGGTCAAGATCAAGAAATAACAAGTCGCCGTCGTAGCGTACGCAATGCGCACGTCTTGCCGGCGAAACGGCATTGACGGTAATCGTGCGCACAGCGCACGCTACGCCGGCATCGCAACGGTTTATACAGCGATGCGCGTTTCGAACTTGCTGCGGTGGATAGAGAAGAAGCTGCGCACATTGCGCACGTTTGCATGCGAGGCGAACAGGCGGTGCGCCAGCGCATGATAGGCCGGCATGTCGGCCACCTGCACCAACAGCACGAAATCCGGCCCCGGCGAGACGCGATAGCATTGCAGTACCGCTCCTTCATTCGCCACGAGCGCTTCGAACTCGTCCATCCGCTCCGCACCCTGATGATCCAGCGTGATTTCGACAATCGCCGTCAGGGCCGCCCCCACCTTCTCCGGCGCCACCAGCGCCACCTGCTTCTCGATCACGCCCGCGTCAATCAAACGCTTGACCCGACGCAAGCACGTCGGCGGCGAAGCATGCACACTTGCCGAAAGGTCACTATTCGTTTGCGAGGCATCTGCCTGCAAGGCATTCAGGATGCGCCGGTCGAGTTCGTCGAGGATAATCGGATCTTGGACCATAAGTAAAATTTATTGGATTATCTTGAAAGATTATTTCATACATCAATATGAACGCAATAATAATTCAAATCTCTCGCCATTTAGCAAACTTATTTCATTAAAGGTCTTCTAGGATAGAGCTGTCCAATCATTCACCAGAGGAATTTCCATGTGCGGAATCGTCGGCGCCGTCGCCCAACGCAATATCACCCCGATCCTGTTGCAAGGATTGAAACGGCTTGAATACCGCGGTTACGACTCCTGCGGCGTGGCCCTGCACGTCGACGGCACACTGCAACGTTCGCGCAGCACCTCACGCGTTGCCGACCTTGAAATGCAGGTCGAGAAGGCAGGCTTGTCGGGCTTCACCGGCATCGCGCACACGCGCTGGGCGACACACGGCGCGCCGGCGTCGCACAACGCCCATCCGCATTTTTCCCGTGACCGCATCGCACTGGTCCACAACGGCATCATCGAGAACCATGACGAGCTGCGCGCGGAACTCACCGCTGCCGGTTATGTGTTCGAGAGCCAGACCGACACCGAGGTGATCGCGCACCTGGTCGACCACATGTACACCGGCGACCTGTTCGAGACGGTGCAAGAGGCGGTCAAGCGCCTGCATGGCGCGTATGCGATCGCAGTGTTTTCCCGTGACGAGCCGCACCGCG
>JAKACN010000081.1 GCA_021821365.1 Pseudomonadota bacterium | reverse complement strand
GCGCGCCGAATGCACGCCCGGCGATCTCGGTGGCCGATTCGCCCTTGCCGCGTTCGCTCCAGTCTTTCAGCGGCGTGAACACCAGGCCGGCGTTCTGGCCGCTGCCGGAGAAGCTGAAGCCGAGCACGCCGACCGTGTGCGCGATCGACGGCTGCTTCAGGTAATAGTTTTCAATCTGCTTCACGATGTCGAGCGTGCGGTTGACGCTCGCACCCGGCGGCAGCTGCACGTTGGTGATCAGGTAACCCTGGTCTTCGATCGGCAGGAAGGACGACGGCAACCGTGCATACAGGAAGGCGACGCAGGCGATGATGACGCCATAGATCACCATGTAGCGTCCGGCCCTGGTCAGGATGCGGCCGACCAGGCTTTGATAGCTGGTGGCGGTGCGGTGGAAGGCGCGGTTGAACCAGCCGAAGAAGCCTCGCTTCTCATGGTGGTGCCCCGCTTCGACCGGTTTGAGCAGCGTGGCGCACAATGCCGGCGTCAGCGACAGCGCCATCAGCGCCGAGAACAGCATGGACGACACCATCGACAGCGAGAATTGGCGGTAGATCGCGCCGACTGCGCCGCCGAAGAATGCCATCGGGATGAACACCGCGACCAGCACCAGCGTGATGCCGACGATGGCGCCGGTGATCTGCCCCATCGCCTTGCGGGTGGCCTCGCGCGGCGGCAGGCCTTCCTCGCTCATGATGCGCTCGACGTTCTCCACCACCACGATGGCATCATCGACCAGGATGCCGATGGCCAGCACCATGCCGAACATGGTCAGCACGTTGATCGAAAAGCCGAAGGCGGCCATCGCGGCGAAGGTGCCTGTCAGGGCAACCGGCACCACGATGGTCGGGATCAGTGTGTAGCGGATGTTCTGCAGGAACAGCAACATCACCAGGAACACCAGCACCACGGCCTCGAGCAGGGTCTTGACCACCTCCTCGATGGAAATCTGCACGAACAGGGATGTGTCGTACGGAATTTCGTATTTCACTCCGGCCGGGAAATAGCGCGACAGCTCTTTCATTTTTGCATGGACTGCCGTGGCGGTCTGCAGCGCATTGGCAGTCGGCGACAGCAGCACGCCGATGGCCGCGCTGGGCTTGCCGTCGAGTCGCGCGGCGGTGGCATAAGTCTGGCCGCCGAGTTCGATGCGCGCGACGTCGCGCAGGCGCACCGTTGCCCCGCTCGGGGAGGCGCGCAGCACGATATTGCCGAACTGCTCGGGCGTATTCAGCTGGCCGGAGACGATGACCTGCGCGGTGATCTGCTGCGTGCCCTGGTTCGGCGTCTCGCCCAGCGTGCCCGATGCCACCTGCGCGTTCTGCGCGCGGATCGCGGCCGCCACGTCGGCTGCCGTCAGCTTGAAGCCGACCAGTCTGGCGGGATCGATCCAGATCCGCATCGCGCGCTCGGTGCCGAACAGGGTAGCGTCGCCGACGCCGGGGATGCGCTTGAGCTCGTTCAGGACGTTGCGCGAGAGGTAGTCGCCCAGCGCCACGGGATCGAGGCGGTTGTCCGTGGAGGAGAGCGTGGTGAACAGCAGGAAGTTGCTGCGCGCCTTCGTCACCTGGACGCCCTGCTGGGTCACTGCCTGCGGCAGGCGCGGCTCGACGCGCTTGAGGCGGTTTTGCACATCGACGGCGGCGAGGTCGGGATTGGTGCCGGGCAGGAAGGTCACCGTGATCTGCGCCTGGCCGTTCGCCTGGCTCTGCGACTCGATGTACTGCAAGCCTTCCGCGCCGTTCATCTCCTGTTCGATCAGGCCGGTGACGCTTTCATCCAGCGTGCTGGCCGAAGCGCCGGGATATGTGGCGGTAATGACGACCGAGGGCGGTGCGATGGTCGGATACTGCGCCACCGGCAAGCGTGTGATCGAGATCGATCCTGCCAGCAGGATGAAGAGCGCGATCACCCATGCGAATACCGGGCGGTCAATGAAGAACTTTGCCATCTGGCGGATTCCTTGCTTAAGGTTTTTTTGCGGCTTGCGGCGCGGTGTTCGATGCGGCGCTCGCAGGATTCTTCCACGGTACCGCTTTCGCGGGCGCGCCCGGCTTGACTTTCTGCAGGCCTTCGACGATGACCTGGTCGCCCGCTTTCAATCCATCCAGCACAATCCATTTGTCATCCTGCGCGGACCCGGTCTTGACCGGCTGCGCCTTCACCTTGCCGTCGGGACCGACCAGCATTACCGACGCATTGTCCTGGTTGCGCATCACCGCCTGCTGCGGCACCGTGATGGCCTTTTCGTCTACCGCCTGCTCCAGCCGCGCGCGCGCGTACATGCCGGGCAGCAGGAAACGGTCGGGGTTGGGGAACGTGGCGCGCAGCGTGACGGCGCCGGTGTTCTCGTCGACGCTCACATCCGAGAACAGCAGCTTGCCGGGATGCGGATAGGCGGTGCCGTCTTCCATGACCAGGGTCACCTTCGCCTGATCGCGGCCGACGCGCTTGAGCTTGCCGCTTTCCATGGCGCGCTTGAGCTGCAGCAGTTCGGATGCCGATTGCGTCAGGTTGACGTAGATCGGATCGAGTTGCTGGATCATGGCCAGCGGCGTCGCCTCGCCCTGGCCGACCAGCGCGCCTTCGGTGACCAGCGCGCGGCCGATGCGGCCGGAGATGGGGGCGTTGACGGTGGCATAACCGAGGTTCAGCTTTGCGGTTTCCACTGCGGCTTTTGCCGCCGCGACGTCCGCCGCGGTCTGCTTCTGCGCGGTCACCGCATCGTCGTATTCCTGCTTGCTGATCGCATTGGTTTCGACCAGCGGCTTGTAACGCTGCGCCTTCAGGTTGGCCTGCGCCAGGTTGGCTTCCGCGCGCGCCAGTGTCGCCTGCGCACTGTTGTAGGTAGCCTGGTAGGGCGCCGGGTCGATGCGGTAGAGAACCTCGCCGGCCTTGACGTCGCTGCCTTCCTGGAAGGTTCTCTTGAGCACGATGCCCGGCACGCGCGCGCGGACCTGTGCGATGCGCGTGGCCTCCAGCCGTCCGGGGAGCTCCGTGGTCATGACGATGCGCTCGGGCTGGACGGTCACGACCGCCACTTCGGGCGGCGGCATGCCGCCGCCGGGCGTCTGGGCGGCGGCATTCTTTTCCCCGCATCCGGCCAGGTTGAACAACATCGATGCCATGACGGCAAGTAAGGCAAGACGGCAAACTGAAGTCATAAATAACTCGCAGAACAAATAGAAGGCATCTGTCGGGGGCGACAGTCGGAGTACTGGACCAGGGAAAATTCCGGAGGGAAGGGTAGTCGGCCGGAAGACTCCGCACGTTTCAAAAGAACAAACCGTTATTTTATCGATATCTCTGCCATCCCGTTCACTTGCCATGTGTGGACAAACAGTTATCGTGCGTGGCAAATTCGCCGCGCTTGTGTCCACTTGCATGAATCCGCTGCAGTTTTCTTAAAGTCGAGCAGGGCAGTCAGGTAAAATATTGACAACCGGCATTTTTTGCAAGCCCTGTCGCGTTGCGGAAGCGGCCGGACAGCGAAGTCCCTTGCAGGGCGCTTTCGCCAATACAAGCAAGGGTGTTGAAGATGCCGATTCAAGTTGCTCGTTCTTCCTCGCGGCCTCCGCTGCGACGCCTCGGCCTGTCTTGCGCATTCGTCGCGGCGATGACCGGAGTGACGGCAGCCAGGGCCGCATCCAGCGAATTCGATCTTGCCGCATTGCCCATCGAGCAGCTCCTTACCCTCGAAGTTTACAGCGCGTCGAAGTTCGTGCAGAAGGTCAGCGATGCGCCCTCCGCAGCCGAGGTCGTCACCGCGTCGGACATCAAGACATTCGGCTGGCGCACGCTGGCCGATATCCTGCGCAGCATGCGCGGCTTGTATGTCACGAACGACCGCAACTACAGCTATCTCGGCGCGCGCGGTTTCCTGCGGCCAGGCGATTAC
Source organism: Pseudomonadota bacterium (assembly GCA_021821365.1). Classification (GTDB taxonomy): domain Bacteria; phylum Pseudomonadota; class Gammaproteobacteria; order Burkholderiales; family Burkholderiaceae_D; genus Noviherbaspirillum. The sequence goes on along the minus strand of JAKACN010000081.1, from coordinate 15,592 downwards.
AACACGCGCTTCCTGCTGCTGGTCGACGGCGTACGCAACAACGACGTGGTGTACGACCAGGCGTCGATCGGCAGCGAATTCATGCTGGATGTCGATTTGATCGAGCGCGTGGAATTTGTCCCCGGTCCCGGTTCGTCGATCTATGGCGCCAATGCGTTTTTCGGCGTGATCAACATCATCACCAAACGTGGCCGCGACCTGGGCGGCGCGCAGGCTTCGATGCAGGCCGGCAGTCACGGCGCAGGCAAGCTGCGGGCCAGCTATGGCAAGCGGGGCGAGAACGGCGCGGAATGGCTGCTCTCGGCCAGCACGTTCAACGATCCGGGTACCGACCGGTATTTCCGCGAATTCGACACGCCGGCCACCCATAACGGCATCGCGCATCGCCTCGACTACGATCGCGGCAACAGCGTCTTCGCGAAGGGCGCGATGGGGCCGTTCAGCCTGTCCGCTTCGCATGCGGAGCGCACCAAGGGCATCCCCACGGCGTCCTTCAGCCAGGCGTTCAATGATCCGCGCTCGCATACCGTCGACGCGCAGAGCGTCGCCGACATCGGCTATCGCACGACGGTTGCCGACGGCACGGAGGCCTCGTCGCGCCTGTATGCGGGCCGATACGATTACCGCGGCGACTACGTCTATGACTATCCGCCACTGACGCTGAACCGCGATGGCGCCCGCGCGCGCTGGTGGGGCGCCGAAGCGAAGATGATGGTCACGCGTTACACCGGCCACAAACTGGTGGCCGGCGCCGAGTACCAGCGTGACTACCGGCGCGACCAGTTCAACTACGACCTCGATCCGAACACACCCTGGCTGGACGATCACCGCAGCGGCACCAGGTCCGGACTCTATCTGCAGGACGAGGTCACGCTGAGCGAGAACCTGCTGATGAACGCCGGCCTGCGCTACGACCGCATCTCGGCGACAGGCAGCACCGTGAATCCCCGGCTCGCCCTGATTTTCAAGGCGACGCCGGCCACCACATTCAAGGCGCTGTACGGCACTGCGTTCCGCGCGCCGAACGCGTATGAAATGTATTACCAGGTGCTGAGCGCCGGCGGGCAGAAGTCGAATCCCGACCTGAAGGCGGAACGCATCCGCACCTATGAATTGATCGCCGAACACCATCTCGGTGCCGATGCCCGTGCCACGGTGTCGGTATTCCGCAACATCGTGTCGGACCTGATCACGCAGACCATGGATCCTGCCGACGGATTGCTGGTGTATCGCAACCTGTCGCGCGCCACGGCGCGCGGCATGGACCTGGAGCTGGAAAAAGCCTGGAGCGGCGGGGCACGGCTGCGCACCAGCTACAGCTGGCAGCAGACCCGCGATGAAATGACGGACGCGCCGCTGGTCAATTCGCCGCGCCACCTCGCGAAGCTCAATCTGTCCGTGCCCGCATTCTCATCGGACTGGCGGGCGGGCATCGAAGGTCAGTATGTCGGCAGGCGCCATACCCTGCTGAGCGAGACCGGCGGCTATTGGCTGGCCAACCTGACCCTGTCGTCGGCACGGCTGGCGCCGGGACTGGACGTGTCGGCGAGCGTCTACAACCTGTTCGACCGGGCATATGCCGATCCCGGCGCCGAAGAGCATGTGCAGGATGCGATTCGCCAGGACGGGCGCAGCTTCCGGTTGAAACTGACCTATGCCTTCTGACATGCGGCGCAACGCGAACAACAGTCCGGGCAGGCGCGTGGTGCAAGCGCTCCGGGTGTTGCTGGCGTTGCTCGCGCTGCTTCCGCCTAGGCTGTTTGCCGAACCCGTCCCGGAGTATGATTTGAAGGCGGCGTTCGTCTACAACTTCGCCCTGTTCACGGAATGGCCGGCGGACGTCGTTTTTGAAGGTGGCAACTTGAACATCTGCATCAATCCAGGCAGCCCGTTGCGCCAGTCCCTGGCCGGCCTGGGCGAGAGACGGGTCAAGGGCCGGCGCATCGTCGTGCGCCAGCCGGTTGCGCCGGACAACCTGTCCGGCTGCCACGTACTCATTCTCGAAAGCGGCGACCGCGACCGCTGGGCGCAGATCAAGAAGGCGCTGGATGGATCGAGCGTGCTGACGATTTCCGATGACGATGACATCGGACATGACGGCAGCATCATCACGCTGGCGCCGGACAATCATCGCATGGTGTTCGACATCGACTTGCGTGCCGCGCGCCGGGCGCGCCTGATGCTGAGTTCGAAATTGCTGCGCCTTGCGCGCTCCGTCCAATGAAAAGCCAGCCGATCAGCGGTTCACCGCGCATCGGCCGCTGGACGACGTTGGCCAACCTCGCGACGGCGGCCGCAGCACTTCTCGTCGCGACCATCCTGCTGATCCTGTTCCAGTATCTTTCGCTGCGCAGGGCATTGATCGAAGACGCCGGCGTGCAGGCCCGGATCATCAGCGAGAACAGCACCGCGGCGCTCATGTTCAACGACAGTCGCGCCAGCAGCGAAACGCTCGCCGTGCTCGATGCCGCGCCGGCGATCCAGGCGGCCGGCATCTTCACCGCGCAGGGTCAGCTGCTGGCATCGTATCGCCGCGGCGAAGCCGCGCAAGTGGCCATGCCGCCCGCGTCGCTGATCGAGTCGGGCTACGCCTTCGGGGTCGATCACATGGACATGGCACGGCGCATCGACCTCGATGGCCGCCACATCGGGCTTGTGGTGCTGCGCGCCAGCCTCGGCCAGGTGTACACGCGCCTTGCCAGCTATGCCGGCCTGATCCTGATGATTGCGCTGGGCTCGCTGGCCGCCGGCTACCTGCTCGTGGCGCGCATGCGCCGGGTGGTCAAGAGCGCCGAAGCGCACCTGCATTATCTCGCCCACATCGATCCGATCACCGGCCTGCCGAACCGCCATGCATTCAACGAGCGGCTTTCGCTGGCAATTTCCAAGGTGAACCAGTTCGGCGGCAGCGTCGGACTGCTGCTGCTCGACCTCGACAACTTCAAGATCGTCAACGACACGCTGGGTCATCCGAGCGGCGACCTGCTGCTGAAGCTGGTGGCGCAGCGCCTGCTCGAATGCATGCGCAGCGGCGACGTCATCTGCCGTATCGGCGGCGACGAGTTCGCCATCATTCTCGAGTCCGGTGCCGGACGCAACGGCGGCTGGGTCGCGGAAAAGATCCTCGCGGCGCTGGCTTCTCCCTTTGACGTCAACGTGCATGAAATCTACGTCACGGCCAGCATCGGCATCAGCACCTTGCCGCATGACGCCGTCGACCTGGAAACGCTGACGCGCAATGCCGACACCGCCATGTACCAGGCCAAGGGAAAAGGCAAGAATGCGTTCGAGATGTTCCATCCGGAACTCGACCAGCGCGTGCAGAAGAGGCTGTCGCTGGAAACCAAGCTGCGCAAGGCGCTGGAGCGCGGCGAACTCATGCTGTATTACCAGCCGCAGGTCAGGCTGAGCGACGGCAAGCTGGTCGGGCTGGAAGCCTTGTTGCGGTGGAATCATCCGGAACTCGGCATGATCAGCCCGAGCGAATTCATCCCTGTCGCCGAGGATAGCGGCCTGATCGTGCCAATCGGGCGCTGGACGCTGCGCGCGGCGTGCCGGCAGATGGCCGCCTGGCAGCAGGCCGGGCTGTGCGATATCCACGTATCGGTCAACCTTTCAGCGCGCCAGACCAGGGATCCGCTCCTGGTGCACGACATCATCGGCGCCTTGCGCGAATTCGGCGTGTCGCCGGGACAGCTCGAACTGGAAATTACCGAGACCGTGCTGATGGAGAACGTGCATGCCAACGTCGACCTGCTCAATCGCCTGCAGACCGAAGGCATCCGCTTTTCCATCGACGACTTCGGTACCGGCTATTCGTCCATGGCCTATCTGAAGCGCTTCCCGATCGACCAGGTCAAGATCGACCGCACCTTCGTGCGCGACATACCGGGCGACCGCGACGACGAAGCCATCACTACGGCGATCATCGCCATGGCGCACCGGCTGGGACTGTCCGTCGTGGCGGAAGGGGTGGAAAATGAACGACAGCTCGCGTTCCTGCGCCTGGCCGGCTGCGACATCATGCAGGGCTTCCATTTCTCCGAGCCGCTGCCGCCGGAGAAGGTGATCGAGATGGCCAGGAACCCGCCGGTCGTGCTGGAACCGGCGAGTTTCCTGCCCTGAGCCCCGCGAGGGATCCTACGGATTCAGCAGTCCATTGACCTGGACCAGGTCTTCGTCCTTCAGCGTGCCGGCAGCCGACTTCAGGCGCAGGCCGTTGACGATGGTGTCGTAGCGCGCCTTGGACAGATCCCTTTGGGTGGAATACAGCTGCTGCTGCGCGTTCAGCACGTCGATGTTGATGCGCACGCCGACCTGGTAACCGAGCCGGTTGGAGTCGAGCGCGGACTTGCTGGAAACCTCCGCGGCTTCGAGCGCCTTGACCTGCGCGAGGCCGGCGTTCACGCCGAGGAAAGCCTGGCGTGCGCCCTGCGCGGCAACCCGGCGCGCGTTTTCAAGGTCGGAACGGGCCTTGTCTTCCAGCGCGATCGATTCGCGCACCTTGCTGTCGACCGCGAAACCGGCGAACAGGGGAATCGCCCATTGCACGCCGACCGTATTCGTATCGGAAACGCTGCCCACGGGGCTGAGCGCGCTGCCGGTCTGGTTGGTATGGTTGCGGCTTGCCACCAGGTCGAGTGTGGGGTAGTGGCCGGCACGATTACGCTTGATCTCGCGCTGCGCGATCTCCAGCCCGAGCTGCTGGCCGAGCACGCCGTAGTTCTGCCGCTCCGCGCTCTGTACCCACTGGTCCACATTGGCCGGTTCGGGCGGCGTCAGCTGCACGCCCGGGCGCAGCGTGGCGAGGCCGCCCGCCGGCTTGCCGATGATCTGCTGCAGCGCGGTGCGCTTGATCTCCAGGTCGTTCTGCGCCGCGAATTCCTGCGCCACGGCCAGGTCGTAGCGCGCCTGCGCTTCATGGGTGTCGGTGATGGTCGCCGTGCCGACCTCGAAGTTGCGCTTCGCCGAGGCAAGCTGCTCCGTGATCGCAACCTTCTGCGCCTGCACGGAACCCAGCGCATCCTGCGCGGCAAGCACGTCGAAATACGCCTGCGCCACGCGCACGATCAGGTCCTGCTGCGCCTGTCCGAACTGCGCTTCGCTGACCGCGACGGAGAGCTTGCCCTGCTGGTACTGTTCCCAGTTCCCGAGGCGGAACAGCGGCTGCGACAGCGAGACGGTATAGGTGTTGGAATTGAAGTCGCGGTTGGCGGGAGCGCCGCCGATGGTGGCGTCCATGTTGGAGCGGCTGTAGCCGCCGCCCACGCCAATCGTCGGCAGCAGGCCGGCGCGGCCTTGTATCGTCTTCTCCCGGCCGGCTGTCAGCGCCGCGCGCGCGCTCGCATACGGCGCGTCGTTGGCCAGCGCTTCCTGATACACCTGAAGCAGGTTGATGGCATGCGCGTTGAATGCAAGAGCGCCTAACAAAATACCGCTTGCGATGCGTCGCCGTGCCATCGGCATTTTGTTAGGCGCTCCGGGGAAGGAGCCGGCAATCGGCGTGGCGATAACGGATTTTCGCATTCAGTTCTCCGGTAGGATCGGTTTAATAAGTCGGCATCGAACCATCGACCTGCAGCGCCCACGCATGGACGCCGCCGGCCAGATTGATGACCTGGTCGAAGCCGTTACGCTCGAGGAAGGATGCCACCGACATGCTGCGTCCGCCATGGTGGCAGATGCAGACGATCGGCGCATCCCGGTCGAGGTCCTGCAAACGTGCCGGCACCGTGTGCATCGGCATCGGCACGGAATCCGGAATGTGGCAAGCCTGGAATTCCCAGGGCTCGCGCACATCCAGCAGCACCGGCCTGGCGCGCGATTCGTCGGCGAGCCATGCGGCCAGTTCCGGTGCCGAAATGTTTTGCATGAATGATCCTTAAAACACGAAATGCGAGGGCGTCAGCGCTTCGCGCAGCGGCTTCTCGTCGGTCTCGAAAACCTTGATGGTGTTCCAGGCCGCGTCCGATACGCGGGTGATGATCTGTGCCGACATCACCGGCGATTCGCCGACGATGGCGAAGATGCGTCCGCCCACCTTGATCTGCTTGAGGAAGGTGTCCGGCAGCACCGGCAGCGAACCGGAAATCACGATCACGTCATACGGCGCCTCGGAACCGGCATTGGACCAGCCCTGTGCGCCGTTGCCGAGCGCGACTTCCACGTTGGCCACGCCGTAATCGGCCAAGTTCTTCTGCGCCATGGCCTTGAGCGCCGGATCGATTTCCACGGTCGTCACGAAACGGCCCTTGTAGGCCAGCAGCGCAGCCATGTAGCCCGAGCCCGCACCGATTTCAAGAATGGTTTCGTGCTTCTTGATGGCGAGTTCCTGCAGGATGCGCGCCTCGACTTTCGGCGCGAACATGTATTCGCCGCCCGGCAGCGGGATTTCCGTGTCGACGAACGCCAGGCTCTTGTAGGCGGGCGGGACAAAGGCTTCGCGCTTGACGACCGTCAGCAGTTCGAGGACGTCCGGCGCGAGGACATCCCATGGACGAATCTGCTGCTCAATCATGTTGAAACGGGCTTTTTCGATATTCATGTCGGCACTCGAGGAGTTAGGGAATAAATAATGGAATGCATGTTACCAGTGACGGCGCGCGAGCAGGGTTTTGTGCGGATACGGCATTCGCCCGGCCCTCCCTTTTCGCCGGCGCTGCCACTGATGCATCGAGGTCCCTATTTTATCAAACGGCATCCTCGTTTTTTCCTTGCAGCACTGGTGTTGCGGGCGCGCCTTGATAGCGGTCAGGTTCGTTGTAGCGCCATTTGCGGCGCGCCCATGTTGCAAAATCGTCCAGATACGTATAAATCACCGGCACCACGACCAGGGTCAGCAATGACGAAGTGATAATCCCGCCGATCACCGCCTGCCCCATCGGCGCGCGCTGCTCCGAACCCTCGCCGAGGCCGAAGGCCAACGGCACCATGCCGAACACCATGGCCAGCGTGGTCATCAGGATCGGGCGCAGCCGGACATGCGCGGCTTCCAGCAGCGCGGCGGTGCGGTTGGCGCCCGCCTTGCGCGCCTGGTTGGCGAAGTCCACCAGCAGGATCGCATTCTTGGTCACCAGGCCCATCAGCATGATGAAGCCGATGATGGAGAACATGTTGAGCGTCGAGCGGAAGAACATCAGTGCCAGGAACACGCCGATCAGCGTCAGCGGCAGGGCCGACATGATCGCGACCGGCTGCAGGAAGCTGGCGAACTGCGAGGCCAGGATCATGTAGATGAAGATCACTGCCAGTGCCAGCGCCGACATCGCGTAGCCGAAGGATTCCTGCATGTTCTTGGTGGAGCCGCCGAGCTGGTAGCGATAGCCGGGCTGCCAGTTCAGGCCGTCCAGCACGCGCTTGACGTCGGCGCTGACTTCGCCCGCGGAGCGGCCGACCACGTTGGCCGACAGTTCGACCTCGCGGTTGAGGTCGCGCCGGTTGATCTGGCTGGCGCCGGTCGACGGCGTGATCGTCGCCACCTGCCGCAGCGCCACCATCTTCGGCGTGCCGTCCGCGTTGTTCTGCGAGCTGGCAAGCATCAGGCGCGAAAGATCGTCGACGTTGTTGCGGTCGGATGGCGCAAGGCGGACCTTGACGTTGTAGTTTTCCTCATCCGGTGCGCGCCAGGTCGTGGTTTCGTCGCCGGCGAGCAGGGGACGCAGCGCGCCGCTGATTTGCGCCACGCCCACCCCGAGGTCGGAACCGATGTCGCGTTTCGGCTGGACGGAAATGGTGGGCTTGTCCGCCTTCAGGCTGGAATCGAGATCGACCAGGCCGGGAATGGCGCGCATCCGGTTCATCGCCTCGACGCTCAGCCGGTCGAGTTCCTTCAGGTCGGTGCCTTGCAGGCTGAGCCGGATCTGCTTGTTGTCGCCGCCCACGCCGTCGAGCGAACCGATGTGCGTGACCGTGATGCCGGCGATCTGCAGCAGCCGGTTGCGCAGCGGCACGCTCATCTGCGTGGTGCTGCGCTGGCGCTCAGCGCGCGGCACGAGGCGGATGAAGGTCGTGACGTAGTTCTTGCCCTGCGCCGACCCGGTGTTGATCGTGGTGTAGATGTCGCGCACTTCCGGGAATTCGCGCAGCACCGCTTCCACCTGGCGCGCCTTGGTCTCCGTGAATTCGAGCGAGGAGCCGACCGGCGTGTAGTAGGTGACGCCGGTTTCCGAGTAATCCGCCTGCGGCACGAACTCGGTGCCGATCAGGCCGCCCGCCGGAATCGCGAAGCCGATGAAGAAGGTCGCCACCGCGATCAGCAATGTCGTCTTGCGATGTTTCAGCGACCAGTCGAGCATGGTCTGGTAGGTGCGCGACAGCCATTTCACGAAGCGGTCGAACTGGTGCAGCACGCGGCCGATGGTGCGGTAGTAGAGACCCTTGTGCTCGCCATGCGCCGCCGGATCGGGCCACACGGAAGAGAGCATCGGATCGAGCGTGAAGGAGACGAACATCGAAATCATCACGGCCGCGACCACGGTAACGCCGAACTGGTGGAAGAAGCGCCCGATGATGCCGCCCATGAAGCCGACCGGCAGGAACACCGCGACAATCGAGAAGGTGGTCGCCAGCACCGCCAGGCCGATTTCGGCCGTGCCGTCGAGCGCGGCCGTCTTGTGGTCCTTGAACCGCCCGTGCACCTTCATGCCGGCATGGCGCACGATGTTTTCGCGCACCACGATCGCATCGTCGATCAGCAGGCCGACGCACAGCGACAGCGCCATCAGCGTGATCATGTTGATCGTGAAGCCGAAGATGTACATGAACAGGAAGGTGCCGATGATCGCCACCGGCAGCGTCAGGCCGGTGATGACGGTCGAACGCCAGGAATTGAGGAACAGGAACACGATCAGGATGGTCAGCATCGCGCCTTCGATCATGGTGCGGCGCACGTTGTCGACGCCGACGCGGATCTGGCGCGAGCTGTCCTGGATCACATCGATCTTGACGCCGGGATAGAGCGCGTTCATGCGCGGCTCCAGTTCCTTCAGCGCTGCCTTGATGCCGTCCACCACGTCGATAGTATTTTCGCCCTGCGCCTTTAGCACGGTGAGCGCCAGCGTGCGCTGCCCGTTGTACAGCGCCAGGCTTTCCTGTTCTTCCTGGCCGTCGACCACGGTCGCGATCTGCGATAGCGTGACCGGCTGGCCGCCGCGGCGCGCGACAATGATGCGGCCGAAGTCCTGCGGGTCCTTGATCTTGCCCTGGACCTGCACCACCTTTTCATCGGTGCTCGAACGGATCGCGCCGGCCGGCAGCTCCTGGTTCTCGTTGCGCACGGCGTTCATCACCTGGTCGATGCCGACGCCCAGCGCTTCCATCTCGCCCGGTTTCACATAGATCTGGATCTCGCGCATCACGCCGCCCACCAGCGCGACCGAGCCGACACCGCGCACGTTCTCCAGGCGCTTCTTCACCACCTGGTCGGCGATGGTGGTCAGGTCGCGCATATCGCGTTGCCTGATCTTGTCATTGTTGGTGACGGAGATGGCGATGATGGGGCGGTCGGCGGGATCGTAGCGCATCACGCGCGGTTCCTTGACTTCCTTGCGAAAGCCGGTCTTCACCATGGCCACCTTCTCGCGCACGTCCTGCGCAGCCATCGCGGGGTCGATGGTCAGGTCGAATTCGATGATGACGACCGAGCTGCCTTCATAGGAGCGCGAGAAAAGATTCTTGATGCCGTTGATGGTGTTGACCGATTCCTCCACCTTGCGGGTGATGTCGGATTCCACCGTCTCCGGCGACGCGCCGGGATAGTCGGTCTGCACCACGACCACCGGGAAGGTGACGTCGGGGAACTGGTCGACGCGCAGTCGCTGATAGGAGAACAAGCCCAGCACGATGAACGCGGCCATCATCATGGTCGCAAGAACCGGGTTGCCGATACTGATGCGGGTGAACCACATGCCTGATGCTTCCTTTGCGCTGGACGCGCGACGGGGTTGTCTGATGTATCTCGGCGGCGTTGGCCGCGCGCTTACTGCGTGCTGGCGGTTGCCGGCGCTGCTGCGCCGGCTTGCACGAACTTGACCGTGGTACCGACGCGCAGGCTGCCGAGGTTGGTTTTCACGATCTGCGCGCCGCGCTCCAGCCCGGAGACGATCTCCACCGCCGGACCCTGGCCGTCGTCGCCGCGCATGCCGAGCGTGACGGGCTTGCGCGCCAGTTTGCTGTCTTCGATGGCATACACATAGGTGCTGCCGGCGTCATTCTGGATCGCCGATTGCGGCACGCTGAGCACGCCGGATTTCCTGGCGATCGTCAGCTGCGCGTCGCCGAACATGCCGACGCGCAGCGCGCCTTGCGGGTTGTCGATCTGGACGTAGGCCATGATTGAGCGCGAACCGGCCTGCGTGGCGGGATTGATGCGCGCGACCTTGCCGGACAGCGGCTGCGGCATGCCTTCCACCTTCACCGTCACGTCCTGTCCTAGCGCCACGTGCATGATGTCCGAGGCGGGCACGGGCGCTTCCATTTCCATCTGGCCGAGGTCGACCACGTCGAGCAGGCGGTTGTCGGCGGAAACCTTTTCGCCAGGCTGGATTGTGCGGCTGCTGACCAGGCCGGAGATGGGCGCGCGAATGACCGTGTCGGCCAGCGCCTTTTGCGCCACGTCGAGCGCGCCGCGCGCCGATTCGACGTTGGCGCGCGCGATGTCGTACTGGCTTTCGGCATTGTCGAACGCGGTCTTGGAGATGAATCCCTTGTCGAGCAGCGCCTTGTTGTTGTCGCGCGTCTTGGCCGCGATCTCCAGTTGGCCGCGCGCCGCCGCGAGCGCGCCCTTCGCCTGGTCAAGGCGCGCCTGGTAATCGCTGACGTCCATCTTGATCAGCACCTGGCCGGCCTTCACGGCCTCGCCCTCGCGCACCAGCACCTCACGCACGTCGCCCGGCACCTTGGCCTTGACGGTGGCCTGGTTCACGGCGCGCAACGAGCCTGAAATCGGCAGGAGCTGGCGCAGCTCGCGCGCGTCCGCCTGCGTGACGTCGGACGGCAGGAATTCCATGAAGGTAACCGCCTGCGGCGATGCAGGCGCGACAGGCGAGGGGCTCTGCTTCTTCAGCATGGCCGCAGCGACACCGCCCGCCAGCAGGCAGGCAACGAGGATGATCCAGAAGGAACGGCGTTTCAGCATGACAGATCCATTCATTGCACGGCAGCCGGGCGGTCGCTCAGCAAGCCGTTCAGGAACAAGTCGATAAAGTTATTCAAATAGGCTTCGGGCTGGAGCGGCTCCATGCGGCAGGCGTTGAACGAGTGTTTCCACATCATCAGCATGACCATGGGCGCGCAGACCACGTTCATCGCCTGCGCCACGTTGATGGAACGGAATTCGCCGCTCTCGATTCCGCGCTCCAGCATGCGGGCAATCATGGCGTTGCCACGTGAAATCACTTCCTCGTAATAGAACTGCGCCACTTCGGGGAAATTGCTCGACTCGGCCATCATCAGCTTGGCAATGCCGGACAGCTTGGTGGCGCCGATGCGCTCCCACCAGCCATGGATGATTTCGCGGAACAGGTCGGCGGTCGCGCCTTCGAAATTTTCGATGATGTCTTCCGCCTCGCCAAGCACGGGCACCACGTTTTCCCGCACCACGGCCTTGAACAGTTCTTCCTTGTTGGTGAAATAGAGGTAGAGTGTCCCCTTGGACACACCGGCCCGGGCGGCAACATCATCCAGGCGGGTCGCGGAATAGCCGCGTTCGACAAAGAGATCCAGCGCGGCGGCAAGCAATTCTTGCGGTCGCGCTTCCTTGCGCCGTTCCCAGCGCTTCTTGAAAGGACAGTTCATGGCGGGTTGGCAGGAGCCAAATAACTTACTGACGAGTCAGTAATATACGGTTCCCTGCATCTTCCGTCAAGTCAAGCCGCTGGACGACACCTATGCTGAACATTGCCCTTCGACGGCTCCCAGTCTCTGGCAAGGAGTGAACGGGAGTGCACGGTAGAAAAACGGCCTGAATCGTTCGATTCTGGCCGTCGATTGCTTCCTCCAGCACTACATGGTAGCTGAGCTGTAGTGCCACGGCGCGGGTCTCGACTCACAAGGAATCGACGACAAGGTGCGCGGCCACGGCCCTGATGCGCCGTTCAACGTAATACCCGCCGTACTCGCTGTAGCTAAGAAAACAGCGCTGGCAGTCCTGACACTGCAATACTTCGCATCGATTGTACGGAAAGAAGCGGGGCGCGATAGGGGCGTCTTCCGACCAATAGTTGGTTCCTTCGGGATGAAACTCGTAGAGGGTAGGATCCACCTCTTCCCTACGGCCCAGAGTCCCTACCATCAGCATGCGCTCTTCCGGAAACGAAAGCGGCAACCTGGTCCACGCATCGAGCGACAACCGGGTGCACGCGCAAGGTTTGCGGGAAGCCAAGGCCGCCAACGCACGAATTTGCGCGGCGCCGAGCGTTCTTGCGTCCTGGCCCTGCCTCGCTTCACCCCCCATCATTGCACCGCACATTCCGCATCTTCGGGAAATACATCGCTGGGCAGGTGTACTGATCCGGCGCTCGAAAAAAATGCATCCTCCAGTGAGCGGATTTTTTTCCAGTCATGCACGACTTGCTCATAGTCCTTGCTAAACACACCGACCGCCCCCATGGCCGTTCTCAGGTCGGTCGTAATGGTAACGATGTCGCCAAGCCTGGCCCACTGTTTGATACTGACGGTCGATTGTAGCTCACCGATCTCTGGCCAGACAGAATCGCGGAGAAGCACGCCGTTCGCTTTAGACAGGAGCAGAATATGCCCACAATGCCCGTAAATTTTTGGTGTCTTTCCAAGTTCATCCAGGAAGATCTCAGGGCAGACGAATGCCTCCACCGTAGCGCTCACTTGATTTTCACCGGTCACCGCCGAGGTCAGACGCGGATCGAGGCTTCCGTGCAGTCGTGCATTTAGCTCGACGATCACCGGACCAGCGGCCGTATCAATGATTTCGAGATGAGTGGGGCCGTATGTTACGCCTAAGGCGTCGAGAACTCGCGCCGCATAATCCAGAAGCTGGCTGTAACGAGGAGCACTGTGGTCAACCACGACCATCTTATCCAGATGTGGCGAATTCCGGCGATCCCGCTCGACCTCCCACACGCTGATCACCTTGTGCCGTCCATTAAACGAGACGGAATCAACGATGTACTCTTGTCCTTGTGAGAAAGACTGGACAAGGATTTCGTCATTCGTCTGCTCGTAGATCGAGGTCGTCGCCAGGACGTTTTTCGCAGCAGCTTTAACCTCAGACAGCGATCGGCATATCTTCACGCCGGCCACTCCTGCGCTCTTGGTCGGCTTGATGACCACAGGTAGTTCGCTTAACTCACGCACCCATTGCATAATTTCGCTGGGGTCCTTCGATACGAGCTGGGCGGGGGCACGCAGTCCGGCGCGCCGGACTGTCTCGATCATCAGGTACTTGTGCCGTCTGGCCGCCGATGTCTCCAGTGGATTCCGGTACCTCGCCCCGATCGCGTGCGCAATCTGGTCCGCTAGTTCGCAAGCGCTATCCAGACCATGTAGTACTACTGCGATATCTAGTCCGAGGCTGCGGATCTCTGACACCGTGTTGGCCAGATCATCATTATGGACAATCTCGCGCACATAATCGTGCGCATTGAACTGCTCCTTGTACAGGCGCGCTAGAGATGGGCTGCTAATAACATGAACGCACTTCACCCCATAAGACCGAAAGCCGGGAGCCAGATGTGCCGCCGTTGATGCTCCATCCACAATAACCACCGCGTCGATAAGTTTATTATTCATTTCTTCCTCGGATAAGTAGGTAATTCAGTTACACCTCACATCGGAGCTTCGACCAACCTGCTTGGCTCGGCTTGAGCTCCGTTTGTCCGTGTCCGTTCGGAATTGACTTTCTTTGTTACATACAAATATCCGCGCCGCTCGCGCGATTCGATTACTTGCGGCCCATATCTCACACGCAGTTCACGCGTTTCAAATCTTTCCTCGCTATCAAAATGCCATAGCTCCGGATCTCCTCCGAGGAAGAACTCGACCCTGGCGTAACTCTCTGGGGCTGAAATTGGCGGAATCCCAGTGTCAATGCCTTGTAATTTCTTGATGAGCGCGGCAACGATGTCGAATCCGTAGGCGTCCTGCACAATCTCGGTAATAAAACTTCCTGCGATCCGCGGGTTAATTTCGACGATGCACGTGGTTCCATCACGAACAATGCAGTCGATGTGCACTGGCCCCCAGACGAAGCCCGCAACCGCGACCGCCTTTTCGCAAGCGAAAATAATTGCATCAAACGTATGCGAATCGAGGTCCAGCTCAGAGGTGTATCCCCGTTCAATGAAGGTGTTCCCGGCACGCTTTTCCTTTCGGATCACACCAACGCACTTGCCGTCAAATAGCTCCACGCAATATTCACGACCTGGCTGGAACTCCTCGATTAGGAGTATGTCGGTAAGGCAGTGCTGTCGCTTTCCACAAAAATCCGCTGCCAGCTCGATCGCATGTCGGATTGCCGTCTCCACATTGTCACATAAGGAAACACCGAAACTTGAGCTGCCTCTTTCCGGCTTGATCACAATCGGGAAGCGAAAGCGATTTAAAATTTCTCGAAGGCTCCCGATATCCGCAATGGAGATCGAATCGAATGCGAGGGTGGCTAGGCCAAGGCCGCGCAGAAATTCTCGTTGGCTGATCTTCGAGGCAAGAGCTCTGAGACTGCCAGGGCTCGGACCCGGAACTGCTACCGCCGCGCACACCTCAGCAGCGCACTGGATGTACCTGTCGTGTGTAGTTGTAATGAGAATGCGCGAGTGAGCATCTGCAAACTGGCACAGAATCCAACGAACAATAACCGACGCTTCCATTGGCATGGAGATGACTTTTGCCCCCCGTGGAAAGATTCCGCGGAACTCGTCTTCTTCGGGCGAAATGATGGTGACTTCATACCCCCCGTCCAGGGCGGCGCGGACGAGCCTTTGGCTAGTTCCGGTCTTCAGTGCGCCAATAAGGAACAAATGCGTCATATCAATTTCCCTCAATAATTTCGTTTCTGGAAAGCAGCCAGTTCGTTGCTCGTTCCTTTGCCGCCGTCACGTCAACAAGGCTCAGCGCGGTTCCAGACCGTCCACGGAAATGCCGGTTTGCGTTGCCGGGAGCACCCAAAGTGCAATGGCCATAGAGGCAAGAAGAAGTTGCCCCGATATCGAGAACGCGCGTGCCACTCCTGCGCTGAGTGAGAGAGCAGAGCCGGGGGCGAGGAATGTTCCAAACACTGCAACGCCAAGAGCCGCTCCGACTTGCCTGCCCGTATTGAAGATCCCAGACAGCGTCGCAGTTCGCTCCTGTTCGGCACCGGCCAGCAACATGGCCGTCAAGGCCGGCACGGTAAGCCCGCCGCCAATTGCCATCAGGAACAGGCTGGGCAGAATTGAGGGGTAAGGCGTGCTATCTGACAGGAGAACGCTAAGCAGGAAATAACCGACGGCGGTGACTCCCAAACCAAGCATGATGAGAAACCGGTAACCATAGCGATTGGCCAGCGGCGCGCTCGCTATGTTGCCCAGCATGATCACGACAAATGGGAGAAATGCCAGTCCCGTCTCTGAAGGGGAATAGC
>JAKACN010000080.1 GCA_021821365.1 Pseudomonadota bacterium | reverse complement strand
ATCGACCCTCGTCTTCAGCTCGTTCCGAAACATCCCATTCCGGGACGTCCTGCACGGCCCGAGCTCGTGCCGCCCTTGTCGGTCAGGCATCGCTCCATGCGTACTCTGGAGGGCCGAGCGGCAATGATCCATGCGCTCGCGCATATCGAGTTCAATGCGATCAATCTGGCGCTCGATGCCATCTGGCGTTTCGCCGCCATGCCGGAGGCGTTTTACGCCGACTGGCTGAAAGTGGCCGCGGAAGAAGCGCTGCATTTCTCCCTGCTGGCGGATCACCTGGTGGTCCTCGGTTATGCCTACGGCGAATTCCCCGCGCACAACAGCTTGTGGGACATGGCTGAAAAAACGGCGAGTGATGTGCTGGCCCGCATCGCCCTGGTTCCGCGCACGATGGAAGCACGGGGGCTCGATGCTTCGCCACCGGTTCGAGCGAAGCTGGCGCAGGCAGGCGATCTTGCAGCCGCTGCCATTCTCGACATCATCCTGCGCGATGAAATCGGCCACGTCGCTACTGGTAACCACTGGTTCGCCTGGCTGTGCGCGACACGCGGCCTCGATCCGCTCTCCACCTATGCCGGATTGGCGCGGCAATACCAGGCGCCGGCATTGCGCGGCCCCTTCAACATCGCAGCACGAAAGGCTGCAGGGTTCAGCGAGGCGGAACTGCTTGCGCTCACGGCCTGACGGCGCGAGATGCTTCAGATGGAGACGCGCGCATTTCCCGGACGACTAGGCGTCGGAACCTGGGGCCGGATTGCGGGTCTTCATAAAATGCCGTTTGTATTTTTGCATTGACGAAAGCCAAGGTTCCGCCGGGCAAGGGTGTGAACTGATCGAGGGAAGGAGCTGCACACATGCTGAATCCAACGAAGTCCGCCGCGACATGGATCGCAGTTGGCATACTGATCGGCGGCCTGTCGGCGTGCCAAAAGAAAGAAGCGGTTTCCGACGCAAAGGGGCCGGCGGAGCAGGCCGGCCAGCAAATCGACAAGGCTACCGAAAAAGCCGGCGCCGAACTCAACAAGGCTGCCGAGAAAGCCGGCGAGACCATGCAGCAACTCGGACAGAAGCTGCAGAACGAAGCGCAGCAGGCGCAGAAATCGCAAGAGGGCGCTCCGCCCGCGGAGAAAAAAGAATAGGCCGAGCGTCGGCTGCGCTCCCTGCAGCAGGCAGGCGACGCTCGTTGTTCCTGCATTCGGGCGCACGTCCCTTGTTCCAGGGCGCCTGTTTCATCTGCTATGTCCGGCTTGCCGCCCGCTCCTGTTCCTGCAGTCGCAGGATGCGGCGCAGCACCTTGCCGGTGGTCGTCATCGGCAGTTCACTGATGAACTCGATTTCCTTCGGATACTCGTATGGTGCAAGCTTGCCGCGCACGTGTCTCTGCAATTCGGCAATCAGCTTTTCGTCGGCTTCCTGGCTGCGCTCGACGTCCGGTGTCAGCACGACAAAGGCCTTCACGATGTTGCCACGCTCGGGATCCGGCTTTGGCACCACGGCGACGTTCGCTACGGAAGGATGCTTCACCAGGCAGTTTTCGATTTCGGAAGGACCGATGCGATATCCGGCGGCCTTGAACATGTCGTCCGCGCGGCCCTGGTACCAGAGATAGCCATCCTGGTCGACCGATGCCAGGTCGCCGGTACGGCACCAGTCGCCGCTGTACTTGCCGCGCGTCGCTCCCGGATTCTTCCAGTACTCGATGAAGAAGATCGGATCGGGATGGCCGTGGATGTCGGTGCGGTGCAGCGCCACTTCGCCGGTTTCGCCAGGCTTGACTGGATTGCCGTCATCGTCGATGACCGCGACGCGATGGCCGGGGTAGGGGCGTCCCATGCTGCCCGGTTTCGCCGGCCAGCGTTGCGCGCTGTTGCCGACGATATAGTTCATTTCGGTCTGGCCGAACATCTCGTTCGGTGTGACGCCGAGCGCCGATTCGCACCAGTTGAATACCGTGTCGCCGACCGCCTCGCCCGCACTCATGATGGCGCGCAGCCTGAGCGAAAATTTCTCGCGCGGCGAAGGGTAGGCCTTCATCATCATCTTCAGCGCGGTGGGAAACAGGAAGGTGTTCGTTACACCATATTTTTCGAGCAGATAGAACGCGGTATCCGGCGAGAAGCGCCCGCGATAGCCGACGACCGGCTTGCCGAAATAGAGCGTCGGCATCAACGCATCCCACAGGCCGCCGGTCCATGCCCAGTCGGCGGGAGACCAGAATACATCGCCATCTTGCGGGAACCAGTTCTGCGAGGCGACGAAACCGGTCAGGTTGCCGATGATGGCCGAGTGCGGGATGAGCGCCCCTTTCGGTGCGCCAGTGGTGCCGCTGGTGTAGATGAGCACGGCGGGATCGGTTGCGAGCGTGCGCACCGGATCGAATTTGATACCGGACTTCGCCAACTCGGCATTCCATGCGAGCGACTCGGGAACGGAACAATCAACCGCGATCACATGCCGCAATGCCGGGCAGTTGGCGCGGATTTCCTGCAGATTCCGGCTGCCGGCCTGGTCGACGATGACAACGACCGCTTCGCTGTTCTGCAAGCGGTATTCCAGCGCATCCGGCCCGAACAGGATGGAAAGCGGCATGGCAATTGCGCCGAGCCTATAGCATGCCATGTGGGCAATCGCCGTTTCCGGACGCTGCGGCAGGACGATGGCGACGCGGTCTCCTTTTCGCACGCCGAGACGTTGCAGGACATTGGCCAGGCGGTTCGCCTGCTCATGCAAGGCGGCATAGGTGAGGGTGCCGGCATGCCCGGCGTCGTCCTCATGGTAGATGGCGATGCGCGACGGGTCGTCGGCCCAGCGCGCGCAACAGACGTCGGCGATATTCAATTCCTCGGGAACATCCCAGCGAAATGCGTTGTACAGAACGTCGTAGTGGTCCGGTTGCAAAGTGCGTCCAGCAGAAGTCATGGCCTCTCCAGTATAATTATCGAACGGTCGTGCTATTAATCGGTCCGGCGTGAAGCTGATTATTATGCCGATATATTAAAAAACTAAACTTGATCCTGCTTGCGAGACATGAAATCTTCCCGTTCCGAATTCATCCCAGCGCGTGGCCTCCAGTACCATGTACGTCATTGGGGTAGCGACCATGCACCAAAGCTGTTCATGGTGCATGGCTGGATGGACGTATCTGCATCTTTCCAGTTCGTCGTCGATTGCCTGCAGCGCGACTGGCATGTCATCGCACCGGACTGGCGCGGTTTCGGATTGACAAAGAATCCCGGTGTGGATTCCTACTGGTTCGCCGACTATCTCGGGGACCTCGATGCCATCCTCGATCATTACTCTCCCGACGCACCGGTCAATCTGCTTGGCCACAGCATGGGCGGCAATGTGGTGTGCATCTACGCCGGCGTGCGACCCGGCCGGGTCGGCAGGCTGATCAACCTGGAAGGATTCGGCCTTCCTGCCACGCGCGCGGAACAGGCGCCGGGGCGTTATGCGAAATGGCTCGACGAACTCCGCAATCCGCCCGGCATGCGTGCGTATGCCTCGCTGCCCGAAGTCGCTGCGCGCCTGCAAAAAACCAATCCTCGCCTGACCGATGAGCGCGCCGCTTTCCTCGCAGATCACTGGGCAGGGCAGAATGCGCACGGCGAATGGGAAATCCTCGGCGATCCTGCGCACAAACTGAGCAGCCCGATCCTTTATCGTGTCGACGAGGTGCTAGCCTGCTGGCAGGCAATCGCTGCGCCGGTGTTGTGGGTCGAGGCGGACGATACGGAAGCCTGGCGCTGGATGGGGCCGAAGGAAACAGCGCGTGCCGAAATCGACCGCCGCATCCGATTCATTCCGAACGTGACAACCGCCGTAATCAACGATGCCGGGCACATGCTGCATCACGACCAGCCACAGGCTCTGGCGGCGCTCATCGATCGCTTCCTTGACTGACCGGGAAGGCGGCTTCAACGGGCGGCTTGCCGGCCGGCATGGCGGCACGGCAGGAATGAGCTGGTCGGCGTACAATTGATCATGTGCCGTCTCTGTCATTCCCCTCCATGCTGAACGTCGATCTCCACTGTCATTCCAAGGTTTCCGATGGCGCGCTCGCCCCGGCCGCGCTTGCGGCGCGCGCCAGTGCTGGCGGCGTCGACATCTGGGCGCTCACCGATCACGACGAGATCGACGGCATTTCCGAAGCGCGCGAGGCCGCGGCGTCGCTCGGCATGCGTCATGTGACCGGGGTCGAGATTTCCGTTACCTGGGCGGCACGCACCGTGCATATCGTCGGCCTGAAATTCGATGAGCGCAATCAGGACCTTGCCCAAGGCCTGCAGCACACCCGCTCCGGACGCGAGCGCCGGGCGCGCGAAATGGCGGCGCAGCTGGCCGCCGTGGGAATTCCAGATGCATTCGAAGGCGCGCTCAAATACGTTGGCAATCCGGATTTGATCTCGCGCACGCACTTCGCGCGCTACATCGTCGAGACTGGTGCATGCAAGGATGTCAGCGAGGTGTTTTCCAATTACCTGATTGACGGCAAGCCTGGTTTCGTCCCGCATCGCTGGGCCGCGCTGAAGGATGCCATCGGCTGGATCCGCGGCGCGGGCGGTATTGCCGTCGTCGCGCATCCGGGACGCTACGATTTCGACGAACTGGAACTGGATGTGTTCTTGTCGGAGTTCAAACGCCTCGGCGGCGCGGGGCTGGAAGTCGTGACGGGCAGTCACACGGAAGACGAGTACGGACGCTTTGCGTCTGTCGCCAAGCGTTACGGATTGCTTGCCTCGCGCGGATCCGATTTCCATGCGCCCGGCGAATCGCAAGCCGATCTTGGCGCCTTGCCGCCCTTGCCCGCCGGCGTGGTTCCCGTCTGGCATGACTGGCGTTGGTGATGTCCGGAAATCTCCCGGCAACTGCTACCCTGGCTTGTGTTTGTGGCATTATTGCCGGCTCTTGAATTTCTGCCAAACAACCACCATCTATGCATCGCTTGAACCTGGAGGCAGCTGAATGAAGCGAATCGTACTTTTCCTGGCGACCAATCTTGCCGTCATGCTGGTCATGTCGGTCGTGCTTTCCTTGCTCGGCGTGAACCGTTACCTGACCGCGAACGGCCTGAACCTCGGCACCCTGATGGTGTTTTCCCTGGTGGTCGGTTTTACCGGTGCGATCGTTTCACTGCTGATGAGCAAGCAGATGGCGAAGTGGTCGACCGGCGCGCATGTCATCGACTCTCCCTCATCGTCCACCGAAATGTGGCTGCTCGACACCGTCAAGAGGCTCGCCGACCGCGCGGGCATTGCGATGCCGGAAGTCGCCGTGTACGAAGGAGAACCAAATGCGTTCGCTACCGGCGCGTTCAAGAATTCCGCGCTCGTTGCCGTTTCCACCGGCCTGCTGGAGAGCATGAACCGGGATGAAGTCGAAGCGGTCCTCGGGCATGAAATCGCGCACGTTTCGAATGGCGACATGGTCACGCTCGCGCTGATCCAGGGCGTGGTCAACACCTTCGTGGTCTTCCTGGCGCGCGTGGTCGGCTTCATGATCGACAGGGCCGTGTTCCGCAACAATGACGACCGCGGCCCCGGCATCGGTTATGCCATCACCGTATTCGTCTGCGAAATCCTGTTCGGCATCCTCGCATCGATCATCGTTGCCTGGTTCTCCCGCTATCGTGAATTCCGCGCAGATGCAGGTTCCGCGCGGTTGCTCGGAACGCCGCAACCGATGGTCAAGGCGCTGGCGCGACTCGGCGGAATGGAGCCGCCGGAGCATATGCCGGAAGCGTTCAAATCGTTTGGCATCAACGGTGGCGGCGGCGGTTTCTCCGCACTGTTCGCCAGCCACCCGCCGATCGAGGAGCGTATCGCCGCGCTGCGCGGTACGCGTTAATTTCTGACAAGGATTCCTGCGGCGGTTGTCTTCGGACACCCGCCGTTCTTTTATGAGCCAGTTCTTTCAAATCCATCCCGATAATCCGCAACTGCGTTTGATCAAGCAGGCGGCGCAAATCATCCACCAGGGAGGCATCGTCGCGCTGCCGACCGATTCCTGCTATGCGCTGGTCTGCCATCTCGATGACAAGGCAGCGGTTGAACGCATTCGGCATATCCGCGGCATCGACGACAAGCACCATCTGACACTGCTGTGCCGCGATCTGAGCGAGATTGCGCAGTACGCCCGCGTCGATAACCGGCAGTACCGCATGTTGAAGAATGCGACCCCCGGCCCCTACACCTTCATCCTGGAGGCGACCAAGGAAGTGCCGCGGCGCTTGAGCCATCCCTCGCGCAAGACCATCGGCCTGCGGGTACCCGAGAACCAGATCGTTCACGCATTGCTGGAGGAACTTGGCCAGCCGCTGTTGGGCACGACGCTGATCCTCCCTGGCGAAAACGAGCCGCTGACCGATCCGGAGGAGGTGCGCGACCGCCTCGCCCGCCAGGTTGACCTCGTGATTGACGGTGGCGCCTGCAGCTTGGTACCGACGACCGTGATCGACCTGACGGCGGACGAACCCGTGCTGTTGCGACAAGGCAGCGGTGATCCTGCTCCATTTGGCCTGTAATCAGCCCTTTCTCGCATGTTTCGCGGCTTGCGACCGGCAAGCCGCAGCGTCCATGCTTTTCCCGTTCGCAGGATTGCCTGCGGCGCCCCTCTGATAGAATCTGTCCCCATGGATGACCTTATTCAAACGATAGCGGTCTATGCGCTGCCCGTGCTCTTTGCGATCACGCTGCACGAAGCCGCACACGCCTACGCTGCCCGCTATTTCGGCGACTCGACTGCTTATATACAGGCTCGCATGAGCCTGAACCCGCTCAAGCACATCGATCCCTTCGGCACGATTGTCATTCCGATCCTGTTGTACGTCGCGACCGCCGGCGCGTTCCTTTTCGGTTACGCGAAACCGGTTCCCATCGATTTCGGCAAGCTGCGCAAGCCGAAGCGAGACATGGCATGGGTCGCTCTGGCCGGGCCCGCCGCCAACTTCGTCATGGCCCTGATGTGGATGATTTTTGCGATCGTTCTCGGGGTTGCCGGTGTCGAAGAGGAGTTCTTCAACCGCATGGCCGAAGCAGGCGTGCTGAGCAATCTTGTCATGTTTGCGTTCAACCTGTTTCCGGTGCCTCCCCTCGACGGCGGGCGCGTGCTCACAAGCATCTTGCCGCATCGCTATGCCTACAAGTTCGCGCAGATCGAGCCTTATGGTTTTTTCATCGTGATGGCATTGGTCATGCTCAAGGTTCTTTACTTCTGGATGGTGCCCGTCATGACCGTCGCACATGCGGCACTGAGACTGATTCTTTCCCCCCTGACCATTTTGTTGAGTTGAACCACTATGTATCCCGATCGTGTTGTTTCCGGCATGCGTCCGACTGGTGCGATGCACCTTGGCCATTATCACGGCGCCCTCAAGAACTGGATCAAGATGCAATCCGAATTGCCCTGCCTGTTCTTCGTCGCCGACTGGCATGCATTGACCACGCACTACGACGACCCCAGCATCATTGAAACGAGCGTCTGGGACATGGTGATCGACTGGCTTGCGGCCGGTATCGACCCGGCGCAGGCAACCATATTCATCCAGTCCAAGGTTCCCGAGCATGCGGAACTGCACTTGTTGCTGTCGATGGCAACGCCGCTAGGCTGGCTGGAGCGCGTGCCGACTTACAAGGACCAGCAGGAAAAACTGTCCGACCGCGACCTCGCTACTTACGGTTTCCTCGGCTATCCGCTGCTGCAGGCCGCCGATGTGCTGATCTATCGTGCCAGCCTGGTGCCGGTTGGCGAGGATCAGATTCCGCATATCGAAATGATGCGCGAGCTGGCGCGCCGCTTTAACCACCTCTATGGCAAGGAAAAGGGCTTCGAGGAGAAGGCGCAGGAAGCGGTCAAGAAGCTGGGCAGCAAGCGCGCCCGGATTTATACCGAGCTGCGCACCGAGTTCCAGGAGCAGGGCAATGCCGACGCGCTGGCGCAAGCCAAGGCAATGCTCGACGAAGCGCAGAACCTGTCGATGATCGATCGCGAGCGCCTGTTCGGCTATCTCGAGGGCAGCCGCAAGCTGATCCTGGTCGAACCGCAGGCGCGTCTCACCGAAGCGTCGCGCCTGCCCGGCCTCGACGGACAGAAAATGTCCAAGAGCTACGGCAATGCGATTACGCTGCGCGAGGACAAGGAAACCGTCACCAAGAAGATTCGCACGATGCCTACCGATCCGGCACGTGTGCGGCGCACCGATCCGGGCGATCCGGAGAAGTGCCCGGTTTGGCAGCTGCATCAAGTCTATTCCGACAATGAGACGAAAGACTGGGTGATGAAGGGCTGCAAGTCGGCCGGCATCGGCTGCCTCGAATGCAAGCAGCCTGTCATCGATGCGATCCTGAAGGAGCAGGAGCCGATGCGCGAGCGTGCACAGACCTATCTCGACGATCCCTCGCTGGTTCGCGCCATTGTTGCCGACGGCTGCGACAAGGCCCGCAAGCTGGCGCAGGAGACCATGCGCGACGTGCGCGAGGCGATGGGCCTCAACTACAGCTGAACCGTACATTTGACGTCAAGTGCATAATCATTCGCCAATGCACGCCCCCGCAGATTCGCCATCGCCTTGGGTCAGCCGCTTTGCGGCGCTGATTCCGGCGGGTGAAGTGCTCGACCTGGCGTGCGGTGGCGGACGGCACGCGCGCCTGCTGGCATCGCTGGGCCACCCGGTCGTTGCCGTTGATCGCGACCCTGTCGCCCTCCGCAGTACGGCCGGTCCATCGATCGAGACGCTCCAGGTCGATCTTGAAGCGGAGGGTGCCAATTGGCCATTCGCCGACGGCCGATTTGCCGGTGTCGTGGTGACCAACTACCTGCATCGCCCGCTCTTCCCGCATATCCTGCGTAGCCTGTCGTCCGGCGGCGTACTCATCTATGAAACCTTCGCTCAGGGAAATGAGCATTTTGGCAAGCCTTCCAATCCCTTGTTCCTCTTGCGGACAGGAGAGCTGCTGGAGCTTGCCGCGGGTGCCTCGAGTCGCGCATTGCGCGTTCTTGCCTTCGAGGACGGCTACGTCGAAGCGCCGAAACCGGCGATGGTCCAGCGCATCTGCGCCATACGTGCGGACTTGCCCCTTGAAACGCAGCGCTTGCACCTGAATTGATCGGCGGGATTGCCCCACGGGAGCAGCCTATCCGCTACAATCAATGTTTTACCTCTTTACCGAATAACATCATGATTCAGGGCAGCATTGTCGCAATCGTCACTCCCATGCATGCAGACGGCAGTCTCGACTTGCCGGGTTTGCGCAAACTGATCGACTGGCACATCGCGGAAGGCACAGACGGCATTGTCATCGTCGGGACGACCGGCGAGTCGCCGACCGTGTCGGTGGAGGAGCATTGCGAATTGATCAAGATTGCGGTCGAACATACCGCGAAGCGCATTCCGGTCATTGCCGGCACCGGCGGCAATTCGACGACCGAAGCGATCGAGCTCACTGCATTCGCGAAGCGTGTCGGCGCGGATGCGTCCCTGCAGGTGGTCCCGTACTACAACCGTCCGACCCAGGAAGGCATGTACCAGCATTTCAGGAAGATCGCGGAAGCGGTCGACCTGCCGGTGATCCTCTATAACGTGCCGGGCCGCACCGTGGCCGACATGTCAAATGACACTATCCTCCGCCTCGCGCAGGTGCCCGGCATCATCGGTGTCAAGGACGCCACCGGCAACATCGGGCGGGGCAGCGACCTGATTCGCCTTGCGCCGAAATCGTTCGCCGTGTATTCGGGCGACGACCCGACCGCGATGGCTCTCATGTTCTGCGGCGCGAAGGGAAACATCTCCGTGACGGCCAACGTCGCACCGCGCGGCATGCATGATCTCTGCGCCGCTGCGATGGGGGGCAAGGTGACGGAAGCGATTGCCATCAACAACAAATTGCTGCCTCTGCATAACAAGCTGTTTGTCGAGCCGAATCCGGTTCCTGTGAAGTGGGCGATGGCCGAGATGGGATTGATCCCGTCGGGAATCCGCTTGCCGCTGGTGCCGCTCGGCGCCGGTTTCCACGAGACGGTCCGCGCCGCGTTGCGCGAGTCGGGTGTATTACAATAAGCCCCGCCTATATCCCGGTAGAACGACAGATTCCATCCCATTCGGCATCGACATGATTATTCGCAAGAACGCACACATGGCTCAACGTGGACTTATTTTCGCGCTGGCGCTCGCCGGCCTCGCCGGCTGCAGCTCCATCGGATCGGTGCTGGAGCCGGATCACGTGGATTACAAGAGCGCCGGGAAAGCTCCGTCGCTGGAGATTCCACCCGACCTGACGCAGCTGCAACGCGAGAATCGTTATGCGATCCCGGAAAACAACCGCGGCACGGCGACGGCGTCAGGTTACAACCTCCAGCAGGGCGTCAAGCCGACCTCCACGACGACGGTCGCGCCAAATGCGAATGCAGACGCACATATCGAGCGGGCGGGCAGCCAGCGCTGGCTGGTCGTCAAGGAAAGCCCCGAAGCGTTGTGGCCGCAGATTAAGGATTTCTGGCAGGACAACGGCTTCCTCATGGCGACGGAATCGCCGCAAACCGGCGTGATGGAAACGGATTGGGCCGAAAACCGCGCGAAGATCCCGCAGGACTTTATCCGCAACACCTTGGGCAAGGCGCTTGATTCCCTGTATTCGACGGGCGAGCGCGACAAGTTCCGTACGCGTCTGGAACGCCGGGCCGATGGCGGTACCGAGGTCTACATCAGCCATCGCGGCATGCAGGAAGTGCTGGTCGGTCAGCAGAAGGACAGCACCATGTGGACGCCGCGCCCCTCCGATCCGGATCTTGAAGCCGAATTCCTGTCCAAGCTGATGGCGCGGCTTGGCGTGGAGAGCGTGAAGGCGAAGGAAACGGTGGTCAATGCCGGTCTGCAGCCGCTGCGCGCCAAGCTGGTCAAGAATGCCAATGGCCAGTACGTCGAAGTGGATGAGGGCTTCGACCGCGCATGGCGCCGGGTGGGCCTGGCCCTGGATCGCGTCGGATTCACAGTGGAAGACCGTGATCGCACCCAGGGCATGTATTACGTCCGCTATGTCGATCCCGAGCAGGACAAGGCGAAAGCTTCCGACAAGGGTTTCTTCTCGAAGCTGTTCTCGTTCGGATCCGGCGATGACAAGAACAAGTCGGCGCAGCGCTATCGTGTTTCGGTCAAGGGCAGTGGCGCTGTCAGCCAGGTCGCCGTCCTCGACGGTGAGGGTCGTCCGGATACCTCGCAGACGGCAGACAAGATTCTGTCTCTGCTGAACGAGCAACTCAAGTAATCAAGTAATTGACGTAGACCGTTGAAATTTGCCAGTTTGGGAAGCGGCAGCGAAGGAAACGCGCTGCTGGTTTCCGCCACTTCGGGCACAACCCGCACCACGGTCATGCTGGATTGCGGGTTTGCCATCCGTGAGACGGAGCGCCGCCTGCAACGATTGGGGATGGCACCCGCCGACATTGCAGCCATCGTCGTGACACATGAACATCAGGATCACGTCGGTGGCGTCTTCAAGTTCGCCCGCCGCCATCGATTGCCTGTCTGGTTGAGCTTCGGCACGTTCCAGGCAGTGCGGAAAGCGTGTGAAGGAGTCGACGTGCACTTTTGCCGTGACAGCGAAGGCCTTGTCATCGGCGATCTCGAACTCATTCCGTACACTGTGCCGCATGATGCACGCGAGCCTGTTCAGTACGTCGCCAGCGACGGCCAGTTCAAGCTGGGTGTCCTGACTGATGCGGGCCAGTCCACACCGCATCTCGTCGACGCGTTGGGCGGATGCGATGCCCTGGTGCTGGAGTGCAACCATGACCGCCAGATGCTTGCCAATTCCGCGTATCCGCCATCATTGCGGCAGCGCATCGGTGGGGCGTTCGGACATCTCTCCAACGACACGAGCGCAGCAATCCTGGCGGCGATCGACAGGACGCGTTTGAAGACAGTCGTGGGTGCGCACCTAAGCCATCAAAACAATACGCCGGAAATCGCGCGCGCTGCCTTGTGCAGTGTTGTTCCTGCCGAGCAGGTGTTGATCGCCTGCCAGGAAGAAGGCTTTGGCTGGATCGATCTCACAGGCTGAAGCCGTAGCGATCGCCAAATGCCGAGGCGAAAAAAAGCCGACCCGAGGGTCGGCTTTTTTCAAGCAATCGAGGATTACTTGGAAGCAGATGCGCTGGCAGCAGCCGGAGCAGCTTCGGAAGCGGCCGGAGCAGCAGCAGCCGGAGCAGCCGGAGCAGCTTCGGAAGCGGCCGGAGCGGCAGCAGCCGGAGCAGCTTCGGAAGCAGCCGGAGCAGCAGCAGCCGGAGCGGCAGCCGGAGCTTCAGCGGAAGCAGCAGGAGCCGGTGCCGGAGCAGCAGCTTCTTCTTTTTTACCGCAAGCAGCCAGAGCAACGGCCAACAGGGAGGCGATCAGCAGAGTCTTTTTCATGGATTTTTTCCTTCAAAGATTATTATCAAAAATCAGTGCGAATAATAATTACCGGTAATTATCGCTCGATAGGGGTTTTCGCCGGCTTTGCAGGTATTTGCTGCGTTGCCGCACATGGAAAACTTCCTAACTCGCAATTATATCGGGTTTTTTTACAACAAGACACATCGCATTTTCTTTTCAGTAAGCGTTTTGTAAGCGGGCAACACCCCTGGATACTTATTTTTGTCCTAGCTGCAACCAACCGTCCTCATACCATGTGTGCAGCGCTTCCAGAACGTCGCCGGAAACGCCGCCCACCAGCTTTCCTTCGAGCCTGCGGTCATTCGCCAATGCGGCCAGCGAGGACTTGTCCTCGCGCTTGACGGTGAACGACTCGCCGTTGATGAAGACATACTTCCCGCGGTACAGCATCCTCGTTTTTCGTGACAGGGAGACGCCTTGCCTGATGGAGGCCTCGGCGAATCGCTTCAGGGAAAGACTTTTTGCCGGCGCAGCAAAGAATACGTTTGGTTTTGGTTCTGAAAGATATTCGCCGAGAAAAATGGCAATGTCATCTTTTGTGAAGCGGATCCTGGCAATTTCGCTCGCCACGCGTTCCAGCATCGCACTGCTGATTTCGGCGGGGTGCCTGCCCGATGAAAGGTCAGGGTCGGCGTAGCGGCCCGGGAGTTCGATCGAGTCCGCCATGAATTGCAGGAAGGACTCACCGATTTCCTGGTACGACGGGGCGCGGAAGCCGACTGAATAGGTCATGCATTCGCCAACAGCAACGCCGTCATGCGCATAATGCGGCGGCAAGTACAGCATGTCGCCGGGCTCCAGGACGAACTCCTGCTCGGCATGAAAGTTCTTCAGGATCTTCAGAGGCATGCCTTCGATCAGCGACAGGTCCTTTTGTGCGCTGACGCGCCAGCGCCGTTCTCCAAAAGCCTGCAGCAGGAAAACATCGTAGGAATCGAAGTGCGGGCCGACGCCTCCGGTATCCGTGGCGTAGCTGATCATGAGGTCGTCCAGCCGCGCATCCGGGATGAAACGGAATTGCTGCATCAAGGCGTCGGCGGCGTCGTGATGCAGATTGACGCCTTGCACAAGCATGGTCCAGCCATTTTTGCCATAAGGAGGAAGTTCGGCAATGGGCCCGTGGCGCATCTCCCAGTGCGCACCGAAGTGGGAAATCAGGCGCGACTCCACGTCGTCGTGCGTCGCGAGTTCGGCGAGTTGTTCGCGGGTCAGGAGCGGCTTGAAACCGGGGATGGCCTGTCTGATGAGGAGCGGTTTCTTGTGCCAATATTCGCGCAGGAAGCGCTGCGGTGTGATACCGCCAAGGAGCGTAAGCTTGTTCATACCGCGATTATATAGGCACGGCTATTGCTGGTAAGCCAGCCGTCTGTGTCGCCGGGTATAATCGCGAAACTTCTTATTGAAAGGTGTGGCCATGAAGATTGCCAAGAACACGGTAGTGACAGTGCACTACAAATTGTCGGATGCGCAGGGCAATCTGATTGAGGAAAGCCGCGAGCCGATGGTGTATCTGCACGGTGGTTATGAAAACACGTTGCCGAAGATCGAAGAGGCGCTGGACGGCAAGGATGTCGGCTTCGAGACGACCATCCAGGTGGAGCCGGACGACGCTTTTGGTGAATACGATCCAAGCCTGATCAAGATCGAGCCGCGCAGCAGGCTTCCCGAGCCGGTGGAGGTCGGCATGCAGTTCGAGGGCGCACCGGATGGTGGCGAGGAGGGAGGAGAGTCCCTGATCTTCACCGTGACCGACATCGCGGACGACAAGGTAGTCCTGGATGGAAATCACCCGCTCGCAGGGATGGCCCTGCGTTTCAACCTCAATGTCGCCGACGTGCGCAATGCCTCCGAGGAGGAAATCGCGCACCAGCATGTGCACGGCGAACATGGCCACCATCATGACGATGACGTCGAGGGTGACGAGGGAGACCATTTTCGCAGCTTCCCGCTGCAATGAGCCGATCTGCAACCTGAGCCTTCAAGTGCAGGTATTACAAGGCTCAGGTGAATAATACAAGCTGGTGCGGAGGCATCTGCGCCGGTGTCAGTGATGACTATTCCTGGCTTGTGGCGCCTCGCTGACAGCAATCGAAAACAGCGGCGGGCTGGAATGATTCACCACAAGCTTCAGCGCCCCGGGGCCCACCGCTATTTCACCGATATTGTCGCGCCAGTTGATGCGCGGCGACGCCAGCGACCCCGTTGCGGCGCCATGCACGATCAACACTTCTCCATGATATTTCGATGCCAGGCTGCCGATCTGGCGTCGTATTTCGAGAAAGCCGTCGCGCTTGCGACCTGAACCGTCGGGTCTGGCAAGCGGATTGCCGTCGCAGAACAGCACAATGCCATCCAGCCTGTCCCGCTTCGCATGCATGAAGACCCGTTGCAGCCAGTCGCGATTGGCCACCAGCCTGTCCTCGAATTCGCCGTTGCGGCCGGCGTCGAAAACATAGTGGTTGTTGTTCCTGGGTAAATTGATCGTGGCGAACATGATTCCGCCGATGGCCCAGCGCGCATTTTCCGGAAAGTCCCGAAACTGGGCAGTCGTCGACTGCCGAATCACCGGAATCCTGCTGGCACCAATCGAGAATTCGTCGCCGAAGAAGAGATCTCGAAGTCGATTCAGTTTGCCGATAGCGGACGCCTTGCCATTTGCATTCCTGCATTCGGCCCAGTCGCCGGCTGCAAGCGATACAACCAGGCCGTTCTTGGCACTTTGCAGCAGTGCCTTCCGTTGCAGATAGATCTTATCGGTGCAGGGCTCGTCAGCAGCCTTGATGCCATTGGCGACGACAAAGGCGAGGTTGTCGGCATCGGTGTCTTCGATCGCGGCGCGCTGTGCGGTATCGGCCGTTTCTCCTTTCCTTGGCGGGGAGATGACAGCGAAACTGAAATCCTCCGGTTCAGCGGCGTATGCGCCTGCCTGCGCGACGGCGGCGCAGAAGAGCAGGAGCGGCAAGAGAATTTTTCTCATTGTTGTCCGGCGGTCAGATTTTTCAGGCGATACAGTACATCCAGGGCTTCGCGCGGGGACAGCGCATCCGGATCAGTGGCGGCGAGCGCATCCATCACTGCTGTGACCTCCGGCGCATGCTGCGGTTCTTCCGCATCGGCATCGTTGTCGACATCCGCCATGCTGCCGGCAAACAAGTCAAACTGCGGCGTTGCCTGTACCGAATGCGCTTCCAGTGCGGCGAGATGCTTGCGCGCAGCCCGGATGACCGGTTGCGGCACGCCGGCCAGTTGCGCGACCTGCAGGCCATAACTCTGCGACGCCGGACCGGTCTGCACCGCGTGCAGGAAAACGATGCTGTCCTTGTGTTCGACTGCGGACAGGTGCACGTTCGCGGCGGAGGGATGCGTTTCGGGCAGTTGGGTCAGTTCGAAATAATGCGTCGCGAACAAGGTGAAGCTGCGTGTCGTCTCCAGCAGATGCCGTGCGATCGCCCATGCCAGCGCGAGCCCGTCGAAGGTCGAGGTACCGCGGCCGACTTCGTCCATGAGCACGAGCGAGTGTTCCGTGGCGCCATTGAGGATGGCGGCCGATTCTGTCATCTCCACCATGAAGGTCGAGCGGCCGCCGGCGAGATCGTCCGCCGCGCCGATGCGCGTGAAGATGCGGTCGATCGGACCGATGACGGCACGCGTCGCCGGAACAAAGCTGCCGACATAGGCCAGCAGCGTGATCAGTGCCACCTGGCGCATGTAGGTTGATTTGCCGCCCATGTTGGGGCCGGTGATCAGAAGCAGCTTGCGGTCATTGTGCAATTCGCAGTCGTTGGCGATGAAGCGCTCGATCTGGTTTTCCACGACAGGATGACGACCTTGCTCGATCCGGATGGCCGGCTCATCGACCAATTGCGGGGCGCACCAGTTGTTGCGCATGGCGTGATCCGCCAGAGCGACCAGTGTATCCAGTTCGGCCAGAGCATGAGCGATGTCCTGCAGCGTACCGATATGCGGAGCCATGTCGCCCAGCAGTCTGTCGAACAGGTATTTCTCCCGCGCGAGCGCGCGCTCCTGCGCGGACAGCGCCTTGTCTTCAAAGGCTTTCAGTTCCGGCGTGATATAGCGTTCGGCATTCTTCAGAGTCTGCCGCCGCCGGTAGTCGTCCGGCACCTTGTCCGTCTGCCCGTGCGTGACTTCAATGTAGAAGCCGTGCACCTTGTTGTATTCCACGCGCAGGTTGCCAATGCCGGTGCGCGCCCGTTCACGCGTTTCGAGGTCGACCAGGAACTGGCCGGCGTTTTCCGACAGTGCCCGCAGTTCGTCCAGTTCGGCATCGTAGCCCCGCGCGATGACTCCGCCATCACGCACCATCGCCGCCGGCTCCAGCGCAATGCCGCGCTCAATCAGATCCAGGCATTCGGATGGGGTCGCGAGAGCATCCTGTATCAATCTCAGCAAGGGTGCGTCGGCATCCTTGTTGCACATAGCCACATAGGCGCGCAACGAGGGCAATTGCTGCAGTCCGGTACGCAGGCCTGCCAAGTCGCGCGGCCGTGCCGAAAGGAGGGCGATCCGCGTCGTAATGCGTTCGATGTCCGGCACGGCAGCAAGAGTTGCCGAAAGCCCTGAGGATGCGTCTGCACGCATCAGGGCGTTGATCGCTGCATGGCGTTCCCTGGCGATTCCCTGGTCGCGCCGTGCATGGTGCAACCAGTGACGCAACAGGCGCGAACCCATGGGAGTTCGGCAGTGATCGAGTTGCGAGAACAAGGTGGGCGATGCAGAGGAGCCGTCCTGACCGCGAATCGTTTCCGTCAATTCGAGGTTGCGGCGTGTCGCAGCGTCCAGTCCGATGAATTCGTTTTCCGATTCGACTGTCAGCGTGCGTACATGCTGCAGGCCCTTGCCCTGGGTCGATTGGGCGTATCGCAGCAGCGCTCCCGCCGCGCCAATCGATGCGGTCAGGCAGTCGGCGCCGAATCCGGCAAGGGTGGCAACGGCAAGCTGTTCAAGCAATGCCTTCTTTCCCGACTCGGCATCGAAATGCCAAGGCGGGACGGATGTGAACTTGCCGGTAACGCCTTGCATTACTGCGGGACCGGCGTCATCTGCCGCCAGGATTTCCGCCGGCGCGATGCGCTCCAGTTCCTGCTTCAAGCGGCCGTCGAAGCACTTTGCGTCGGCGGGGAATTCCATCAGTTTCAGGACGCCGCTGGCCAATGACAGCCATGCCAGGCCGACCGTGACGGTCTTGCGCTGCGTGGCGATGCATAGGGCCAGCAGCGGGCGATCGGATTTTTCCGGCAGCAGGTCGGAGTCGGTGAGGGTGCCGGGCGTGACGACACGAATGACTTTTCTTTCGACTGGCCCCTTGCTGGTGGCCGGGTCGCCGATCTGTTCGCAAATGGCGACCGATTCACCCAGTTTGATCAGCTTCGCCAGGTATTGCTCCACCGAGTGGAAGGGAACGCCCGCCATCCTGATCGGCGTGCCGTTGGACGCTCCGCGTTGCGTGAGGGTGATGCCGAGCATGCGCGCAGCTTTCTCCGCATCGTCGAAAAACAGTTCGTAGAAATCGCCCATCCGGTAGAAGACGAGCGTGTCGGGGTAATCCGCCTTGATGCGCAGATATTGCTGCATAACTGGCGTGTGTTTTTGCAGTTCCTTGTCCTGAGCGGGTTTTGAGGCTTTTTCTGTTTTCATTCAATTACATACCAAAAATCACTTTGCAGCAATTTGCAGCACTTCAATGCAAATTTTAGCCCTGTGTATGACCGTTTTTGTAGCGCATGTGTAGCACAGCATGGAAATTCTGATATATGATCGGAGTGATTGTGCTACACAATAATGAGCAAATATAGAAACGCTTTCCAATCAATGATATACGACGTGAAAATGTGCTACATCGAAAGGGGCGGTCATGCAGAGCGTCATTAAGGCTTCGCTTAATCAGGAAATCGTCCGAAAGCTGACCATAGAGCATAAACCGAAGGGCATCGACGACAAAGGAAAACTCGTCTTCATGCCCAATCTCGAAGGGGAGAGATACACCATCC
The DNA here is from genome assembly GCA_021821365.1 of Pseudomonadota bacterium. Classification (GTDB taxonomy): domain Bacteria; phylum Pseudomonadota; class Gammaproteobacteria; order Burkholderiales; family Burkholderiaceae_D; genus Noviherbaspirillum. The sequence goes on along the minus strand of JAKACN010000080.1, from coordinate 1,108 downwards.
TCGATGCTTCCCAGGACTCCCCTTCCGGGTTCGGAATTCGGGTCGGGCTGACCAAGAAGGTCTACTTCATCCAGAAGCGGGTCGGGCAGAAGGTCGTCAAGACGACCATCGGCAATTGTTCGGACATGACGCTTGCCGTGGCTCGTGAAAGAGCCATGAAGACTTCCCTGACCATCAAGGACACGGGGGTCAATCCGAATTCGTTGGCGCGGATTGCCGCGAAGCAGGAAAAGAGCCTGATGTTCGGGGCAATTCTGAAAAACCATCGGCAACACATGGTCACAAGGACAGTAAGACCCGCGACACCCGCGACATTGAAAGTCCTTGACCGTATCTACCGGAAGTTCGAGTCGATCGGATGGACTGACAAGCCCCTGTCCGAAATTTCCACCGATGCAATCATGGAGCAGTTCAGGGAGTGGAACTATGCTCCGACTGCGAACGAACAGAACTTCCGATGGGCGTCGCAGGCAGTCCAATGGACCATCAGCAACGAGACCCTTGCTGCGGCAGCGGAGAAGCGCAGCCCCATCATCTTCGCGAATCCGTTCGAGATTCTCTATCTGAACGGGATGTACCGCACGACGATGCAGGTCGAACGCTCACGCTCCTTGAGCGGGAAGCGGAACCCGCTCAAGCCTTCCGAAACGCTCGGACCGTTCCTCGAAGCCGCTTGGAGCAAGAAGAACACGAACAACAACGAAACGGGCGTCTACTACCTGCTTTGCATGCTTCTATGGGGGTGCCGCAAATCCGAACACGCCGAATGCATGTGGGGTGATGCCCTGACCGAAAAGGAACGGAAGCAGACCAGTCATGTATGGCTCGGAGAGAAGGGGGATGGTCCGTATGTCTTCTTCTACGACACGAAGAACGGTCTCGACCACAAGATTCCCATCGGACCCCTGACTGCGGAAATGCTGCGCAGGCATCAGAGGAACCTTGCCGAATACGTCGCGAAGGTCGGTTTCGGAAGCAACTTGCGGAAATGGGTCTTTCCTGCGAAGAACAAGTATTCGAAGACGGGACACTATTCGGACTCGAAGGAACTGCTAGACCGGATCAGGGATGAAGCAGGAATTCCCGTGCTGACCAGGCACGACCTGCG
>JAKACN010000079.1 GCA_021821365.1 Pseudomonadota bacterium | reverse complement strand
TGAGGTTCCCTCTGTTTTTCGTCTTCCAGCAGGTGTCCTTTATGCAGCCAGTCTTTCCTGACTCTGCTCACTGATCCAGCGGTCCAGATACTGGATTGGTGATCGATAACCGAGGGTTGAATGTTGCCGCTTGCGATTGTAAAACACCTCGATGTATTCGAAGCTGGCAGCCCTCATGTCGGCATGGGTTGCGTAACGCACGCCATGCACCCGCTCGTTCTTGAAGCTGTTGAACCAGCTCTCTGTCGGCGCGTTGTCCCAGCAATTGCCCTTGCGGCTCATCGAGCAGGTCATGCCATATTCCTTGAGCTTGTCCTGAAAGGCATGGCTGGCGTATTGACTGCCGCGATCCGAATGATGCAGGACGCCGGGATCCGGCCGTCGGCGAAACCACGCCATTGTCAGCGCATCGGTCACCAGATCGGCGGTCATGCGCGGCTTGAGCGACCAGCCAATCACTTCCCGATTGAACAGATCCAGAACGATCGCCAGGTACAGCCAGCCTTCATCGGTCCACAAGTACGTGATGTCCGACGTCCAGACGCGGTTAGGCGCTGCCGGAGTAAAGTTGCGGTCGAGCAGATTGTCTGCCACCGGCAAGCCGTGTTTCGAGTCCGTGGTGACCTTGTAGCGCCGTTTGTGGCGGGCATGGATACCGTTCTCGCGCATCAGCCTTTCGACACGCTCTTTGCCGGCTGTGAAGCCGTGCAACCGCAGTTCGCGGATCATGCGCGGACTGCCGTACGCCCCTTTGAGTTCGGCATGGATGGCGCGAATCACTGCTACCATCTGCGCATCCGTCAACCGCTTGCGACCAGGTGTGCCACCGCGCTTCCATGCCCGATAACCGCTGATGCTGACGTCGAGCACCGCGCACATTTCCGTCAGCGCAAAGGCCTTGCCATGCGCGTCAATCCAGGCGTACTTCACAGAACATCCCGCGCGAAGTACGCCGCTGCTTTTTTTATGATTTCGTTTTCCCGCTTGAGACGGGCATTCTCTGCACGCAGCCTGGACAGTTCCATCGCTTCGGGCGTGACGACCTTGCTGCCAGCTCCTGTCAGCTTGCCTGCCGCCGCGGCCTTGACCCAATTGCGCAGCGTCTGCTCATTGAGTCCCAACTCCTTCGCCGCCGCCACAATCGCCTGCCCATCCGTCACGCGTTTGACGGCCAACTCCTTGAACTCCGCCGTATATGCCTGTTTTGGTATTTTCTTCATTTCTTGCTCTTCCAAAGTAACGTTGATTTTACGTCACCTCTGGAAGACGAAATTTCGAGGAAAGCTCACGCGCGCCGGTCACCGCGCCTGCAAGCCGCCTTCCCGCCGCTCCCCACAAATCTTGCGCGCGCGGCTGCTGGTCGATCAATTCGTTGCCGGGCATCGACGTGAAACGATGCAGCGCGCCTGCCCGGAATCGTACCGCGATGAAGCCCACTTCTGCCATCCCGGCGAGCGGCATGGGTCGCCGGCGGATGCAAATCAGATGCGTGGCGGGGAGGGAGAAGAGCTTCCCGCCTTCGTCTTGCAGGAATGGCGTGCGGTAATGGAAAAACACTTCCGCTCCGGTGCCGGGCAGGACGGTCGGCAACGGGACCGTCTCGCCGTCGCCCGATTCCCAGCCCCAGAACCGGTCGATATAGGGGCTCAGTCTTGCAACGGGGTAGCGGGAATAAAGGCGCATGCTGTCGTGTTGTCGGTCGGTCAGGCTGGCTCCGCGCCAATCTAGCGCATTCGCGCGACGCGACGCAATACGCATGGAACCTTCTTGTGTGGATGCGAGCCCAATCCACAATCGACACAAAAGGAGTCGCCATGAAATCCACCGGTCTTTTCCTTGCTGCAGCGCTGGTCCTGGGCGGATGCGCATCCGCGCCGCAATCCGCCGACGATCAACTCGCCTCGCGCATCAAACAGGAAATTGCGCAGACTGCAGGCATCGGCAATACGAAGTCGCTCAATGTCCAGACACACAGCGGCGTGGTGATCCTGTCCGGATTCCTTGATAACGAACAGCAAAAAGACGATGCGGCACAAGCCGCGCTCAAGGTCGCGGGCGTGAACAAGGTAATGAACGACATCCAGGTGTTGACCCAGACTACTTCCGGCGGCAGCAACTAGGCACACACGGAAGCAATGGTCGCATTGAGCTTCCCGTTGTTCGGGAGCGGGAAGTGCGGGATACGCGCATGCCTTGCGATGCCGGCGTCACTTGCATCGAATGGAGTCACGTCTAGCGTCCATGCATATGTTGGATACCAAGACGTGACTCTCGCGCCATCGAACATGTACATAAGCATTCTGCCGTTCGCCGTCTCTCGCAAACCGGTAGATCGTCGCCTTTTCCATACGATGCGTTTGAGCGTGGCATTCCACTTCGTTCATAAACTGAACGTCTGGCATGGGGCATTCAGTCGCGATAACGGCGCGAGGATAGGGAGTGTGAAGGAGCGGAGGGGTGGAACGATTGCGACTCCTGCAAGATCAATGGGTTAGACGCCGAACAGTTCGTGTACTCGATTCTCAAGAAGGAAGTGACCGAATTCATACGCATGGGCAAGACGTCCAACCTTCCGTGGACGATGTGTGGGGTCCGTGTACATATAGATGTGAAATTTGGTGCTCGATCTTTGTTGGGCGACAAGAGGCATTTCGAGAGTACGTAGCAGCCAGATTCTCGGCGAAGACATGTCCACGAGTGCAATCAACTGTGCAGGTGATTCATGAGGCACCCACCAATCGAGTGCCGCCTTTCCCCTGCCGCCGCCTGGCTTAGCTTGAAGATTGGTCTTGACTTGAATGGTCGACGGCTCCTGCGTTATTGGAGAGTAGGCAACGAGATCAATACCCGTGTCCGTGCTCATTGGTGCAGATTCGATACCGCGCGTGAGCAACGCGTATTGAACGAGCAATTCGCCACAGCGACCAATTTGGGCTTTTGAAAGTTGCACAGTATCTCCTTGTGGTGTCAGCCTGAAGTTACGGCACCCTGATGATCTCTCGTCGAGGCCCCATGCATGCGGTGTTATATCTCAACAGTGCTTGCACAGGATTGAAGTTTTCGACCTTTATTCCACCATAAATGTCTGATTGCTAACTTATTCTGCGCAGAGCACTTCGTGATTTTTTTTCGGACAAATGAAAGGGACTACTTTCCCGACCGCGAAGATTAATCCATGCCTTTTTGCCTCATAAATATGGGATTACTGACTCTTGGTGGGCATGCTATTACTCATCGTTTTGCGCTAGCGGGGAAAATGGATTAATGTCAGAAAGCAACGAAATGGGCTGCCTTCTGCCAAAGCACGGCTACATCGGTTGCCACAAATGTTTCCCTGCACCGACTCTGTGCCACGAGTTCCAGAACTCCGATGGAAGTAGGTGGCGCATTGAGCGGCCAAACGCAGCATGGAGCGCACGCCCCCCACGGTGCCACCAAACTGGTAATCATGCTTGGTAATGAGGAGCGATATGTTCGTTTCTGTCACAATTTAATTGCACAAACGCGTGGCACTGCAACATGGGTGAACTCAGTGGCGCATGACAGCCATGATGTGCGCTTTGTACATGTTATTCATGCGAAGGCCCAGGGGCGACTCATACCTGACTGGGTAGCAGGACAGGGCTCACAGTTGAGAAAGCGCAAAGACACGACGGACGCGCTCGTTACATTGGGGCTAGGGTCGTAACGACGAGTGGAACGACCCGCAGACTTTTCGAAATGCAGAAGTACAGGTGCAACGATGCTGTCGCATTCAGAAGAAGAAATAAAAAGGGCAGTCGAAAAGTCCGACACACCGTTTCTTGGCTTGCTGGCGGAAAACTTTACTGCTTCCCAGAAAGAGGCTATCGAAATCGCAGTGGCGGCCAATCCATCAATCGACGGATACGTCCAGCATCTACGACGGTTTCCCGCACTATTCGCAGTTCATCTCTCCGCGCATGTAATGCAGGGGCTGGGCCAATCCGGCCACTTCGAACTGTACTCGCACATCTGCCGTGCAACCGGGGTTCGATGGGAGCCTAGCCCGGCAGAGCGATACAACTTATGGCTTGCATTCCGGCATGCTATTTTGCGGCTTGGCTTTGAACCTTCCCCGCGTACGTCCGGACCACATTACATGGCTGACGAATACCTCCGTCAGGCGGGAGTTCCGCTGGCTTTCGTAGATGACCTGGCTGAGCGCATGCTGACCTTTGCGAAAGTAGTTGGTCTGCCAGACGAAAATGACCCAGATGTAATCGCACGCTGGCAAGCTGCACTAGACGCGAAGTTAGAGCAACCTTTCAGTCGCACCGCGCGAAAGGCGGTCGCATTGGATAGCAAAGGCTACTACACGCAGGTTTTCCTGCGTGTCCATGCGGCGGGAGGGCGGGAAGCCCTCGCTAAAAACGTTCTGGAAAGAGCGATGGCACGCGCTCTCGAAAAGCAACCCGAATCTCGGAGCTTTAAGCGCGCCGTCCTTCCTTATTTACGTCTCCATCAGGGAACGTTGGGCATCTTTATCCCTGGAGGCGACGAGCGTGACTTTGACATTCAAGAGGACGGCGAAACGGAAACCGTCCGTGGAAGCCTCGAAGACAGCTTCATTCCAACCCATGGTGCACTTCCGTCCGAAGTCAGTGTGCGGAGCACGAACGGCCAAAGCACACTATACCGATTATGGCCTGATGAAAAGTCAAACCGATTCCTTCTATTCACAGGAAGTGGGCGCTTTTGGGCAGGCGCTCAGCTGAATCAGCCTAACCCTGTGCTCGTCCCCCCTGGGGACTACACCGTATTAAGCCGCTTTCGTCCAAACGATGTCGAGACCGAGGTGGTTTGCGACGACCCCTGCCTCTACCTCTTCCCGGTAGCGGTCACGCCAGGAAAAAGCATCAGTCTGAGCGTGGGGTCGGCAAAAGCAGAAATCGTCGGTGAGAACCAGCCATATGCGCAATGGACCGGTTCATGTAAGACCACGAAGGAAGGTGTGGAGTTTTACTTTGGCTCTTTACATCTGAACGTGCAATTCCCGGAGGAGTGGTTGACCATTGGCGGGCGAAATTTTGTGCTTACTGCGTCCGCCTATGGTATCGGTGAACGTGTTGAGCTCCCGCTGCAATTGGACGAAAGTGGCAAAGGCAGCATCGACATGGGTGCCGAGGCGCTACAGCGAAACTGGAAGCTTGGCTTTACCCGCCTTCTCGTTGAAGTTTCTCGTCCACGAGAAAATCGCACGCTATTACGCACTTCAACGTATTTTTGGAACGGGCTCTCTTCAGTCAGCAAGTCGTTGGTCTTTGAACTGCGCGGATTTCCGTGCAATCTGGTAGCTAATCTCTGCGAAAACGTGTCCATTTCGAATGGATTGATTAAGCCGAATGGTGGGCAATCAAGGACGCTGCGCCTCGTCTTTCAGCTCGATGGCCGGCGCAACCAGACACTTACGTGGAACCGTCCAGGCCTGTTCATCGAAATTGAAACCCCATCCGAATCTGGGTACCTTCAGAGGCATAGTTATCCACTAGGAAGTACCGAAGTTGTTTCGTATTCGTCTCCAAAACAGCTGCTCATTAGTGGTAGTGAGCCTGGAGACTTGTGCTGTGGCACGTGGTCACAATATTTCGACTTCAGCAAGACGCAAACGAAGCGCCTACCTGCTGCGTTTTTAGCCAGCCGCATTACCCCACACTCAAACTGTTTGATGTTTCGTAATGCAGCGACCGGAGTCGAGTTAGAACTATTGAGGCTCGTGCAGACGCATTATGCGCACAGCATTTCATCGCAGGTGTCTTGTGGCCAGCTCGTTGTCAAAATCGTTGTGCCAAAAAGTCTCGATGCTGTTGCGATTCACGCAGTTGATGTCATTTCGGGCGAAGGAACCGATATTTCCCTCGATGCCAATGCTGGAACGCCTGCGAGCCACCGTTTTGGCAGAGCGCAGTTTATGTGTGTTCAGGCTGATGCCGGGAGATTTGCTGCATACGTCTATCTAGATCTAGCAATCTGGCCAGAAGGCGGTTGGGTGTTGCAGTTTGACGGAAATGTAGACGGAGTCTGGGGCCACCTTGAAAACACTCGACAGGACCAGTTTGCGATTGGCTTCTTGTGCAATGGCGATGGTGGAGCCCACGACCAGAAGGTGCTCCCAGCGAAGCTAGCCGAACTCAGTGATAAGCATGGCATTAAGGTATTGCGGCGTGTCGACCGCGCGCTGAAACCTTGCTACTCAGTGGATTCGTGGGCGTCACTGCAATGGCTCGCGGAGGCATGGGGCAGCCTGGTTAGGCGGTGGAAAGGACGCGAACACGATGCGATTAGTTCACTCATCAACATGGCAGCATGCTGTTCACCTGACGATGCTTCAGCGAGTTGGATGTTACAGCAGACCGTTGGGAGCAGTTTGCCAAGCATCTTTGCGCTCCGCGCAACCGCATATAACGACGTCCGGCCAGCAAAACATCCATTTCCTTCTTCCGTTTCAGTCCTCGCCCGCTTCAATGCGTCATACCCCGCAGTTTTCGGAAACCTTCTACATCCCGCATCAGCTGCGGGGTTTATTAACTTTTCAGAGGTGGCACGGGGCGGGCGGCCAAAGGGATTTTCGATTCGGCAGTATGTCGACGGCCTCAGGGCGACCGGCGCAGAAGACAACACACTTCGACTTTATCAAGACGACTTCTCTTTGACTGACGGGGATTATCTTGGGCCCATCCATTTGAAATACGCGTTGCGTCAGCTCGAAGAGAAGTACGACCGTAGCTTAACAGGCAATGAAATTCGAAGAGGGCAGGCCATCGGACTATGTCACTTCACTCAGCGCATCTTACCGAAGTTGACTTCGAGTGGCTCCCCTAGGCTCGCGGGTTGTACACCGCACAACGACCCCTGGGATACGGGGGGTGATGAGGCCGTTCACGCTGACCTGGCACAGCGTCGCCAAAACCTTCTGGATTTCTGCCACTTCCTGTCTTGGCTGGCGTACCACTGTCGGCTCGATGCAAAGGTCCCTGGTGAACTCGACGGCTTCCTTCGCAAGGTGCACGAGTCCGGGTCGCCAATCCCATCTTCATTGGCATTTCTTCTGCAGGTGGGCGATGCAATCTTTGGTTATTACTTGGTCTTCTGGGAACTCGTCATTCGTGCCGAGCATATCGGCGGGTAAGGTTTGAAGAGCGTGAAAATGAACGAAGCCAACCCGATTACGCTGGTTGAAGAGTTAAAAGCCGTACTCCAGCGCTACATCACAACGACGCTGCCAATTAGCCGGCGCTACCCAAGGCTAGGCGAACAATTTCGCGAGCTTCTGGCACAACAGAAGCTAGTAGAAGGCCCGTATGTCGAGGCATTACCGGACTTCGAAAAGGGTGAAAGTCTTGATACGTTGTTGAAGCAGAACGGCGGCTTTGTGCATGACGCAATGGCAAGTATTCCAACTTCCGCACGTCGGCTCCACAAGCATCAGCAACGCGCTTTAGAGCTGGCCGCACAGGACGGTAAGAGTCTACTTGTTGCAACGGGAACCGGTAGCGGCAAAACAGAAAGCTTCCTATACCCAATCGCGCACGCACTCCTGTCGGACCCTGAACCAGGACGTCCGGGCGTACGCGCATTGCTTATCTATCCGATGAACGCGCTGGCGAACGACCAACTGTATTACCGAATTGCGCCTTTGTTTGGAAAGCACTTGAAGGGCCACGGAATTACATTTGGGCGTTACACGGGCCAAGTAAAGGCCAACGTCAAGCGCGAAGAAGAGGAAGCGCGGTTGTTCGCCAATCCCAAGCTAATGAATGCGTTTGGGCATCCGGATACGATTCCGTCAAACTGGTTGCTTACCAGAGAGGAAATGCTGGCTGACCCACCAAAGGTCCTCATCACCAACTACGCAATGCTCGAGCACTTGCTCCTTTTGCCGCGGAACGAGGGGCTATTTTCGGCAAATGCGCTGCGCTTCATTGTTCTCGACGAAATCCATACCTACCACGGCGCCCAAGCGGCCGAAGTAGCTTTCCTATTACGCAAGCTAAAGAATCGGTTACGGATTGACCACCCGTTGCAGGTCTTCGGTACCAGCGCAAGCCTTGCGGATGGGGAGGAAGCCGATGCAAAGCTAAAAGCCTTTGCGTCGGGTCTATTTGGCGAGACCGTAGAGCACGTGGTGCGCGGAAAGCGACTCGTCCATACCAAGCTACAGAATCTGGCTAAAAAGGAGTTTTCACTTTCAGTTGACGAATGGACGGCAGTTGGCAGCCTGTTGGAAGAGCTGGTAAAGCTTCCTGCCGACGATTGGTCCATCGAATGTTGGAATTTGCTCGTTGAGAGCCACGGCATTAATAAGCAAGAACTGCTAGGTAAGGACGAAGGAGCGCTACCTGCATATCTGGAAGAATTGTTTTCTGCGAACCGGGAGGTCCGTCGGGTCTCGCTGATTCTGGACAGTGGTGGCGTACAGGACTTTACTGAGCTAGCTTGCCGCGTCTTCGACTCGCCGGTGGGCCAAGCTAGTGATGAACAACGAACCGGGGCACTCAGTGCCGTTATCCGGACGGGCATGATTGCTCGTCAAGACGATACTGGATTTCCGCTTCTTCCCGGTCGGTACCACATTGCTGTCAACAGTATTGAGGGACTTGCAGTTCTGCCCGGTTCGAACGATGAAGGTTGGAACAAGCTAAAGGCCGCACGTCACTACCGCGACGACGACGGCCAGTATTTCCCGCTATTGACATGCCGCAAATGCGGTCAGCCATACCTTGAAGGATACGAGGAAGGCGGGCACCTACACAATCGTCGCCCCGATGATCGCGATGTGCGCGCAGAACGACGGGTTTTTTGGCTCGGCAAGCCAGTTGGATATGTTGAGGATGAAGATGACGAAACCGATGCCAATGCCGGGACGGAATATCAAAAATATTGGCTTGATGTCCGCACTGGAAAGCTAGGGGCAAGCGATACCGCGGTTCTGCTTCATGTAATCCAGACAGAAACAGACGAGGTCGAGAAAGCTTCGTATGTCCGTAAATGCCCAGCTTGCGGTGGCCGAGCGTCCGGCACAGATGCTGAGGTTGTGACGCGGATGCACCCAGGCAATGAATCGCTGGGGAGCGTTGTTACACAGCGGGTGCTCGAAGCGTTGCCAGCCGAGCTCGTCGATAATTACGACCCGCGTCCCGCATTGGGTCGCAATCTACTCGCCTTTTCCGATAACCGCCAGGACGCGGCATTCTTTGCCCCCTATTTTGAGCGGACCGCTGCCGACATCGCACTGCGCAGCGCAATCCGAAGTGTATTGAAGGACCGGACCTCCTCGTTAAGCGCCCCACAGTTAGCAGAGCAGATATACCAGCATTGGCAACGGGATGGCCAACAGCCCATTCTCTTGGATGCGAATGGCGACATCGTCACAGACAGGCAAGACGCGTCGCCGATACTCCTGGGAGCGTTGGGCGTGGAATTCTGTACGCCAGGAGGGCGCCGTAACTCGGTGGAAGCGCTGGGCGTGGTCAACGTTACCTACGACGAGCAAAAGCTTAGAGCCTTAATTCAGAAAACCAAGAGCTTCTGGCTATCTTCCCTCCCGGGCGATGAGAAGAGTGTTACCGCGCTCGTTCACATCCTTCTCGAAAATATTCGGAGGGAGCGAGCGCTCTCTCGTTTCCACCATGTTGCATTACGGGATTCATTCATTTGGGGAAATTACAGCCAACATCGTACGTTTGACATCGAGGCAGGCGACGATTTGGTCCCTTATAAGTGGCTGCCGTCGCAGCAGCAGACCCGACATAATCGGCGCACTTGGTACTTGAGCGAGCAGTTAGGGTTGTCGCGCGACCAAGCATTCGAATTCCTGCGCCGCTTCTGGGAGACGCTCGTTAAGCCACCTATCAGCTTGCTTGAACGCCACTTGCCTGGCTTTGCACTAAACGGTGAGACGATTCGCTTCCGAAACGCCGATACTCGGCCGCTTTATGTCTGCACGAATTGTGGCTTGATGCAGCAAGACGTCCTAATGAACAAGTGCACCGCTTTCCGCTGTCGCGGCGAAGTCGAGGAGCTTAACGACGAAGAGCGGCTCAAGCTCAATGCAAGGAATCACTATATTGCCACCTATGACGAACCGAATCACACCACGGTCCGCGCCAGGGAGCATACAGCGTCTTTGTCGACCGAACTGAGGGAAAGCATTGAACGTGATTTCGCGGAGAAAAAGCTTAACCTCTTGAGCTGTACGACCACCATGGAGATGGGCGTCGACTTGGGCGACCTCGAGGCGGTGGTTAACCTAAACGTGCCGCCAAATATTGCGAACTACCAGCAGCGCACTGGGCGAGCGGGACGTCGCGCACAAGCGGCGCCGTTCTGCGTGACCGTCGCGCGTAATACCAACTTTGACCAATCGGTAATACGTGCCTTCAGAGACTATCTCCTTTCCAGCCCTGGCACGCCGTTTATCCACCTCGACAATGCAGAACTATTTAAACGGCATCAGTTTTCGGTGCTGCTTTCCCATCTGCTGCGGTGGAAAATTAAAGATACGAGCATCAACGCGCCATCGTTGAAGCATTTGTTTGGCGACGTCTTCACCCAAGACAACTTGAAGACCTTCGTTGAAGAGGTATTGCATTGGTTCGAGAGTGACATAGGAACTGGTGCGCTAAAGGAAGCCGAGGATTTGGCGAAGCTTCTGCCGGCTTATATCCAAGGCATCGCTGCAACCGGCTCGTACTTGCGCCATCAATTTCTTTCGGCAGTGCGCGAGTTTGCGGAAGAGGTGTGTGAGCACTTTGGAAAGTACGCGGAGAAGATGGCTGAAGCCGGAAAGGCAGAGGATTATAAGAAGGCACATTACTGGCAACGGATGCGTGACGATTTTATGGGCCAGTTCCTGGTCGATAACTTGTCGAAGCGCGGGCTCATTCCAACGTACAGCTTCCCGGTGCACTCGCTTAGCCTTGAAGTCATCAATGAAAGCGTCAAGACGTATCAAGGTAAAACTGATGTGGCTCTCTCCCGGGATGCTTCGCTTGGTATCAGTGAATATGCTCCCGGCGCTGAAGTGGTGGCTAACGGACGTATCTGGGAAAGTGCGGGCCTAGCGCATTACCCCAAGGCTTTTATGCCGGAGCGCTGGTATGTCGCATGTCCGGAGTGTTTTCATGTCGATATTGGAGACTTACCGGAGGAGTTGCCGTCGGCATGTAGCAACTGTGGCGCGGCCGATGGCCGCAGGAAAAGGAAGTTCATCGAACCTCATGGCTTCGTCACGAGTTATGCGGAACGTAAGGGGCGCGACCCGGGAAGCAGTCGCAGGCGCGTTAAGCCTGCGGACGAGGCACGTCTCATCGCAGCGCCGAGAGATGACCTTTTTGAAGACACCGGGTTGCCGTTCCTGCTTGCTGGCTTTTTAAGCGCCAGAACAGCAGACGAAAGCGGCCTGCGCGGCACACTCTTCATCGCAAATCGTGGAGCATACGGGGAGGGATATCACCGGTGTCCCAAATGTAATTATGCGGAACCGGTTAAGCGGCAGAGGGCGAATCCGGTTGCGAAGACCGCGCAGCCAAGTGCCGCGAAGCCTGGTAATAAACTCGTGCACGACGACCCCCAGAGCGGATTGCGGTGTTCGAACGACCAGATGGCAAAAATCGGGCTGGATTTCGTACACCGTTTTGACACCGATGTACGACTCCTCCGATTCATCGAATCGATGCCGATGCCTTCGGCAGATGACGTCGACCCACGTCGCTTCCATGAACGGTTGGCTCGGACAATTGCGGAGTCGTTGCGCTTGTCTGCGACCAAGCTATTGGACCTCTACCCGGGAGAACTGAGAGCGACGTATCGCCTATACGGTTCTGCCGGGGCAAAGCTGGAAGTCGTCCTGTATGACGCCGTACCGGGAGGGGCTGGGTATGCGCGTCGAATAGGTGAGCCAGGATTTGGGTTTGAGCACCTCCTTCATGGTGCAATTACGCGCTTAGATTGCCCTGCGCATTGCGAATCCGGCTGTCGGGTATGCCTGTGTGACTATGGAAATCAACGCTATTGGGACGGTTTCGAACGCAAGGCGGCGCTTGCGTGGATTCAGGGATTAATCACTCTGACCAGTCATGGCGCGGATGGCACTAGTGGGTACGTGCGCTGGAATTCTCCGAGCTTACTTGGATTGGATGAGCGCCTTGCAAACTATCGTAATGTCAATATCGTTGCACGAAGCTTGGTCGATAAATCCGGTTATTCAGAAGAGTCGTTGAATCTACTAATGACTTGGCTACAGTTAGGTAAGACGGTAAATCTGTATCTGACCAATCTGTTGGATAAAAAGCCGACAGCACAGGCTCCGTTGACCGTGTATCGCCGCCTACATCCGTATGTAATGGAAGGCCTGCTAAAAATATTTGGTGTCGAAAAAGACAAGCATATCGATTGGGATAGCTTGCCACGGGTCTTCGTTGGTTCCGAACTGGGACTTCCAATTTTTCGACAGCACTTTGCCGTGCACCCAGTCACCAAGAGTCTAATTGCAGCGCCGGCGGATATCGGAATCGTTGATGACGGCATGAAGACCATGCTTGACCACCTCTATGTCTGCGCGAAACCATATGACCGGTTTGCGCTACAAGAGGGAGAGCGGATGCGTATGTGGGAGCTGCGTAAAGGCGTGCCAAGAGAATTCGACGACATTTTTTCTGTGGCAAAAGGCGCATATGTCAGGGAGCTTGCGATTCGTGACCCTTACTGTGCAACCCCTCAACACGCCAAGAAGCTTGAAGCATTTCTAAAGCAAATGCATACATTCGCTGCTGCATTGGAACACGTATCTGTTCGGTGCAGGGAGGTAAAGGATGCGCGAAACGGCTACGTAGAGTTTTATCTGGACATAGAGCGCCGAGTGGATGAGTTGATTAAGGCAGCTGGTATCCAGAGGTGGGATGTGACAGCGGTACCGCTTAAGGAAGGTGCACGGTCATTCCATGACAGGGAAATGGATATCGTGACGGTTTCCGATGACGGATGTGAAACGGTTCATCGGTATTTTCTTACCGGCGGCATTGACTATCTAATGGACCAGTCAGCAGAAACACGCATTTTTTATATCAGAATTGAGAAATAGACATTTCGCCAAAAAGCACGATGATGCAGTCAATGCCAACGCACGACAAATGGTCCATAATGACCTCACTGCCATGTGATTCATGGATCGATAAAAGACCGGGGAATCGTTCCTCGTCTTCTCTTGGCGATGCAGATCCGCGCAAAATCGGCGCCATTCTTCGCGCACTGGCTCATTCTGGGTGCCGCGCTGCTTGTTCTCGGCGGCGCCGGCGTTTTTTATTCCCTGCAGGAGCAACAGCGGACGCAGCAACGCGAAGAAGACCGCTTGCTGGCGCAGGCGCGCGTGGTCCAGGAAAATGTCGGCCAGAACCTGCTTGCCATCAACCAGGCGCTGCACGACGTGCGCAACGAACTGCCCGCGATGCACGCCGGACGCGACGTCAACCTCTATCTCCATACGCTGGCGGATGCCATGCCCGCGATTCGCACGCTGGCCGTGCTCGATGCGCGCGGCGAGGTCTTGAGCACCAGCCGGCCGGAACTGGCCGGCGGCAATTTCAGCCAGCGGGCGTATTTCCAGGATGCACAACGACATCCGGATGCAGAGAGTCTCTATATCTCCGCGCCGTTCCGCACATCGCTGGGTGTTTTCTCGATCAACGCGACGAAGGTTCTGCTTGACGCGCGCGGGAAATTTGCCGGGGTGGTGACCGCGACGCTGGATCCGCTGTATTTCGCGCCGCTGCTCGAATCGGTACGCTATACGCCGGATACGATGACTTCCATCGTGCATTGGAACGGCACCCGGTTTCTGGTACGGCCCGATCAGCCGGATGCCGCCGAGATGAATCTCCTGCGGCCCGAAACGTTTTTTTCCCGCCATCGCGAGAGCGGCCGGGATGCCACGGTGTTTTCCGGCCTGGTCTATGCCAGCGGCGAGCAGCGCATGATCGCGCAACGCACGGTCATGCCGGGCGGGCTGAAGATGGCCCAGCCGATGGTGATCGCGGTCAGTCGCCGGCTCGATCGCATTTACGCCATCCTGTATCGCGATATCAGGATCCTGGCCGTGATTTACGGCGCGATCGCCCTGCTGTCGGCGTCAGGCTTGTACGCGTATCAGCGCAAGCACCTGGAATCCGCCGCGAGGGAAGCCGAGGCCTTCAGGCGGGTGGAAGCGAGCGAGCGCTTCATGAAGATGATCGCGGATCACTTGCCGGGCATGGTTGCCTACTGGACGGATGAATTGCGCTGCCGCTTCTCGAACGCGGCTTACCTGGAATGGTTCGGCAAGACGCCGGAGCAGATGCGCAATATCCGCATCCAGGACCTGATGGGCCCGGAGCTGTTTGCGAAGAACGAGCCGTACATGCGTGCCGCGCTGCGCGGCGAACCGCAGTTGTTCGAGCGCACGCTGACCAAACCGGATGGCAGTATCGGCTACACCCTGGCGCAATATATTCCGGACAGGGAAGGCGACTCGGTGAAGGGTTTCGTGGTGCTGGTGTCGGATGTCACGAAACTCAAGCAAGCGGAGCTGGAACTGACGAGGCTGGCGCAAACCGATTTTCTCACCGGCCTGGCGAACCGGCGCCAGTTCCTGCTGCTGGCCGGGCAGGAACTGTCCCACGCCGCCCGTTACGGAGGCCCGCTGTCGGTGCTCATGGTGGACATCGATCACTTCAAGAAGATCAATGACACCTACGGCCACAAGAGCGACGATATCGTCCTGCAAATGTTTGCCGCCCTGTTCCGGAATGCGATGCGGACCGTCGACGTCATCGGCCGGATCGGCGGCGAGGAGTTCGCCGCCGTGTTGCCGCAGACCGACGGAGAACAGGCACGTGACGTCGCGACACGCCTGCTCGAGACCGTATCGGCCGCCGAGGTCCGTCTCGAGGATGGGCGCACGGTCCGCTTCACCGTGTCGATCGGCCTGGCCAGCCGGGTCGGCCCGGCCGACACCATCGACACCATGTTGGCCCGCGCCGATGCCGCACTCTATGAAGCGAAAAATACCGGCCGCAACAAGATCTGCGTTGCCAGGGGATAAGGAAACAGGACGCACGCCGGCTTCACCTGTATTTCGCCATCCCTTTGCGTTCCACGTAGTCCAGCAGGAATTCCGCAAAGCTCTGCGCCGCCGGCAGGGGCGTTCGCCCGTGGCGCGAAAAGACGAAAAACCTGCGCGTCACTTCCGGATCGTGCAGGCGCCGCATCTGCAACCGATACAGCTTCACCAGCGATTCAGCATAGGGCAGGCAGGCGGCGACACCGAGCTCGGCGCTCACCATCGCCAGCGCGGTCGTCATGAAGGTGACTTCATTGCTTGGGTTGAGCGTCAGGTCGCGCAGGGATGCGTGCAGGTCGAGCGCCAGCTTTTCCGAGAACTGGCCTTGCAAAGCGATGACCGGGTAGCGCATCGCCTCCGTCCAGGTCACGCGCCGCTTCTTCTCCAGCGGATGCTTCTTCGGGAAAACCAGCATGAAGGGCAGCTCGAACAGGGGCACGGCGTCGATGCCCGACACGACATCGCGCTCCGGCCCGACGCCGATGTCCACCTCGCCGCTCAGCACGCGCGACACGACGCTTTCCACGCCGCAATCGACGAGCTGCACCTGCACGTTCCGGTATTGTTGCCGGTAGGCCTTGATCACGTCCGGCAGCAGGGTGCAGGCCATCAGTTGCGGCACGGCGACGCGCACGAGCCCTTTCTTCAGCGCCTTCAGGTTGTTGATTTCGCCGAGCGCGCCGTCGAGGTCCAGCACCAGCTTGTCGACCAGCGGGTAGAACTCCCTGCCGACGTCGGAAAGTTCGAGCCGGCGCGTGGTGCGGTCGAACACCTGCACGCCCAGCGTCTGCTCGAGGTCCTTGATCAGCCCGCTGAGCGCGGACTGGGTCACATGCAGGCTCTCGGCGGCGCTGGTGAAGCTGCCGGTCCGGACCACGGCAATGAAGGCCCGCAACTGTCGTAATGTCACACTCATCGGAAATTCTGATAAATCCGGCGAAAAATCCCGTTTGAATGATAAACCGCTTTGGGCTTTAATGCCTGCTGTATATGGCGCTATCGGCACAGCAATATACCTTGGGGCCTGATTGAAAACCGCATTCGCCGGAGAGTTGTCAAACGGGTTCCGGGACGCCGTTCAACCGAGGAGACAGAAATGAAGGTCAAGAAGATCCACCACGTCGCATACCGCTGCAAGGACACGAAGCAGACCATCGACTGGTACCGCAAGTATCTGAACATGGAACTGGTGCTCGCCATCGCTGAAGACAAGGTGCCGTCGACCGGCGCGCCCGATCCGTACATGCACATCTTTCTCGACGCGGGCGGCGGCAACATCCTGGCCTTCTTCGAACTGCCGAACCAGGCGCCGATGGACCGCGACCGTAACACGCCCGCCTGGACGCAGCACCTCGCCATGGAAGTCGAGACGATGGAAGAGATGCTGGAAGCCAAGAAGCGCCTCGAGGCGGACGGCATCGAAGTGGTCGGGCCGACCGATCACACCATTTTCAAGTCGATCTATTTCCACGACCCGAGCGGCCATCGCCTGGAACTCGCGGTGAATACCGGCACCCCCGAGATGATGAAGAAACTGGACGAAGTGAAGTGGGCGATGATCGAAGAGTGGGATCGCACGAAGAAGGCGCCCAAGCATGCCGCATGGATGCATGACGGCAGCTACACGTCCGGACAATAAACCCACGGGCCTTGCCTCTCTCGCACAGAGAAAGGCAACGAAAAAAACAAGCAAAGGAGCGGGAGACATGTTCAGTCGTCTCGGGCGATATGCGTCGCGCGGATTGGAGTGGGTGATCGTCGCGTGCCTGTCCATCATGGGCATCCTGGTGTTCGGCAACGTGGTGCTGCGTTATGCATTCAATTCCGGCATCGCCGTCTCGGAGGAACTGGCCAGGCTGCTGTTTGTCTGGCTGATCTTTCTCGGCGCCATCCTCGCGTCGGCGCAGCATGCGCACATCGGCTTCGACACGCTGGTGACGAAACTGCCGAGGGCATGGCGCAAGGCCCTGATCGCGGCGACCGGCGCGCTCATGCTGGCCGCCTGCGTCATGTTCATCGCCGGCGGCTGGCAGCAGATGGTCATCAATCTCGACAATGCCTATCCGGTGCTCGGCATTTCCTACGCATGGCTGTATGCCGTGGCCATCGCATTCGGCGCCGGCATGATATGCACGATCAGCACCAACATGTGGAAGGCCTTCAGGTACCGCGACGAAGATCTCGTGCTGACCAAGGATATCGGCACGCGCATCGAGGACAAGATGGAAGACCTGATCGCTCACCGCCACCAGGCGCACCCGGAGAAGCCGGAATGAGCGCCCTCGTCTTTCTCGGCATCCTGCTGGCGCTGATCATGGCCGGCATGCCGATTGCCTTCGCGCTGCTGTTCGGCGGCGTCGGCGTCATGCTGCAGATGGGCCAGTTCGATCCGCAGATCGTGGTGCAGAACGCCATCGGCGGCGCCGACAATTTCGTGCTGATGGCCGTGCCTTTCTTCATCCTGGCGGGCGAATTCATGAACGCGGGCGGCCTGTCGAAACGCATCGTCGACCTGGCCGGCGCCTTTGTCGGCCACTTGCGCGGCGGACTCGGCTATGTCGCGATCTTTGCAGCGGTGCTGCTGGCCAGCCTGTCCGGATCGGCGGTCGCCGACACGGCCGCGCTGGCCGCCATCCTGGTGCCGATGATGCGCCAGGCCGGCTACGATCCGGCGCGCTCCTGCGGCCTGATGGCGGCCGGCGGGATCATTGCGCCGGTGATTCCGCCCTCCATCGGCTTCCTGCTGTTCGGCGTGGTCGCCAACCTGTCGATCACGCGCCTGTTCCTGGCCGGCATCATGCCCGGCGTGATGATGGGGCTGGCACTGGTGGCCGCATGGTGGCTGGTATCACGCAAGGCCGACGTCAAGCTGGCACCGAAGCTGCCGATGCGCGAACGCCTTGCGCTGCTGGGCAAGGGCTTCTGGGCGATGATGCTGCCGGTGATCATCATCGGCGGGCTGAAGTTCGGCATCTTCACGCCGACCGAAGCCGCCGTCGTCGCCGCCGTCTACGCGCTCTTCGTCGGACTCGTGGTGTATCGCGAGCTGGACTTTGCCACCATCTACCACTGCCTTCTGGTCACAGCGCGCACGACAGCCGTCGTGCTGCTGCTGGCGGCGCTGGCGATGGTGGCGTCGTACATGATCACCATCGCGGATATCCCCGGCCAGGTCGGCACATGGATGCAGGCCTTCGCCGGCAGCCAGCTGTTGCTGGTGATCGCGATGATGGTGGTGGTGTTCTTCGCAGGGATGGTGCTGGACTTCATCCCCATCGTCCTGATCTTCACGCCGGTGTTCCTGCCGATCGTGCAGCAGGCCGGCATCGATCCGGTGTATTTCGGCGTGGTCTTCGTGATGAACTGCTCGATCGGCATGATCACTCCGCCGGTCGGCGTCGTGCTGAACGTGGTGAGCTCGATCGGCAAGGTGTCGATGTCCGATGCCGTGCGCGGCGTCCTGCCCTTTCTGCTGGCCGAAACGCTGGTGCTGGTGGCGCTGATCCTGATGCCTTCGCTCGTCACGGTTCCCGCCGCGTGGTGGCGCTAATGCGATTCATCATTTCTTCATTCATCGAACCAACAAGGAGACGCAATCCATGAAACCCATGCACAAGCTGATGGCGCTCGCCATCGCCGCACTGCTGTCGGCCCCGGCGCTGGCGCAAGTCAATGCCAAGTTCGCCGTGACCCTGCCGGAGAAATCGCACCAGGGGCAGGGCGTGGCGAAGTTCGTCGAGCTGGTCGCCGCCAAGAGCAAGGGCCAGATCAAGATCAAGCCCTTCTACAGCGGGGCGCTCGGCAACGACGTGCAGGTCACTTCCGCGCTGCAGGGCGGCACCATCGAATTCACCGTGCCGCAGACCACCACGCTGACAGGGATGGTCAGGGAATTCGAAATCCTCGATTTCCCTTTCCTCTTCAGCAATGAGCAGGAAGCCGAGAAGGTGCTCGACGGCCCGACCGGCCAGAAGTTGCTCGACAAGCTGCCGGCCAAGGGGCTGGTCGGCCTGGCGTACTGGGAGAACGGCTTCTTCAATGCGACCAACAGCAAGCATCCGATTACGAAGGTCGAGGATTTCCAGGGGCTGAAGTTCCGTGCGATCCAGGCGAAGATTTCGCAGGAAACCATCAAGGCGCTCGGCGCCAATCCGGTGCCGCTGGCGGTGCCCGAGCTGTATACCGCGCTGGAAACACGCACCGTGGACGGTCAGGGCACGCCGACGGCGGTGATCGCCGCGCTCAAGCTCAATGAGGTGCAGAAGTACCTGTCGCTGACGCGGCATGCGTATGGCGCATTCGTGCCGCTGGTATCGAAGAAGTTCTGGGACCGGCTGTCCGAAGCCGATCGCGCGATCCTGCGCGACGCGGCCACCGAGGCCCGCGCCTACCAGCGCAAGGTCGCGCGCGAGCAGGCAATGTCGGCGCAGGCGGCGATGGCTGCCAAGGGAATGCAGGTCAACGATGTGACGCCGGCCGAGCGCTCGCGCATGCGCGACAAGGTCAAACCGGTGTGGGACATGTTCTCCAGGGAAGTCGGTCAGGAGATGTTCGCCGAAGTGACCCGCCAGCTC
>JAKACN010000078.1 GCA_021821365.1 Pseudomonadota bacterium | reverse complement strand
CGTAAAGGCATGTTTTGTGCCTTTTGTGTTTTTTGTGGACAAGCATTGTTTCCAGGCCATAAGTCGCAATTCATCGTCCACAAAATACACAAAAGGCACAAAAAATATTATTGCCTTTCGTGTTTTTCGTGCCTTTCGTGGACACCCATGATGTTCTGCCACATCGTCCAAATCCACCAGGGATAATTACACCCCTTGCTTCGTCTTCAACGGCATGCTCTCGAATTTCACACCGGCCCAGCCGGTCTTCATGAAATGGCGGATGTTCTGGTGGTCCGTGCCTGCCGGATTCTTGAGCACGTCGTCGCGATAATAGGCGCCGAAACAGGCGAGCGTTTCCGCTTCCGTCAGGCCGTTGATCTGCGCGAACGCGAACAGCCGGCATGAGCCCGAATTCTGCCCGGCCTCGTTGCGCGTGCCGCCGTTGGTGAACGCCGACGGGGTGAAGTCGTAGTTGGCGTTGATGACCGCCATCGTGTCGTCGAACGTGATGGAACCCGGATTGGTCCTGAGCTGCGTGAGGAAGGCGTCGAGTGTCATTGAGCTACCTGCGTGTTGACGGGAAAGGGCGCATTCTAAGCCAAAGCGAGCCTTCCCTGCGCGCTTCGCTGAACCCTTGCATGCGTATCGCTGTCAACACTTGACGCCATGCACGCCGGACGATCATGCCGATCACAGAAGTTGCCATCAGGACGGTTGGAGACCTGTCACGCGAGGTGCGGGCGCTCGTGCCGATCGAGCAGAGGTGGTTGTTCCGCGGACAGACCGATGGCTGCTGGGATCTTGCGCCGAGCGTGCATCGCGACTACACGCCCCAGCAGGAGCGCTACCTGACCAATGAATTCCGCGTGCGCGCGCGCAGCCGGCACTTCTCCTGTCCGTCCAGCGACGACTATCCCGGCTGGCTTGCGTTGATGCAGCATTACGGTCTGCCCACGCGCCTGCTGGACTGGACCTATTCGCCACTGATCGCCGCTTTCTTCTCCGTCCATCCGGACTATGTTCCGCGCACGCAGACTTCCACGCGCGACGCTTGCGTATGGGCGCTGGACGGCAGGAAACTCAATGAATCGCAGGGATTCGAGCCGCTCATCTTTCCGCTCGATGCCTCCTCCTATGAGCCGCTCATCGTTCCGGCATTCAAGAACCGCGACGAGCTCAACAGCGTCGGCGTCGCCATGGCCATCGAGCATGATCCGCGCATCCAGCTGCAGCAGGGCGCGTTCACGATCCATTCCTGCCGCACCCCGATCAATCGCGTCGCAGGCGCGGAGGAATGGCTGCGCCGGTGGATCGTCAGGAGTACGGATATAGCGGCCTTCTTCGAGGAGCTGACTGCGCTTGGCATCAGGAAATACACGCTGTTCCCGGATCTGTCCGCGTTGACATCGGAACTCAAGTCCATCCATCGGCCGGGCAACACGCGCCCCTGATTGCGAACCCGCATTTGAGCGCACTCAACGAGTGCTGAACTCGTTTGAATTCGGCGACGCGGAGCGAAACAAAACTCCTGTCGCTGCAGAAGCCGGCACGGCATTTCCTGCGCGCTCCGTCCCGTTCGCCAGGGGGGCCGGCGTTTTGCAGACGCGGCGTCATTCAACATTCCGACAACGAAACGCGCGCAAGACGAGGAGGAGACATGCACGAGGAAGACACCAGCGTCGCCATCTACAGGGATGCGATTCCGCTGTCGGTCGAGGCCGACATGGAATCCCTGTACCAGCACAGGTATGCATCCAGCCTGCAAATGAAGATCTACGGCCACATGACGCCCGGCACGATGGCCTATGTTGCCGCCAGGGACGGGAAGACAGCGGCTGCGCTGCTGTTCCGGCTGGAGCACGGAAAGGTCTGTGTGCTCAACGAGCAGATGTGGCTCGACCAGGACGAGATTGAGCGCTTCGCGCGGTACGTCTTCTCCGCGTTCACGGGAGTGAAGGCCATTTCCTTTCCGGTCGTGCACGCCGACATACGGCGCTTCCCGTTTCCTTACCAGCAGTTCCATTCCACGACCGATATCGTGCTCTCGCTGCCGCTTTCGGTGGACGAGTACATGGCTCGCCTCGGGAAATCGACCCGCAGCTACGTCAAGCGCTATCTCAACAAGCTGCGGCGCGATTTTCCTTCGTTCCGTTTTCGCGCTTATACCAACGATGAGATCAGCGAGGCGGACGTGCGCGAGATCATTGCTCTGAACCGGGCGCGCATGTCCGGCAGAAACAAGACCTCCTACATCGACGACGACGAAGAGCGCCGCATGCTCGCGCTGCTGAAACTGCGCGGCTTCGTCGGCGTGCTGACCCTCGACGGGCGGGTCTGCGCCGGCACGATCAATTTCCGCTTCGGGGACAACTACTTCCTGCAGGTGGTCGCGCACAACCCCGCCTATGACGACTACGGGCTCGGCACGCTTTGCTGCTACCTCACGATCTGCGAATGCATCGCGCAGAACGGCAACGAATACCACTTCCTGTGGGGGCAATACGAATACAAGTACCGCCTGCTCGGCGTGCAGCGCGACCTCGACCATCTCGCGGTATACCGTTCTCGCCTGCACATGCTGGTCCTGCTGCCGATGGCGTTTCGCATCGCACGCGAGGGCTATACCTACTCGTTCCGGAGTTGGGTGCTGAACAAGGCACGACGCAAGGATGAAGGGAGCGTCATCTCGACACTGGTGTTCCATCTCGTGAACGGTTTGCGGGACCTCAAGAATGCCGCCTCGCGCCTGCTGAGGCGCGAGCACGCTGTCGCTGCCGGATTGCCGCCTGTCCAGAGCGACAAGTGACAGAAAGCGATTTCCGTGTTCTATCCGATACAGAGAGGCCGACATCCATGAATACCATCAGCGGTGCACCATCCATCGCGAAGGACATTGACGGCCATGCACCGGGCGAGCCGGCATGGGGCGGGGAAGTCAGCATCGCTTGCCATGAAAACGAAGTGCCGGCATTTGCCGCCGCCGAGATAGAGCGCCTGCACGGTCACCTCTACTGCCTGCCGTCGTGGCTTGCCATGACGGGGCAGATCGATGGCGCCAGCACTTATGTGGCCAGCAAGGGCGGAGCGCCTGCCGCCGTTCTGCTCTACCAGCGGGAAAAGAACGCGGTCACTGTCGTCAGCGAATTCGTGCATCTCGGTGAAGACGACATCCGCCGCTTCGCCGCCCACATGTTCGATTCCTGCCCTGCCGTCACGCGCATTACCTTCAATCGCGTGCGGACGGATCTGCGCAGCCTGCCGTATCCCTGGCACGCGGTGAGCCACACCGAGGACATGATCATCGACCTACCGCCGTCGGTGCAGGAATACGATGCCCGCGTCGGCAAGAACATGCGGCGCAACATCAAGCGCTATACCAGTGCCTTGCTGCATGACTTCCCGACCTACGCCTACCGCGTCAAGGACGCCGCCGAGATCGGGGAACAGGAAATCCGCGATATCATCCGCCTCGGCCGCATCCGCATGGAAAGCAAGAACATCGCGCCGCGCTATACCGAAGTGGAGACGCAATGGATCGTGCAACTGGCGAAGCGATGCGGCCTGGTCGGCATCGCCACCGTCGACGGTCAGGTCTGCGCCGGCGCCATCGGCTTTCGCATCGGCGAGAACTACTTCATGCACGTCATCGCGCACGACCCGCGCTTCAACGACTACAGCCTCGGCATCCTGTGCTATTACCACACCATCTGCGAAGGCATCGCGCGCGGCGGCAAGCGTTTCCATCTGCTGCAGGGGCGCTACGGCTACAAGGTCCGGCTGCTGGCGGAACGTCACGACATCCGGCACATCGACATCTATCGCAGCCCGCTGCATGCGGTCGCGCACAGCCGCCGCATCTTCAGGAAGGCGCTGGACGGCCATCTCCTCGCCGTGAAGCAGTGGCTGTTGCACGACGCCGAGCGCTCCGAATTCCGCGTGGCGCGCTATATCGGAGGCATCGTCAACAGGCTGCGGCAGCGCAAACGCGCAGCGGGTGGCAGTTCTGTCGGGTGAGCGCGGCTGACGGGTTTTGTCCACGAAAAACACGAAAGACACGAAATAATTCTTTTGGCTTTCGTGCTTTTCGTGTTTTCGTGGACAAAAATGTTCTTGCAGCGGACTTACGACTCCACGATCACCCAGTCCTCCGGAAAGAAATCCTCCGGGTGATTCAGGTCGTCGAGTGCATTCATGCGACGCGTTCTGACCACGGTCTTTGCGCGATGCGTGTTGAGATACGCGGCCCACCAGCTGAACGAACTGAAGCCGGCCGTTATGTTGTGCTTGCAGCGGCTCATCAGATACAGGTCTTCATAGCCGTGCTCCGGTCCGTTGTGGTCGACGTAGGTCACCTTGCCACGCATCGGCAGGTTCGCCTTGACCCAGTCGATGTCGTCCGAGAAAACGAAGAAGTGCGGTTGCGCCAGCTTTTCCTGGAAGAAGGCGATCGCATTGCGGTAATAGCGCTCGGTCAGCACTCCTTCGTACCAGCTCCTGTATTCCGGCACGGTGACGACATCGCCGCGCCGCACGTGCAGGCTGACGGACTCCGTGGCGCGTATCTTGTCTTCAACCGCCTTGCTCCGGGCGGACAATGGTTCCTTGAGTTGCAACTCGTCGAGAATGGTGTCGCGCAGCGCATCGAAATAGCGGTACGAGAGGAAACAGCCGCGCAGGATGGTTTCGTCCGGCAGGTCGAAGAAATGCGGCTTGTACCGCCAGTCGCCGCGTTCTTCCGCGAACAGGTGCCTGTCGGCGCCCGACAGCCTGAGCGCCATCCTGGACAGGTCGACGCCCCGATGGCGCAGCAGGCGCACTGCGCTGCGCAGGAGCGTGATCCCGCGCAACCGGGCCTTGATGGCGCTCATCATGCCGACACCGGCGCCCGGACCGCTTTGCTTGACGCCGGACATGCCGAGCACATCGGCCTTGATGTGGAATTTGTCGAGCTGGAATGAATGGCCCACATATTCGCCGAAGTTGCGTCCCTCCCTGCAATCGGTATCGACATCCAGGTAGAGCGCCGTGTTGTGCCGGTGGGCCAGTGCACGGGCCGCTGCGTACATGAACAGCTGGTTGCCCAGGCCGCTGTGGATCTGAACGACGATCATCAGTTCTTTCCTCCCGGTCTTCTGTGGCTGGATGTCATGGCGGTTGCGAACGCCAATGCATGCGCGCAGCAATGGCATGCCTCCCGCCTTGGGGGAGGCCGCACGTTCGTGAAGAGGATTGCGCGCGACGCGATCCGTTCACTTCTTCGACACGGGCATTGAGGCGGAATAAGGCTCTGTCCGGCAGGATTGCGATCCCTGCCGGAATTGCGCCGCGCGCATTGCGCTTTGAGACCCGGTCGCCATACTAAGGGGATCGCCCGACCGGCACACACTTTCCAACCAGGAGCATGAAATGAAATATTCGTCGATTCTTATCGCAGCACTCGCACTACCTGCAACATTGGCCTTGGCGCAGACCCCCGCGCCGACAACGAGCACCAGTTCGATTCCCTACATCCCGCTGATCGGCTCGACGAGCAGTTCGACCACGTCCGGCGCGTCTACGTCATCGGCGTGGTTCATCGACGTGGCAGCCAAGCTGGTCGTGTTCTGTTCGCAATCTCCGACCACTACCACCGGCGGTACGGCAGGGTTCACCTGCACCGCTCAACCGGTCCCGACCAGCGCGACGGGCGCAACACCGGCGCCAGCGCCGAGCGCCGGCACGCCGGGGGCATCGCAATAGCGCGCGTCATCTTCCATTAACAAGTCTGACATGGCGGCCGAGAGACTTTTCCCGGTCGGGCGTGGCCGCTTCGGTTGCCGGTTCCGCACGGAATCCGTCAACCTGCCCTGAACGCTTTTTCCGCCGCGGAATCACATCGACATGGTCCGCTGCCGGCTGAAATCACGATGCCTTCCACTCGTCATCCCCTCGATCAACAGGTGCCCGCGCGGCGTGCGCCTTCTGCGCGCAGGCAGTACGTGCCGCACACTGCTCCGGAGTCCACCAGCCTGGACGAGGTGCGCGAGGCGGCGCTGGATTGCCAGGCATGTCCGCTGTGGGCCAATGCCACGCAGACGGTCTTCGGCGAAGGACCGGCGCATGCACGCATCATGCTCGTCGGCGAGCAGCCCGGCGATCAGGAAGATCGCGTCGGCCATCCCTTCGTCGGCCCGGCGGGGCGCTTGCTCGACCGTGCACTGGAAGACGCGGGCATCGAGCGCGAGAAGGTGTACGTCACCAATGCGGTCAAGCATTTCAAGTGGGAGTCGCGCGGCAAGCGGCGCATGCACAAGAAACCCGGCGAACGCGAGATCGCTGCCTGCCATCCATGGCTGGAGAGCGAACTTCGACTGGTTGCGCCCGCGCTGGTCGTTGCCATGGGAGCGACCGCCGCACGCGCGCTGTTCGGGCGCGCGACGCCGATCGAAACCAGTCGCGGCCGCGTGGCTGCATTTGCCGGCGGAATGCACATCATGGTCACCGTGCATCCTTCCTATTTGCTGCGCGTGCCCGACGAGGCGCGCGCAAATGCGTATGCGCGCTTCGTGCAGGACCTGAAACTGGCCGCGCCGTTCGCCGAGCATGTATCCGGAAGGTAGCGCCCAAAGCCGGGATTTCCCTGCACAAGAACAAGTCCGGCACGACAGGATCAAAGCTATTTTGCCCAGGTTGGGCGATAATTCGCCCCCAAGCTCTCCATGCGCCGGTTGTCGATCGATGCGGCGCATGGCTATCGGCAACTTTTTTAGAAGGCATTTACATTGGTCACATCACGAAGCAAGCGCTGGAACGGCAGTTTTGACACCCTTCCGGCCGACTATCTCAAGGGCGTCATGGAAAAGATGGGCGAGTACGGCGACCGCGTGCAGTTTTCCCTCGTCAGCATCGGGTCCGAACCGAGCTACCAGGTGATGAACAGTTTCGGCAAGGCGATGGCCTTCGACCGGAACCATCACCTGTTCCGGCCGGAGGGCGACGAGTTTGTCGGCGTCAATGCCACCCAGACCTTCACGATGGATCAGGTGAAAGCCGCGATCTCCGGCATCGGCGCCGCGTCGCGTCCCGCCGGGGCGCGGGGAACGCGGGTCGTGCGCGCAGCGGGCGGAGGCACGCGCATCAGCGCGGCAAGGCTGGAGGAACAGTATGCGGCGCAACGCTATGAATATTTCAGGAACAACCGTGCGTCGCTGCCGCCGCGGATCTCGGAGTACACCGAGGAAATCACCCAGCTGATGAAACAGGGAAAATCGGTCGAGGACGCGTTCGGCGAAGTGGTGAAGAAGTATTTCTGAGCAAGGCGAAGCTCAGTCGCGCGGCGCGGGTTGCTGTGCCGCCGATGCTCCGGCATCGTCATGTTTCAACCCGAGCCTGAGCATCAAGGTGTCTTCGTCGATGTTCATGAGCCGGGCGATGGCTTGAAAGTCGTCCGGCAGCGCCGGGTCGTTCCAGCCGTTGGCGGAGTGCCGCGCGAGGTCGATCGCGAGCTTGACGTTCTTGACCCGTGGCCGTTCGCTGTGCGAGTCGTCCATCAGGTTCAGCAGCAGTTCAGGCAGTTCCCAGGCCTTGCACAGCGCTGCCTGCAAGCCCTCCAGCGGGAAGTGCAACACCGCTTCGTACGCGTCGGCAGTCCGCGTCGCCGGACGGGATTTGCGCAGGGCCTCCGCCTCCAGCGCCTGCTGCGGCGCGAAACACCATATCAGCATTTCCGCCAGGTCGTGCAGCAGGGCGGCAACCGCGATTTCTTCGCTGTTCAGGTCGCACCGCCAGGTGGCCCAGTCCAGCGCATAGCGGGCGGCCCGCTGCGCCCGCCGGATCACGTGCAGCAGGCCGAGCAAGGCGCGCGGCTGTGCGGCCAGCAGGTCTTCGACCACATCGAATTGTGCGAAATGATGAAAGAAGGGCTCGACGCCCAGCATCATCACCGCATGCTCCACCGTCGAGATGTCCTGCAACTGGCGCCGGCCGCGATGACGGGCGCTGAAGCGCAGCACGCGCACCGCCATCAGCGGATCATGCAGGGCGATATCGGCGATTTCACGGATGTTGATGCGATCGGCGCGTGTGCGCGCCTGGGTGAGCGCATGGGCGGTCTGACGCAATACCGGAATTTCCCGGGCGGTGACGAATTCCGTCCAGGATTCGATGCCGGTGAGCGGTGACGTCATGATCGCAGCGAATGGGTATGCCCTTGGGAACGATCATTGTACTGCCACAACGACAGTAAGCGAAACACGCGCCGGTCGGGGAAACCGGCGTTCCTCCTCACGGGCCCATTTCGCTCTCGGGGAAGCGGACGCGCGCCGCCGGCTGGCGGCGCATGGCAAGGAGGAAAACAAGCGTCGCCGGCCTCGCTGCTGTCCGCAAGACCGGTCAGCCTGCCGGCATGTCCTTATTTCTTGCTCTTGGGCTGCGCCGGATACTGGCCGCATTCACTCTTGCGGTTCATTTCGCCGGACTTCACGGCTTCCTTGGCTTCCGCGCGCACTTCCGCACGGCTGCGCGTGCCGGAGCCGCCGGAGGCCATGTCCGCGCACTCGATATTCTTGTTGAGTTCGCCGGCTTTGGCGGCTTTGGCCGTCTCGGCCTTGACTTGCGCACGGGTCTTGCCGGCGGCGCAGTTCGGCGTATCGGTGCACTCGGTGTTCCTGTTGAGTTCACCGGCCTTGCCGGCCTTCGCCGTTTCGGCTTTCACTTCGGCGCGGGTCTTGCCGGAGGTGGTTCCCTGGGTGCTGCCTTGCGCGAAAACCGGATAGGAAATCAGCGCGCTGATCGCGAGGGCGATGATAGTGCTTGCGTTTTTCATGCTTGCTTCTCCTTGTGTGAATCCTGGTCTGAATCCGGCTCACGCGAGCCGGGCCATTACGGCACAACAAAAGAAGATTGTTTCCAGATTACCTTCACCGCCGTGATTGCACGTGAGG
The DNA here is from genome assembly GCA_021821365.1 of Pseudomonadota bacterium. Taxonomy (GTDB): domain Bacteria; phylum Pseudomonadota; class Gammaproteobacteria; order Burkholderiales; family Burkholderiaceae_D; genus Noviherbaspirillum. The sequence goes on along the minus strand of JAKACN010000078.1, from coordinate 10,809 downwards.
AAAATCAAACTGTTTTCCGATTTCAACGCGAGGGATGCAAGACGGAATTATTCCGTCTTGCGCAAGGGTAGATCACCGCTTTTCGGCGGTTTTCCCGGGTCGGCGAGCGCGGCCGGTTTCGAATGAATCGATCCTCAATGCCCGTAAGGACGCGTGCCGACAGCATTTCCGTCCGCGTCGAAACGCTTCGCGACATCGAGCGACTTCAGGCCCATCGACATCAGCGCGTCGCAGGCATCGTCGACCCCGCTCGCCAGTTCGCCCGCAAGCGCGAGCGGTTTGTCCGACGAGGAAAGCATTGCCCCCGCTTCGTCATACAGATTGACCCGCAGGACAGTCTCTCCCTCTACATCGGCCGGACCCGCCACCGCGCGCACGTTTGCCGGGTCCGCGCCGTGCGCTTCCAGTGTGCGGTGCAGCTCCGCCATCCATTGCAGCGTCTCGTATTCGGCCATGCCGCGCTCCTTGCCGCCATGGAACAGATCCTGGTAGAGGAAATCGAGATCGATGTCGCGGCCATCGGTGACCAGGCAACGCTTCACCACCGGCGCGATGTCCTTCGCCCATTGCCTGAAGCGCGCGGCCCGCGTTTCGAAATAGGCATCGGCCGCCGTTTCGCTCTTTGGCACATGGTAGAAGCGATCGTCCATCCGCTTCAGCGTGAAGCCGAGCAGGTAACGCAATTCCACTGCGACGTCGTCCGGCCCGAAGCCGCTTTCCGGCCAGCCGCTCATGCTTTGCGCGATCGTCGGCGCAGCGGGCGCCTTCTTGCGCGTCATCGCCTCGTGGGCCTCGCGCACCATGGCCTGGACCTGGCTGTAGCCGAGGCGGTCCAGCTCGTCGGGATGGTAGGCATGGCTGACCAGGACCAGCTTCGCCTCGCGGCTTTCCAGCTGCGCCTGCTGGAAGCTGTCGCGCAGCAGGTCGAACGCTTCTTCATCCTGGAAGCACTGGTCGGCGCGCAGGCCGCCCGCCGTGCGTGCGAATAGCGGAACGACAAAGGCATTCACCTCCAGCTCCTGGCCGTCATCGCGGCGGAACAGGACGTTCTCGGCGGCATCTTCGATGCGTTCCTTCAGAAGCCGGCACGCGTCGGTGTCCTCGTCCAGCGCATAGTCGAGCGCTTCATGCAGGGTGTCATCCTTGCCCTGGTGCAGGCATTTCCTGATGATCCGAAGGAGCTCGGTCTCCGCGATGTCCAGAGCCTCCCTGTTCGCCACGCGGTCTTCGCGCGCCGCCAGATCGCCGGCCAGCGTGGCCAGCCGTTGCGCCATGGCATCCTCCCTGTCCTGCGAGGAATCGGGCCGGGCGGCCGGTGCGGGGCGTTTGTTCTTGTGCATGATTGTCGCTCGTCGTATGCGGAAAGCTGCGGTAGTGTAGGCTAGGAGTCTTCTGCCGCGCAGACACCCGGCCGGGTGCATCCAGCCGGAGCGGATGCGGTGCTGCATTTTAATGCAACGATGCGGACACGCGCCATGCGATGGCCGCAAACGATGCGAAACGAGGAGACGATCGATGAAGAAAATGTGGAGAACGTTGCTGGCCGTTATTCTGCTTGGCCTGGCGGGACTTGCCTATTATCTCTGGAAACAGGGCCCGACCTATCGTCCCGCGCCGCCGCCACCCGCCGAGGCAACAGCGCCATCGCCGCCGGCGCCCTCCGCGGCGGTTGAGGCCGCCGTTCAGTATCCCGTACCCGAGCAGACGGACAAGCCGCTGCCGCCGCTCGCGGAAAGCGATGCGGTCGCGCGCGACGCGCTCACAGACCTGTTTGGCGCGAAGGCGGTGAAACAGCTGTTCGCACCGCAGGAGGTGATTCGCCGCGTCGTCGTCACCGTCGACAATCTTCCGCGCAAGGTCGTGTCCGCGCAACTGATGCCGACCCGGCCGCTCGATACGCCGTTGCGCACTTCCGTCGAAGGCGGAACGCTCATGCTGTCGCCGTCGAACTACGAGCGCTATACGCCGTACATTCGCCTTGTAGCGATGGTGGATGCGAAGGTGTTTGCGGCAGTCTATATCAGGCTCTACCCGCTGTTCCAGCAGGCCTATCGCGACCTCGGCTATCCGAAGGGCTATTTCAATGATCGCCTGGTCGCGGTCATCGATCACCTGCTGGACGCGCCGCAAAGCACGGGCCAGATTGCCCTGGTCCAGCCGCACGTGTTTTACCGGTTCGTCGATCCGGACCTGGAATCGCTTTCGGCCGGCCACAAGCTGATGCTGCGCATCGGGAACGACAACGCCGCGATCGTGAAGAAGAAGCTGCGTGAAATCCGGAAGGAACTGGTCACCCTCGGGCCGGAGGTGAAGTGACGCCGCATCGGCGAGGCAAACTACTCGCGGAACACATACAGTCCGACGCACAAGGCGATACCGACGAGATACAAGGCCCACGTCTGCGTTACCGCATAGGGGTAGAGCATCAGGCCGACGCCCAGCCACTTGGGGTAGGGGCGCGATGTCTTTTTCCCGTAGCGATAGGCGGCAAGGCCGATGATGCCGAAGAGGATCGCGCCCAACAGGTAGGCCGGGGTAGGGAGCGTCAGGCCAAGCGCGCCGAGAGTATTCAGATTGTCCATGTGACGTCGGGAATCCTGTGATGGTGCATCGGGCGATAACGGCTACGCGTCGGCTTCCTGCGACAGCTGCGCCACCAGTTCCTCCACCAGGTAGCGCCGATGCGGCGGCAGTGCCTGGATTCTTTCCGCGAGCAGGAGCGCTTCGGGTGACGGCTTGCTGCCGTGCTTCGCCGCCGGCTTGCCGGTCTGCGACGTCTTGTACGCTTCCCGTTGTTCGCTCACGCCCAATACCCTTCCGCTCGGCGGTCCATAGTGCAGCCAGTGTTCGTTCACCTGCAGCCAGTCGGCCAGGGTGCCCAGCTTGTCCTTTGTCGGAATGGCGCGTCCGTTCAGCCACTTGTGTGCCGTCTGCGCCGAAACCGCATTCCCGTGATGCCGCAGGTTGAAGCGCAGCGCAAGGTCGGTCGCGCCGCGCACCGGCTCGGGACTGCGCCGCAGAGCGAGCTTCAGTCGCTGGGAGAAGGCGATTTTCTCTTCGTTGGTAGGCATGGCGGCCATTGTGCGGCATGCGGCATTCCGGCACGTCAACCGAACAGGATAATGATAAACCATTTGGTTTAAAATGTGCCTGTTCAGGATAAGGAGCCGGCGGGGCGCTGCCGGCCCGCACAGGCCATCACGAAGGGAGGAAACGCAGGATGTTGAATGAAAACCAGAGGCAGACACTTGAGCTGGCGGTGCGCATCGCGGACGATGCTGCCCGCGCGGACATCGAGACCAGGTGCCCCAGCTTCACCGGCGACGGGCGCGAGCCGGCCAATGCCGAGGAGATCCGCGCGGCCTGGTATGACACGGCCGGCGCATGCCGCGAGTGCGCGCCGCACGTGCAGACGGCCCTGCACTATCTGACCCTTCGCGGCCGGCTCATCCTCCATCCTTCCCGGAACGGCTGGGTACGGCTGGCGTGCGGCCAGGAGCCGATCCGATAGAAGGCGTCGGGCCGATAGCTCGAAATCCGGAAGCGTGTGGCGCTTCCGGCTTCGCGGCGGTCCGGGCCGAAGGTCTCCAGCCGAGCTGGTTTGCTGGTTACGTCAGGCAAGTGATTTCCGGTTACGCGGCGTGTACAATGGCCGGATGTTTCGCAAGGGAAAAATTCGTGCGCCGATAGCCTGGGTCCTGCTGTTCGCGGTCCTGTTCAATATCGCTTCGTCCGCGCTGGCCATGCAGCGCAGGGCGCAGGATGCGCTCGGCATGAGCGACATCTGCAGCACGCGAAGCCTGGGCGCAATTACGCCGAGCGGCGTCGATCGCGCGCCCGGCGACCACGGCGATCTGATGCATGACGGGCATTGCCAGCTCTGCACAATTCACCACGGGGCGTGCCTGCTGCCCGTCATCGCCAGCGTATTGCCGCTTGCGGCCGGAACATCGCATCAACCGCCGCTGCCGCCGCTTTCCGTTTCGACTTCCCGTCCCGCCTGTCCGCCGCCGCCGTCGCACGGCCCGCCGGCCTTTTCCTGATAACCCACCGTCGTCAGCGCGCTGCCGGGCAATCCTCCTGAAGGATCGTGGTCGCCCGGCGCGCCTGCTCGTTCATTCATGCCCGCGCGCGTCCTTGGCCTCTTGGCCAGGCGATCGCGCACGGTCGCACGTTTTCGTCAGGAATACCCATGTTTTTTCGCTTCTCCTCTATTTCCCTTGCCTGCGCCGCCAGCGCCGTGCTGCACGGCGCACTCGCGCAAACCACCCGGCCCGAGGCCGAGCCTCTCGCGCAACTGCCGGACGTCGTCGTCACCGCGCCGCGCATGCAGCAACCCCTTGTCATCACCACCGATCCGAAAGCGCCGCGCCAGCCGATTCCCGCGCACGACGGCGCGGACTACCTGAAAACCATCCCAGGCTTCTCCGTCATTCGCAAGGCCGGCACCGACGGCGACCCGGTGCTGCGCGGCATGGCCGGTTCACGTCTCGGCATCCTGCTCGACGGCCAGCACATCCTCGGCGGCTGCGGCGGCCGCATGGACCCGCCCACCGCCTACGTTTTCCCTGAAGCGTACGACAGCATCACCGTCCTCAAAGGGCCGCAGTCGGTGCTCTATGGTCCGGGCAATTCGGCGGGAACGGTGCTCTTCGAGCGGCGGACCGAGCGCTTCGCGCAATCGGGATCGCGGTTCAACGGCAGCCTGACGGCAGGTTCCTACGACCGCCACGATGGCGTCGTCGACGCCGCGACCGGCAATCCGGACTTCTACCTGCGCGGCGGCGCGACCACCTCGCATAGCGGCGACTACAAGGACGGCGACGGCCGCAGCGTGCACTCGCGCTACGAGCGGTGGAGCGCCGACGCCGCGCTCGGCCTCACGCCCGACGACAATACGCTGCTGGAGCTGTCGTTCGCGCGCAGCGACGGCAAGGCGGCCTATGCCGACCGTGCCATGGACGGCGTGCGCTTCGCGCGCGACAACGTCGGCTTCAGGTTCAGCAAGCGCCACGTGTCGGCGCTGATCGCGAAACTGGAAGCACAGGCCTATCGCAATTACATCGATCATGTGATGGACAACTACAGCCTGCGCCCGGTCAGCGGCATGCGCATGGTCAGCAATCCCGACCGCACCACTTCCGGCGCACGGGTCGCCGCCACGCTGCGCGTGACGGAGGCCAGCCAGCTGGTCGTCGGCGCGGACCTGCAGGAAAACGAACACACGCTGCGTACCACCCAGAACCAGCTGGCGCAGCCGTACCAGGACAAGCCGCGCGCCGAGGATGCGAATTTTCGCAACGCCGGGATCTTCGGCGAGTTGACGCACGTGCTGGGCGAGGGCGACCGGATCGTCACCGGTCTGCGCGCGGACCGCTGGCAGGCGCAGGACAGGCGCGCCGTCGTTGCATTGCTGCCCAATCCGAGCGCGGGCCGGACGCGCAACGATACGCTCGGCAGCGGCTTCGCGCGTGTCGAACATGAACTCGGACGCACGCCCATGACGGTCTATGCTGGCGTCGGCCACAGCGAGCGTTTTCCGGATTACTGGGAATTGATCGCCAAGGAAAGCGCCGCGAGCGTCAGCGCCTTCGATACCAGGCCCGAGAAAACGAACCAGCTGGACGTCGGCGCCATTTACGACAGCGCGGCGCTGCATGTCGAGGTGTCCGGTTTCTACGGCAAGGTCAACGACTTCATCCAGATCCAGTCGCGGGTGACGAAGGGCGCGCGGACCGGCATCGCGATCACGCGCAACATCGACGCAACCACTTGGGGCGGCGAAGTCGGCGCGACCTATGCGGTGAACAAGGTGTGGAAGCTGGATGGTTCGCTGGCCTGGGCGCGCGGCAGCAACGACACCGACGGCACGCCGCTGGCGCAGATGCCGGCGCTCGAAACGCGCATCGGTCTGCGCTATGACAAGGACGCGTGGTCCTTCGGCACGCTGCTGCGACTGGTCGCCGAACAGAACCGCTTCGATCTCAACAAGGGCAATATCGTCGGCCAGGACCTCGGACGCGCACCGGGATTCGGCGTGTTCTCGGTGAACGGCGGATGGAAGCCGAAGAAGGGCATGCTGGTCTCGGCCGGCATCGATAACCTGTTCGACAAAACCTATGCCGAAAATTTGAGCAAGGCCGGCGCGATGGTGGCGGGGTACGTGCAGACGGTCAGGATCAACGAACCTGGACGCACCGTATGGGTGAAGGCGCAGATCGCGCTGGATTGAGCGGATGCGGGGCGAGCGTTGCAGGAGGCAGCGCCCGCCCCGCGTGTATCGCTTGACGCCGCGCTCGCTGCCGGCTCCTGCGGACATGCCTGTTTGATATGCCAGGCAGTTAACAACGGTAGCGCCGGCACAACGAAACCGCCGAATCCCTTGAAAGTTTCATATCGTGCGGGCGAGATAGTTTTCCGGCCTGCAAGCAAAAACGCTATGCTCGGGTGGAAGGTATCGCTTGCATGGACGGAAAGCATTCGCCACGCGCACATGCAAGCGGGCATCAACAATCATCCCGATATGGGCAAACCCGTTGAAAAGCGGGGACGCAAAGCTTCTGATCTAAGGGTCTCGACGACCTAGGATAGCAGGGCTGCCGGAGCACATGACCATGGAAGAGCCGAACCAACGGCCTGTCATCGCCTGACGCAGCCTTCTTCCTCCGGATCGCCCCGCTGCGTCTTCCTCACCGCTTCTCGCATGCCCGTGGTCGGGAATGCATGCCGCATGCGGCATCTGCATCTTGCTGGGAGGGAGACATGTGGCTCAGTTATCTTGAGCGGTGGCGTGCGGCAACCAGGGGAACCGTCGTCACCGCCGCAGGCCTTGCGCTGCTGTGCGGGTGCACCAGCACGCCCGAGCTTTCGCAGGCAGAGACCGAGCGGCAAGCCGTGGCCGCAACCTACGCAGCCAGCAGCGTCAATGGGAAGCACAGGCATGTCCGCATCACCAGCCGCGACATCCTGCGCGAGTGGGCGACCTTCGGCATCGATCCGCTGCCCCTGAAGCACAAGCGCGGCAGGTCCGCATCGCCCTTGCGCGACCTGATCGAGGAACCGGATTACGTCCTCACCATCGACCAGATCATGACGACTGCCGCTTGTCACGCGTGCGAAGAGAAGCCGTATCACCAGATGGTGATGAATGCCTCTGCGCGCCACGGCGTGCCGAGCAGTCTGATCCATGCGGTGATACAGAAGGAGTCCGGATACAATCCCGCCGCCACCTCAAGGCGACATGCGCGCGGGTTGATGCAGATCACGCCGGAGACAGCGCGGTTCGTGGGCGTGCGCAACACGAAATACCTGTACGACCCGCAGACCAATATCGACGTCGGCACCGCCTATCTGAAATACCTGATCGAGAATCATGCGACGGTGGATGAAGCGCTCGCGGCCTACAACGCCGGGCCGGGCAATGTGCGCAAGTACAAGGGGGTGCCGCCGTTCCGGGAAACCAGGCGCTATGTGCGCGACGTGAAGAAGCTGTTCACGATCACGGCGAAATAGAACCACTACAGGCGCGCATCCTTCTTCAGCTGCTTGAGCGCGGCCACCAGCGCGACGAAAGCTTTGGCACAGGGCGTGCCGCCGGCCAGCATCGCCTCGGCCTGTTCGTACTCGCCGAGATTGATTTGCCGCACCACCTTCTCCACTTCGGCGTGGAACGCGGCGTGCGCATCGACGCAGGGACGGTAGCTTTTCACGAATGGAAACTTGCGTTCGGCTTCGCCGTGCAGCCAGTTGCCGAGGACGCAGGCATCGACCTTTGCCATGGCCTTGGCGTCGAGTTGATACTTGCCGGCGATGGCGGCGAGCAGCTTCGCCCGCAATTCCCCGTCCTTGACCAGCGCTTCGTCGATGTTCATGAAGTCCCTCTCAACCTGATGATGAAATGTCTTGCGCGTTGTTTCCGCAATGCAATTCATCATAGCAGGCCGGATTCGCGGTGTCCAAGCAGGCGAGGGCAAGCTGGATGAAGCGTTGCGACGGGTTCACTGCCGATCGCCGCGACTACGAAACGTCAGTGCGGACGTTTCATCCGCGCGGCCTGTTTCCCATTGCTTCGCCCATGCGAATCGCCCGCCCCGGCGTCCACGCGGGATTGAACTCCGTCACGCCGCGCGGGAACAGCAGGACCACGGTCGAGCCGAGCAGGAAGCGTCCCATCTCCTCGCCTTTCTTCAGCGCGATCTGCTGGTCTTCGTAGCGCCACTCGCGCACGGTGCGCGAGCGCGGCGGATTCACCACGCCGTACCAGACCGTTGCCATGCTGCCGACGATGGTTGCGCCGACCATCACCAGCGCGAACGGTCCGAACGAGGATTCGAACACGCACACCACGCGCTCGTTGCGGGCGAACAGGCCTGGCACGCCGCGCGCGGTCGCCGGATTGACGGAGAAGAGCGACCCCGGCACATAGATCATGCGCGTCAGCCTGCCGTCGCAGGGCATGTGGATGCGATGGTAATCGCGCGGGCTGAGATAGAGCGTGGCGAAGCTGCCGTGGTCGAACTGCGCCGCGAGCTTGCCGTCGCCGCCGACCAGCGCCGTGGTGGAATAGCGATGGCCCTTGGCCTGGATGATCTGGTCGTGCTCGATTGCGCCGCACTGGCTGATCGCGCCGTCGACCGGGCACACGAAATCCGCATCGGCCAGCGGGCGGGCGCCCTCGCGCAAGGCGCGGGTGAAGAAATCGTTGAAGCTCGCATAGCTCGCCAGGTCGGGATTGAGCGCCTCCGCCATGTTCACGCCGTAGCGCTTGGCGAACCAGCGGATCAGTTGCGGCGTGAAGCGCTCGTCTTGCGAGCGCGCAACCCGTCCGGCGAGCGTGGTCAGCGCCTGCTTGGGCAGGAGATATTGGTGTAACACGGACAAACGCTTGGGCACGGCGAACCTCGCGGAAAAGAGTTGGGCCGATTATAACTTCACGCTGTCGCGGCGAGGTATCCGGTGCGAGCCCATGACGATGACGGAAGTGCCCTTACGGCGCACCGCGACAGCCGCTTCATTCCTTCACAGCGAATAGCCCGATTCCAGGGCGCCCGCCGCGCCCACCGCTTCTTCCAGTGCGCGCCGTCCGCCCGGGCTGACGATCGCGATCAGCGCCTGGCCGGGCTCGATGCGCGCCTCGGGGCGCGGATTGAACGCCCAGTCGTCGCCGCTGCGCACCGCGACTAGCATCCATTCCGGGTTCTTCGCCAATTCAGCCACCGTGCGCGATTTGAAGCCGGCGGGCACGACCACTTCCTCGACGCGGAGATTGTTCTCGGTGTGCAGCATCATGTCCATGAAATTCACCGCATGCGGCCGCAGCATCGCCGAGGCCAGCCGCATGCCTCCGGTGAAATCGGGCGACACGATCTCGTCGGCGCCGGCGCGCCGCGTCTTGTCCGCATTGCGCGGGTCATGCACGCGGGCGACGATGCGTGACGTCGGATTGAGCTGGCGCGCCGACAGGCTGATCACGAGATTCTTGCTGTCGTCGCCTGTCACCGCGAACACGCCCTTGCAGCGCTCGACGCCGGCGCGCAGCAGCACGTCGTCGTCCGAGGCATCGCCGGTCAGGAAGACCTGGTGCCCGGTGCGTTCGCAATGCGCGTCGAGGGTCTTTTCGTTGGCCTCGATGACGACGAACCTGCGCTCGGTCTTCAGCAGTTCATCGGCGATGTAACTGCCGACGCGGCCGATGCCGCAGACGATGTAATGCCCGCTCATCGCGGCGATCGTGCGATCCATGCGCAATCTCCTGTAGGCATGATTGATGTTGGTTTCGAGGACGAAGGCGGTGATCGCCGAAAAAAGATAGGTCAGGGTGCCGATGCCGGTGAAGCCGATGAGCATCGTGAACACGCGCCCGCCCGGGCTGTGCGACAGGTCGATCACCTCGCCGTAGCCGATGGTCGCGACCGTGATGAAGACCATGTAGAGCGCGTCGATGACCGATGCCTTGCCGCCGCTGATGACGACGTAGCCGATCGTTCCGAAGATATGCACCGCGAGGATCAGCAACAGCGCGTTCCTCAGCCTGCCGTAATAGAGGCTGCCGCGGAAGATCTTGTAAACGGTGAACATGTAAATGAGCATGGATGTCACGCGGTCGTTGTTGCGAGTGCGCGGTGATTTTAACTTACGGGACGTGGTGCGCGAGGGAAAAAATCCGGCAGCGCATCTTTCCTCGCGAGGCGTGCACAGGATTCCCGGGAATGGGAATGTCGCGGAGATCTCGTTGGCGCGTCGGATGCGCTTGTAATGCGCAGGCATCCCGGATCGACTGAGGACTGTCATCAGCAACGATGTGGAGGCGTCCATGAAATCCCTGTTCTTCGCGGCACTGTGCGCCGCGCCGCTGTCCGCGCTCGCCCTCGCGCCGGCCTGCAGCAAGCAAAGCCCCGCGCATACTGTCGCGCTGCTTGAGCTCTACACCTCGGAAGGCTGCAGCAGTTGCCCGCCGGCCGATCGTTTCGTGAGCGGCTTGCGAAACGGCATGGTGTCCGGGCAGTTGGTGCCGCTGTCGCTGCACGTCGATTATTGGGACGACATCGGCTGGAAGGACAGCTTTGCGCGGCACGCCTTCAGCGAACGCCAGCGCTGGCTGTCCGGTCAGGCCGGCAGCCGCGTCGTGTATACGCCGGAAATATTCCTTGGCGGCCGGGAGCAGCGCGGCTGGCAGAGCGGTCTGCCGGAGGCGGTGCAGCGGATCAATGCGATGCCGGCGCAGGCGGACATCCACATCGCTCTCGGCAGACGGGCCAGCGGCAAGCTCCCTGTCGCAGTGCGGGCGAACGTGAAGATGGCGACGGCGCA
>JAKACN010000077.1 GCA_021821365.1 Pseudomonadota bacterium | reverse complement strand
ACCAGTTGTTCAACAAGGTGGAAGTGATTCGACGTCTGAGTGATGCGGAAGGAAGCAGGATGCTGGCGACGGCGAGCTGACAGGAGACGAGGGAGACAAATGACACTGCGAAAAATCATCGTGGCGCTTGTGTTGCTCATGAGCGCCTTGGGAGTCGCCTATGCCGCCGGCGATCTGGCCACCAAGTTCAGCAACCGCGGCAGCATCGGCAACACGCGCCACAACCTGACCCAGCGGCAGGCGTCGGGTGGCGGCCCCAGCGGTTCGATCATGGACAACTATCGCAACGACTATGGCGAAATCTGCGTCTATTGCCACACGCCCCACGGCGCCAATACCACGACCAACCTGCCGTTGTGGAACCGCACCATGAAAGTGACGAACTACACCACCTACAACCAGCTCGGCACGCAGACGCTGCAGGGCGAGGTTTCGCAGCCGGGCAACAATTCGCTCGCCTGTCTGTCGTGCCATGACGGCCAGACGGCGATCGATTCCATCATCAACATGCCCGGCTCCGGGGGATACATGCAATCGCAGGAGACCACGCAGAACGATTCCTTCCTTAACACCTGGACCAATCCGCGCGGCCAGAATGCATCCGTCCATATGCGACTGACGCAGGGCGAATGCCTGGCCTGCCATTCGCCGGGAGCCGGTGTGCTCGGCGCAGGCGCGCCCGACTTTACCGTTGCGGCCATCGGCACCGACCTGCGCAACGACCATCCGGTCGGCGTGACCTTCCCGACGAAGAACGGGCCGGGCACCGACTTCAATACGCCCTCCGGCACGCAAGGCGTGGCACGGTTCTTCGATACCAACAACAGCGGCCGCATGGACAGCGGCGACATCCGGCTGTATGTCACCAACGGCAAGGCGCAGGTGGAATGCGCATCCTGCCATGATCCGCACGGCGTGCCGTCGGCGGGACGCGATAGCGATTTCTTCCCGACCTTCCTGCGCGTGTCGAACACGGGCAGCAGCCTGTGCATGACCTGCCACGCGAAATGACGGCAGGCGGGTGAATCCGCGGCATGCGCGGATTCACCCGGTCAAGCGCGATGCCTCACAGCACGCGCACGCACAGGCGGAAGTCCGGATCCTCGTCGTATTTCCTGACCTCGAAGTCGAGACTGCGCATCAGCTTGAGCATCGGTGCGTTGTTGGTCAGCACCAGCCCTTCGACCTGCGACAGGCCCTTGCTGCGCGCCACCTCCATGATCGACAGCATCATGCGCGAGCCGATGCCCTTGCCGTTGAAATCGTCCGCGATCGCGAGCGAAAACTCGCAGGTCGACAGATCCGGGTTGGTGACATAGCGCGAAACGCCGATGATGCGCTCGGTTTCGGTGAAGCCGCCGTCGGCGTTCGGCGTGCGCTCGCAGTGGATGGCGACCAGCGCCATCTCGCGGTCGTAATCGATCAGCGTGAAGCGCGCCAGCATCTTCAGCGAGAGCTCGCGCATGGTCGAGACGAAACGGAAGTAGCGGCTTTCCGGCGACATGCGGCGCACGAAATCCTGCAGCATCTCCGCGTCGTCGGGATGGATCGGGCGCACGGTGTAGTGCCCGCCGCCGCGCATCGGCCATTCCTTTTCCTGCGCCGACGGATACGGCAGGATCGCCAGGTGGTTGTAGCTGTCGGCGCCGCCCGGCGCATGGTCGACCACGATGCGCGCATCGACCACCAGTGCGCCCGCTTCATCGACAATCACCGGATTGATATCCATCTCGCGCAGTTGCGGCAGTGCGCACACCATTTCCGACACGCGCAGCAGGATCTGCTCCAGTGCCTCGCGGTCGGCCGGCGGCGTGCCGCGCCATGCGCCCAGCGTCTCGGCCGAACGGGCGCGGTCGATCAGGCGCTGCGCGAGGAACTGGTTGAGCGGCGGCAGTTCGATGGCGCGGTCCGCGATCAGTTCGATCATGGTGCCGCCGGCGCCGAAGGAGATCACCGGGCCGAAGGGTTCGTCGGTGCTGACGCCGATGTACAGTTCGCGGCCCTGCGGCTTGCCCGACATGTTCTGGATCGTCACGCCGTTGATGCGCGCGTCCGGGCGCAGGCGGCTGACGGTCGCCATCATGTCGTGCCAGGTGTCGCGCACCGACGCCGCGTTGTGCAGGTTGAGCGCAACGCCCTGCACGTCGGACTTGTGCGCAATGTCGGGCGAATCGATCTTGAGCGCGACCGGATAGCCGAGCTGGTTGGCGACCAGGATCGCTTCGCTCGCCGAGCGCGCGAGGATGGTCTTGGTGACCGGGATGTGGAAGGCCGATAGCAGGGCTTTCGACTCCATCTCGGTCAGCACGTAGCGCCGTTCCGCCAGCACGCTTTCGACCAGGATGCGCGCGCCTTCCAGGTCCGGCTCGGCCAGCGCCGACAGCGGCGGCGGCGTCTGGTGCAGCAGCTGCTGGTTGCGGTGGAAGTAGGCGATGTTGCTGAACGCATCGACCGCCGCCTCCGGTGTGCGATAGGTCGGGATCGATGCGCCGGCGAGGATCTTGCGCGCGTCGGCTACCCGCTCGTCGCCCATCCAGCACGTGACGAGCGGCTTGCCCACCGACGGGTGCAGATCGACCAGTGCCTGCGCGACGGCGCAGGTATCGAGTTCCGGCTTGGGCGAGAGGATCGCCAGCACGCCGTCGATGCCGCTGCTCGCCGCGCAGGCCTTGATGGCGGCGCGGTAGTGCGCGGCGCCGGCATCTTCCGACAGATCGATCAGCGATTGCAGGCAGGCCAGTGGCGACAGCTGCGGCGCCAGTTCGGCGGCGGCGTCTTGCGGCAGCGCGGCCAGTTCCAGTCCGAGTTCATTGGCCCAGTCGGCCGCCAGCACGCCCGGCCCGCCGCCGTTGGTGACGATGGCGAGGCGCTTGCCGACCGGCAGGGTGCGTCCCGACAGGCCTTTCGCCGCCGAGAACAGCTGCACGAAGGTGCGCACGCGTACCGCGCCGGCGCGCTGCAGCGCGGCGTCGAACACGTCGTCGCTGCCGACGATGGCGCCGGAATGGGTCAGCGCTGCTTTCTCGCCGGCCGGCTTGCGTCCCGCCTTCAGCACGATCACCGGCTTGGCATTCGCGGCGGCGCGCAGCGCGCTCATGAAGCGCCGCGCGTTGCGGATGCCTTCCAGGTAGACCACGATGCTTTGCGTGGCGCGGTCATCGGCCAGGTAATCGAGCACCTGCGCCAGGTCGACGGCGGTATTGGCGCCGAGCGAGACCACGGCGGAAAAGCCGACACCATTCTTCACGGCCCAATCGAGGATGGAGGACGTCAGCGCGCCGGATTGCGACACCAGCGCCAGCGTGCCGTTGCGCGCCAGCGAACCGAGCGCGCTGGCGTTCAGGCCGAGGCGCGGGCGCTGGAAGCCCATGCAGTTGGGACCGAGCAGGTGGATGCCGTGCTGTTTCGCAATCGCCTGCAGCTCGGTCGCGAGTGTCGCGTCGACGCCGCCGGTGAGAATCAGCGCGGTCTTGCACTGGATGCGCGCGGCGACTTCCAGTGCGGCAGCCAGCTGCTCGTTGGGCAGGGCGATGATGGCGAGGTCGGAACCCGACTGGGCGAGATCGCTCAGGGTGCCGGTCATGCCGATGTCGAGGAAGGTGACGGGGGCGTCGTACTTGCCGTCGCGCAGTTGCTCGGTGATCAGGCGGCCGGCGCTCGTCTGCTTGTCCGGCGCGGTGGTGTCGCCGGCGAAGACCACGATGGAACGTGGGGAGAAGAGGGGGGTGAGGTAGTGCTTGTCCATGTTGTGCTAATCGTCATCTGTATGTTTGTTTTTTTACGTTGCGGATTCGTTATTTGTCTGCCATCGTAATCTTTCTGTCATTTCGGTGCAGCGCCTGGCCTGGTGCTTGTCGTTTGCGTCAGCAGCCTTTCGAGACACTTGTCGCCGAGTACTGCTGTCATTCCCGCGAAGGCGGGAATCCAGGTGCGTCGGCAAAATCACTTTTGCGTTCCCTCCCCCTTGCAGGGGGAGGGCTAGGGTGGGGGTAGTGAGGTCGAGCTATCGCAAGTCTAAACTCCGCCTCACTACCGCCATCCCAGCCTCCTGAAAGAAGGACGGAATTCCTCGTCCCTCTCTCCGGTATTGCAATTCAGTTTGCTCTTCGCGGAGGCTGGCCGGGACTGGCCCCGGCGGGCCACTTACTTTCTTTGCTTCGCCAAAGAAAGCAAGCAAAAAAGGGGGGACGCCGAGTCCGACCGCGGCGAGCTGCCCCTTCGGGGTTCCCGAAAAATTATGCAGCGAAGCGGGAAGCGAAATAACTCGCCCTCACTACGTTCGGAGCTCAAACAGATTTCGCTTCTTTATCCGCTTCGCCGCATAATTTTTCGACAGCTCACAGCGGAAACGGCAAATCATTTAAGCGCAACCCTGGTGGCGCTCCTTCGCCATCCTTTCAATCCGCTCCAATCAACACCTTCACATGCGCCACCACGCTTCGTGCCAGCGGCGACAGCACATATCCGCCTTCCAGGCAGGACACGATGCGTCCCTTCGCATGGCGCGCGGCGACTTGCATGATTTGCCTTGTCACCCATTCGTAGTCGGCTTCGACCAGGCCGAGGTTGCTCATGTCGTCTTCGCGATGGCCGTCGAAACCGGCGGAGATGAAGATCATTTCGGGCTGGAAGGCGTCGAGCGCGGGCAGCCAGCAGATGTCGACGGCTTCGCGGAACGCAGCGCCGCCCGAGCGCGGCGGCAACCCCACGTTGACCATGTTCGGACCCTTCGGTTCACTGCCGTAGAACGGGTACAGGTTTTCTTCGAAGGTGGAACACATCAGCACGCGCACGTCGTCGTGCAGGATGTCTTCGCTGCCGTTGCCATGATGGACATCGAAATCGACCAGCGCGACGCGCTTCAGCCCGTGCGCGTCGAGCGCGTGGCGAATGCCGACGGCGACGTTGTTGAAAAAGCAGAAGCCGCCGGCGGCTTCGCGCTCGGCGTGGTGCCCCGGCGGGCGGACGTTGCAGAATGCAACCGGCGCTTCGCCACGCAGTACCAGGTCGGTGGCGAGCACCGCGGCACCCGCGGCGCGCAATGCCGCGCGATACGTATGCGGATTCATCCAGGTGTCGGGATCGACCTGCTCGTAGCTTGTCGTTGGCGACTTGGCGGCGAGTTCGCGCACGTGCAGCATGCTATGTGCCCGTGCGAGCTGCTCGGCGGTGGCGAGCGGCGCATCGTACGGATGCATGTAGTCCAGCAGACCGCTGATCAGCAGCTGGTCGCGGATGGCGGCGATGCGGTCGGGGCATTCCGGATGATGCGCGCCCATCTCATGCTGGCTGCAGTCAGGATGGGAGATATAGGCGGGTAGCATGCAGGTCGGTTCTCGAAGGGCAAGGCAGCGTCGCGCCGGACATCGTGCCGCGGAAAGCGTGAAGAAAATGGAAATCACTTGAACATTTGCATGTCCAACAGTGCGCCAAGCGCCCGCCGATTTCCTTGTTCCAGATCAACATTCCCGGCGGCCAATCAGGGCGATGCCGCGCGTTGCTGGGCGGCTGCGCTGATGGCGACCACCGCCGGATGGGACAGGCGGCGTTCGACCGAGATCGCATAGAACTGTTCGACGAGCGCATCGGTGCGGCCGATCTCCAGCACGCCGTACTGTTTTTTCACCTGCGCGGAAACCGTTGCCGGCGCGGCGAAGATGCCCGCGCCTGCCTGACCGAACTCCTTGAGCAGTGCGCCGTCGTCAAATTCGCCGGCGATGCGCGGCCGGATGCGTTCCTTCTCGAACCAGCGCAGCAGGCGCGCACGCAGCGCCGCATCTTCACCGGGCAGCAGGAAGGGGGCGCCGTCCAGTCTGGCGGGAAAGGCGCCCTTGCAACGCTTCGCCAGCGCCGGCGCGGCGAAGAAGGCCACGCCGCATTCGCCGAGCAGATGGCTGAAGCCGCGCACGTTGCTGTTGGGCGGCATGGGGCCGTCGGCGAGCACGATGTCGAGCCCGCGGATCGCCAGCCCGGCCAGCAGCGTGTCGAGCTTGCCCTCGCGGCAGACGACGCGCAGCGTTTCGGGCAGCCGCAGCGCGGGTTCCAGCAGCAGATAGACGATCGATTTCTGCAGCGAATCGACCACGCCGACCGTGAACTGCAGCGGCCGGTCGCCGGGGCGATGGCGCAGCATGTCTTCCAGCTCCTCGCCCAGCGTGAAGATCTCGTCCGCGTAGCTGAACGCCATGCGGCCCGCATCGTTGAGCTCCAGGCGCCGGCCGATGCGGTCGAACAGCGTGTATCCCAGCGCCTCTTCCAGCATGCCGATCTGGCCGCTGACGGTTTGCGGCGTGAGGTGCAGCTGCTCGCTGGCGCGACCGATGCCGCCGCACTTGGCGACCACCCAGAAATAATGCAGGTGCTTGTAATTGATGGCGCTCATGATTGTTCGAATTTTTCGAATCGGGAATTTATATTATTCGAATTTTAAACATGTTTCCTGTGGACTACAGTGAATTCAAGGCCGGCAGCAAAGGCCGAACACACAACGCAAAGGAGCATGTCATGAGAGTCGATGTCCGCGCCCAGGGTTTTGAACTGACCAACGCATTGATGGAACATACCGAACGCCGCCTGCGCTTCGCACTGAAGCACGCGACCGACCAGGTGAGGCAGGTCACGGTGCGCCTGGCCGATATCAACGGACCGCGCGGCGGCGTCGACAAGCGCTGCAGCGTGCACCTCGTGCTGAACGGCCTGCCCGACATCGTGGCCGAGGATACCGAAGCCGACATGTACATCGCGATCAATCGTGCCGTCGATCGCGTCGGACGTACCGCGCTGCGCCGCATGGATCACTAGCCGGGGATGTAGGGTGCGCATCGCGCACCCTACAAATCGCTAATAGCCGCGCGGCATCGACGGCGCTGGAAAGTCTGCGAAATGTCGAGATGCCGGCTCAGTCCCGGCATCATAATGAAGGGGAAGGGAACGAGAACAAGCACGCGATCATGAACGGACGCGCTCCATCCGCCATCACACGCACGATACTGCTCTGGCTGTCGTTGGGTGGCCTGTTTCTGCTCGGTTTCGTGGTGCTGCAGTGGTTCATCGCGCCGGTGGTATGGGCACTCATTCTCGCCTATGTCACCTGGCCGGTGTATGCGCGCCTGCGCAACGGCCTGCACGACAACGCGACCGGCAGCGCGCTGCTGATGACCTTCCTGCTGACGACTTCCTTCGTGCTTCCCCTGCTGTGGCTGATCGGACTGATCCAGTCGGAATTCATGTTCGCCTACCAGGGCGTGTCCGCCTGGCTGGGCGAAGGGCCGCGCCGCCTGCCGGATGCGATCCTCGACATTCCCTGGCTGGGCGAACGCCTGCAGCAGATCGTCAATCGTGTCGCGGGCGACCCGGCCGTGCTGCGCGCCGACGTGCTGGACCTGGCGCAACGCTGGTTCGGCGAACTGACGGACCTGATCGGCGGCGTCGGCAGGAATGCTGCGCGGCTGGCGTTCGCGCTGCTGACCGTGGTGTTCGTCTATCGCGACGGCGAAAGCCTGCTCGGCCAGGTGCGCAGCGCGATGCATCGCGTCATCGGCAGACGTGCCGATGCCTATCTGCTGGCCATCGGCAGCACGACAAAGGCCGTGCTGTACGGACTGGTCCTGACGGCATTCGCGCAAGGGATACTGGCCGGCGTCGGCTACTGGGCGGCGGGCATCCGCGCACCGGCCTTGCTTGGCGCGCTCACCGCGCTGGTCGCGCTGCTACCGTTCGGCACGCCGCTGGTCTGGGGATCGCTCGGGGTGTGGCTGCTGATCGCGGGCCACACCTGGGCCGGTGTCGGCCTGTTGCTGTGGGGCTCGCTGGTGGTGAGCTGGGTCGATAACCTGATCCGTCCGCTGGTGATCAGCAGCGCATCGCACATTCCCTTCCTGCTGGTGCTGTTCGGCGTGATCGGCGGATTCACCGCCTTCGGTCTGGTCGGCATGTTCGTCGGCCCCGTCATCATCGCCGTCCTGATGGCTGTCTGGCGCGAGTGGCTCGACGGCCAGGCGGGCGAGCGCGCCTGAGCAGCCATTTCTCTTTTTGAATTCCGGATTGACATCGTGTTGTTGCACGGCGACTGCATGCGGGTGCGTGTCATGCGATTCATTTGCATTTGCCGAAATACGATGCACAATGGAAATATGCAGTATTTATTCAACCTGGGGCCGGTCAGGAAATAAATTGCACATTTTTCTCGGGCATCGCGGGCGCACTGCCCGGCAAATTGCGCAATTTATTCCTTGACCGGCCCTTACGGCATGTAAGGGCAAACCCGCTGAAAGGCGGGGACGCAAAGCTTCCGGGCTTCGCGCGTGGTGAAACAGGCAATGCCGTTCATCGCCGCAAGCCAGCGGGGCCGCCGTACCGGCGCAGCGACGCCCTTTTTCCGACAGGCAGAACCCGGAGAAAGGCGACAGATGTTCACCTCCAGCTTGTTCCCCCGCAGCGTATGCGCGCTTGCGCTCGCCGCCGCCTTCGCGGCATCGGTGCGCGCCGAGGATGCATCCGTCATCGGAACGAGTGCGACCGATGCGGCGCAAACGGCGATGCCGGCTGCCGCCATCGATGTCGAGCGCAGCAATTCCTCCTCGATCCTCAATCACATCAAGGCCGATGCGGCCTATGCGCGCGGCATCACGGGCGATGGCGTGACCATTGCGGTGCTCGATACCGGCATCAGTGCCGGTCACCGCGAATTCGCCGCGCCGGGCAAGCTGATGCAGGGCTTCAACGCGCTCGACGGCAGCAGCGACGTGACCGACAGGGCGGGCCATGGCACGCACGTGGCCGGCATCCTTGCCGCCGACCGCGACGGGCGCGGCGTGTTCGGCGTCGCCTATGCGGCGCGCCTGCTGCCGGTGAAGGTGTTTGCCGACAACGGCGCGGGTTCGACGGCGGCGCTCGACCGCGGATTGCGCTACGCGATCGGCAAGGCGCCCATCGTCAACATGAGCCTGGGCGCGGCAGCCGGCTACGATCCCCAGGCGATGCAGGAAGCGGTGCGTGCCGGCATGCTGATCGTGGCGGCGGCAGGCAACGACCACGCACGCAATCCCGATTGGCCGGCGCGCTTCGCGAAGGAAGGCTGGGCCGGCAACCAGATCATCGCGGTCGGCGCCGTGGATGCGGCCAACCGCATCGCGTCCTATTCCAATCACGCCGGCGATACCGCCCCGTGGTTCCTGGTCGCCCCCGGTTCGGGCATCGTATCGACCTATCCCGGCAACCAGTACGCGACCATGTCCGGCACCTCGATGGCAACGCCGATGGTCAGCGCCGCAGCGGTGCTCGTGAAGCAGCTCTGGCCGTCGCTGAGCGCGGAGCAGATCGCTACCATCCTGTTCGTGACGGCGACCGATCTCGGTGCGCCCGGCATCGACCCGGTATACGGGCGCGGCCTGCTGAACATCGACAAGGCGCTGCAGCCGATCGGCGCGGTGATCTCCACCACGCTCAACGGCAAGCGCATCAACGTGCTGGCCGGCTCGGTGCAGCCGTCGGCGGCGACCAGCATGTTGTGGAACCTTGCGGCCGCCGGCCAGCTGCACGTATTCGGCGTGGACGATTTCCAGCGCGACTTCGAGGTCGACATGGGCGCGACCGTGGTGCGGCCGGCGCCGCTGTCGCTGGACGACGCATTCGGCGATATGGACCGCCGGCTGGCCGTGGTCGATCGCCTGCTGGACGACGGCAGCCGGCTGGCCGTGGCCTACGGTCCTGCATTGACCGCATCGACCGGATGGGCCGTGCGCGCCGCGCAGGATGCCCCGCAGCGCCGGCTCGCCGCGTTTTCCCTGCAGTCGCGCGCGGGCAGCCGCACCGAGGCGGCGTTCGGCATGGGCGGCATGGCCGGCAGTTATTTCGGTGCCGGCGGATTGAGCCTGTCGCAGGGGGCGCCGCTGGAGCAGGTCGCCGCGCTGTCCAATCCCTACTTCGCGCTGGTGCCTGGCGCCGCGCATGCCGCGCTCGCGCAGCGGGTCGGCGAAGTGAAGCTGAAGTTCGGCGCCCTCAGCAGCAGCCTGAACCGCATGCTGGCGTCGCAGGATGGCGTCCCGCTGCCATCCGCGCCGGATCTGGCGCATGCCAGCTCCGCCTTGTTCGAAGTTTCGCGCAGCTTCGGCGGCGCCGCGCTTTCGGTCTCGATGTCGCAGACCAGTGAAACCAACGCCTACCTGGGATCGTATTCGAGCGGCCCGCTCTCCTTCGGCCCGGTCGCCTCCACCGACGCGGTACAGGTGGCCGGCGCGGTGCTGCTCGCGCCGAAGGTGACACTGGCCGGTCAGGCTGCCTATGGCGTGACGCCGGGCAGCGCCGGCAGGGACGGCCTGATCACCGAGATCTCGCGCACCCGCACCAATGCCTTTTCGCTGGCGCTGGTTGCCGCCGACCGCATCAAGCGCGGCGACCGCATGAGCCTGTCGCTGGCGCAGCCGATGCGTGCCTATTCGGGGCGGATCGTGATGGACATGCTGTCCGGCGACGGCACCTCCCTGCCATCGCGCGAACGGCTCGTGTTTTCCATGGTGCCGCTGGGCCGTGAAATGCGCGCCGAGCTGAACTACCTGGTGCCGGCCGGCCGCGACGGATCGGTCGGCGTGTCGCTTACCGTGCGGCGCGATCCGAACAACATGATCGACGTGTCCATGGAAAAGCTGCTGGCAGTGCGTTTCGCCAGTGCGTTCTAGACGCCGCCCCCGACAAAGACTAAGCTGTTGTTGCAGAATAATAATTTCACTGGAGGAACGAGCTCGCCCGGAGCGGATTGAACATCATGTCAGTCGATCAACGCACGCACGATGATCCGGCGCCGGAATCCGAGGCCGAGCGGAAATTTTGGACCTATCGGGACAAGTTTCCGCCCCATCTCGAAGCGGCGTTCCAGGGCGAGATCGACCGTATCCGCGAACGCCGCCTGCGCAAGACCGGCATCGCGGCAGTGCTGCTGTATGCCGCCTTCGCCATCAGCGACCGCGTGATGGTTCCCGACGTTTGGCTGAAGGCATGGGCGATCCGTTTCATCGTCGTCGTGCCGGTCCTGCTGCTGGCCACGTTCAATCTGTACAAGCTGCGGCACCCGGTCGCGCGCGAGGTGCTGATGTCGGCGGCGCTCATCCTGTGCGGCATCAGCCTGCCGTGGATCGCCGGCCTGAGCACGCACCCGTACGCCGCGCACTACCAGACCGGCATCACGCTCATCGTCTGGTTCGGCAATATCGTGCTGAACCTGCGCTTTCGCAGCGCGCTCGTCACCTCGCTGCTGATTACCCTGATGTACGGAATGACGCTCGCGGGGATTGCCTCCATGCCGCCGGAAGTGAAGTTCAACAACTGGCTGTTCTGCCTCGCCGCCGTCATCATCAGCCTGATCGCCAATTTCCGCATGGACCAGGACCAGCGCCGTGCCTGGCTGGCGCGCCTGCGCGAAGTCGAACGCAATGAGGAACTGAGCCATGCAGTGGAATTGCTGGCCAGGATTTCCGCCGAGGATGAACTGACGCAACTGGCCAACCGCCGCGAATTCGACCGCCGCCTGAATCTCGAGTGGAGCCGTGCGCGGCGCGAAGCTAGACCGGTCGCGCTGGCGCTGGTCGACGTCGATTTCTTCAAGAATTACAACGACCACTACGGTCATCCGTCCGGCGACGACTGCCTGCAAAGGGTCGCGGCGGCGCTGCGCTCGGTGCCGCGGCGCCCGGCCGACCTTGTGGCGCGCTTCGGCGGCGAAGAATTCGTGGTCCTGCTGCCCGGAGCGAATGCCGAGGACGCAGCGGCGATTGCGGAGAAGTTGCGGCACGCCGTACTCGATTTGCAGATCCCGCACGCCGCATCGCGCGTTGCGCCGGGGGTGACGGCCAGCTTCGGCGTGGCGTCCATGCTGCCGGTCGCGCACGAGCAGCCGGCAGAGCTGATCGCCGCGGCCGATGCCGCGCTGTACCGCGCGAAGGAGCAGGGCAGGAATCGCGTTGTGATGCATGAGGAAAGCCAGGACATCGCGCCGGTGCGGGCGGACTACTGAAGGCGGCATGCAAAGCCGGTAACATGGCCGATACCCTTCGGCTTTCCTGATTGGATGACAATGCATATCTTCACCTACGGCTCCCTGATGTTCCCTGAGGTGTGGACGCGCGTGGTGCGCGGCGGATATCGTTCCGCGCCGGCGCGGCTCGACGGCTTCGCGCGTTTTGCGATCCGGGACGAAACCTATCCCGGCATGGTGCCCATGGCACGGGGGAGCGTGCAGGGCGTGCTGTATTTCGATGTTGCCGCTGAGGATGTTGCCGCGCTCGACGCCTTCGAAGGCGAGCAATACCGGCGCGATACGGTCCATGTGACGCCGGATGCGGGTGAAGTCCTGGTCGCCGGCGCTTACATCTACTTGCTCCCGGAAAACTTGTCGGAATCGCCATGGCGGCCGGAAGCGTTCCGGATGGCGCGTTTCCTGGAGACGTATTGCCGCGACAAATTGGGCGAATGAGGGCGAGCCGGTATAATTCCACCCATCCTCACATTTCACATGATGGCCATGGGGTGGCCCGCTGAACGGGTCGCCAGCCATCTTTTTTTATCCCATGCTCGCTTCACAAAAACAACAGATTATCGACCTGTTCCAGGCTGCCCTTGCTCCCATCGTCGCCGGAACGGACATGCAACCCACTGTGGTGCTGGAGCGCCCGCGCGATCCGGCGCACGGCGACATCGCCTGCAACATCGCGATGCAGCTGGCCAAGCCGCTGAAGAAGAATCCGCGCGAACTGGCGCAGGCGATCGTGGCTTCGGTGCTGGCCAACAAGGGTGCGCTGATCGAGACGGCAGAGATCGCCGGCCCCGGTTTCATCAACCTGCGCGTGGCCGCCGCCGCCAAGCAGGCCGTGGTGCGCGAGATCTTCAAGGAAGGCGAACATTACGGCAAGAGCAAGTCCGGCGCCGGCAAGAAGGTAATGGTGGAATTCGTGTCCGCCAATCCGACCGGCCCGCTGCACGTCGGCCACGGCCGCCAGGGCGCGCTGGGCGACGCGCTGTCCTCGCTGCTGGAATCGCAAGGTCATGAAGTCACCCGCGAGTTCTACTACAACGACGCCGGCGCCCAGATCGGCAACCTGGCCTACTCGGTGCAGGCGCGCGCCCGCGGCCTCAAACCGGGCGACGAGCACTGGCCGGAGTCGGCGTACAACGGCGACTATATCGCCGACATCGCCGCCGACTTCCTCGCCAAGAAAGCCGTATCCGCCAGCGACGGCAAGCCCGTCACCGCGAGCGGCGACTTCAACGACCTCGAATCGATCCGCCTGTTCTCGGTGGCCTACCTGCGCCGCGAGCAGGACCTCGACCTGCAGGCCTTCGGGGTGAAGTTCGACAACTACTACCTCGAATCCTCGCTCTACCACGACGGCAAGGTGGAAGCGACGGTGGATGCGCTGGTCAAGGCCGGCAAGACCTACGACATGGACGGCGCGCTGTGGCTGCGCACCACCGAGTACGGCGACGACAAGGACCGCGTGATGAAGAAGTCCGACGGCTCCTACACCTACTTCGTGCCGGACGTCGCCTATCACATTACCAAGTGGCAGCGCGGTTACGGCAAGGTCATCAATGTGCAGGGCAGCGATCACCACGGTACGGTGGCGCGCGTGCGCGCCGGACTGCAGGCGGTCGGCATCGGCATCCCGCAGGGCTATCCCGACTATGTGCTGCACAAGATGGTCACCGTCATGAAGAATGGCGAAGAGGTCAAGATCTCCAAGCGCGCCGGTTCCTACGTGACGCTGCGCGACCTGATCGAATGGTCGGCCGGCGATCCGAAGGACGAGAACGGCGAACGCGACCTGACGCGCGGCCGCGATGCGGTGCGCTTCTTCCTCATCTCGCGCAAGGCCGATACCGAATTCACTTTCGACGTCGATCTCGCGCTGTCGCAGTCGGATGAAAATCCGGTGTACTACGTGCAGTACGCGCATGCGCGCATCTGCTCGGTGATGGCGCAGTGGGGCGGCGAGGAATCGACGCTGAATGCTGTCGATCTGTCACCGCTGGCGTCGCCGCGCGAGGCGGCGCTGCTGGCCAAGCTCGCCGAATATCCGGAAATGCTGCAGAAAGCACTCGACGAACTCGGCCCGCATCAGGTAGCGTTCTATCTGCGCGACCTGGCCGGCGAGCTGCACAGCTACTACAACGCCGAGCGGGTGCTGGTCGACGACGAGTCCACCAGGATGGCGCGCCTGGCGTTAATGCTTGCAACGCGCCAGGTCTTGCGTAACGGCCTGGCGCTGATCGGGGTATCGGCGCCGGCGAGGATGTAACAGGATGTGATTGAGGAAGTATGCACAAATACAACAGGCAGCAGGGCGGAACGATTTTAGGCATCATCATCGGCTTGATCATCGGCCTCGGTATCGCGCTGGGCGTGGCGGTCACGATCAACAAGACGCCGGTGCCGTTCACCGACAAATTCGGCAGGCAGAAGACGACCGAGCCGGCTGCCGGCCAGATCGGCGACCCCAACAAGCCCCTGTACGGCAACAAGGCTGCGGCCAAGGATGCGGCCAGGGACTTCATGAAGGAGACGCCGCCGGAAAATACCGCTGCGCCGGCGCCGTCCGACAAGAAGGCTGAAGTCGTCAAGGTTGATCCGAAGCAGGATGGCAAGGCGCCGGTGATCGATCTGTCGGGCGACAAGGCGAAGAAGCCGGACGCCGCCGCCGATGCGAAGGATGCCAAGGTGGAGGGCGCGGACGACAAGTGGACCTACTTCCTGCAGGCGGGCGCATTCCGCGAACAGACCGATGCCGAAAGCATGCGCGCCAAGCTGGCGCTGCAGGGCGTGGAAGCGAAGGTGTCCGAGCGCCAGTCGGAAAATGGCGTGCTCTACCGCGTGCGCGTCGGTCCCTTCACGCAACTCGATGCCATGAACAAGGTTCGCGGCAAACTGTCTGACAACGGAGTCGATGCCGCCGTCGTGCGCATCGCGAAATAGTTCATTCACAAAGAAAAAAGGGGATGCACATGCGTTTTCTCAAGCAAGCATTGGCAGCACTGACTATCGGGCTGGTCGCGTTCGGCGCGTCCGCGACACCGACCAATCCGCAACCGGGCGTGGACTATCGTCTGCTCGACAAGCAGCAGCCCACTGATTCCGGCAAGAAGGTCGAAGTCAGCGAATTTTTCTGGTATTCCTGTCCGCACTGCA
Organism: Pseudomonadota bacterium; assembly: GCA_021821365.1. Lineage (GTDB taxonomy): Bacteria > Pseudomonadota > Gammaproteobacteria > Burkholderiales > Burkholderiaceae_D > Noviherbaspirillum. The sequence continues at coordinate 4,629 of JAKACN010000077.1, read as the reverse complement.
ACGCCTTCGAACCCGACCTCGAAGCCTGGGTGAAGAAGCAGGGCGACAACATCGTGTTCAAGCGCGTGCCGGTGGCTTTCCGCGATTCCATGATTCCGCAGCAGAAGCTGTATTACGCGCTGGAAGCGATGGGCAAGGTGGACGAACTGCACAAGAAGATATTCAACGCGATCCATGTGCAGCATCAACGCCTCGATACCGACGGTGCGATTGCCGACTTCGTCGCGAAGAACGGCGTCGACAGGAAGAAATTCCTCGATGTCTACAACTCCTTCGGTGTGCAGAGCAAAGCCAAGCGCGCCGCGCAACTGCAGCAGGATTACCAGGTTGACGGCGTGCCGCTGGTGGCTATCGACGGCCGTTTCCTGACCTCGCCGTCCGTCGTCGGCGCGACCATGGGCAATCGCCCTGAAGCGGTGCTGTTCGAGGCGACACTGCAAGTGATGGATGCGCTGGTGGCGAAGGTCGCGAAGGAAAAGGGCGGCACTGCTGCCGCTCCCGCGCCGCACCCCGCGGTAGCCAAGAAGAACAAGTGATCATCGTAAAAAAATAGCAAGCCAGCCGGAACGTATTACACTGCAGGTCCGTCCTCGAAAGAGGACGGACTTTTTTATTTCCCCGGCCTGCCATGTGCGATACGCAGGTCCATGATCAAAATAACGAGGGAGGATAGAGACATTCATGAAGCGTGTATTCATCACTGGCGCGTCGAGCGGCATCGGCGCCGCACTGGCTCGCCACTATGCCGCGCAAGGCGCCACCCTGGGCCTCGTGGCGCGGCGCCGCCCGTTGCTGGAAGAACTGGCGGCCAGCCTGCCGAACGCCCAGCGCCATCAGCTCTACGCGCTCGACGTCACCGACCATGGCGCGATGGAGGAAGCTGCCGGCCGCTTCATCCAGGCCACGGGCGGGGCGGACATCGTGATCGCCAATGCCGGCATTTCGCGCGGCACGCTGACCGAGCATGCGGAAGACCTTCCGGTTTTCGAGCAGATCATTGCCACCAATCTCACCGCAACGGTAGCCACGTTTTCGCCCTTCATCGCTGCCATGAAGCAGCAGGCGCAGGCGGGCGATCGCGGCTGCCGCCTGGTCGGCATCGCCAGCGTCGCCGGTGTGCGCGGACTGCCGGGCTCGGAGGCCTATAGCGCATCGAAGGCGGCCGTCATCAGCTATTGCGAGTCGCTGCGGCTCGAAATGAAGAAGTGCGGCATCAGGGTGGTGACGATCGCGCCCGGCTTCATCGATACGCCGATGACCCGGGTCAACAAGTACCGCATGCCCTTCCTGATGCCGGTGGAACAGTTCGCACGGAAGGCGGCTGCCGCCATCGATGCCGGCGACAGCTTCCGCGTATTTCCGTGGCAGATGGGCGTGGTGGCAAAAGTGGTGCGTGCATTGCCGAACTGGCTGTACGATGCGACGTTCTCCAAAGCGCCGCACAAGGGCCGCCTGTAATGCAACTCATCGATGCGCTCGGCACCGAACACCGGCCGATCGCGCCGTCCGCGGCGCCGCGCATCGTGTCCCTGGTGCCGTCGATCACCGAACTGCTGTGCGATCTCGGCCTCGCGCCCTGGCTGGTCGGGCGCACCGGCTTTTGCGTGCACCCGGCGGCGATCGTGCGCGACATACCGAAGGTCGGCGGCACCAAGGATGTCAACGTCGACAAGATCCGCAAGCTCGCGCCGACGCATCTCGTCGTCAACATCGACGAGAACGAGAAGACGAGCGTCGATGCTCTCGCGGAATTCATTCCCGACGTGATCGTCACCCATCCGCTCGCGCCGCGCGACAACCTGGCGCTGTTCCGCCTGCTGGGCGGCATCTTTCGCGCCGGTCCGGCTGCGGAGAACCTGTGCGCGGCCTTCGAGCGGGAATACGCCGCCTTGCAGTCCATGCCGAAAGGTCCGCCGCAGACCATGCTGTACTGCATCTGGAAAGATCCGTGGATGACTGTTTCGCGCGATACCTACATCGCCAACATGCTGGTGGAAATCGGATGGCAATGCTGGCGCGCGCCCGATGCAAGCGCGCGCTACCCTGCATTCGCATGGTCGAGCGATGTCACGCACGCCATTGACGGCGTGCTGCTGTCCACCGAGCCGTATCGGTTCACGACGGAACATGCCGATGCGATCGAGAAACGGATCGGCAAACCTGTTTCCCTGCTCGACGGCGAGATGATGTCCTGGTATGGCAGCCGGGCAATCGCCGGGCTGCGCTATCTGCGGCAAATGGTGGAGGATCTTGCGTGACGGCGGCTCAGGATTTTTCGCGGTGCATGCGCACCAGCATCCGGATGAACTCGCGTGCCAGCGCCTGGTGATGGTCGTCGAGGCGTTGCAGATCGGCGATCAGCTTGACGTCGGCCGATTCGAAACGGGCGGTACTGCCGGGAGGATCGATCGTGGCATGGACTTCGGTGCCGCCGAAGCGCAGCCACTCCGCCGGCACGCCCAGCCATTGGGCGAGGGTGCGCAGCTTTTCCTGCGTGGGAATGGCTTCGCCGACCAGCCATTTGCGCGCGGCATGCACCGTGATCGGACGACCCTCGAAGCGGATGTTGAATTCCCGCGCCAATTGCGTCGGGCTGTCAGGCGAATAATCGGCATTGCGAAGTGCGAGTTGCAATCGTTCGCTAAAGCCTTCTCGTTCAATTGATGGACTCATGACCGGGCACTATTCCATGACCTTCATTGACAGTCAGTCTCTTAACGGCAGGAACTTTTTGTGACCGTACTGCTTCAATGAAAGTGCCGGATAATCGGCAACATCTCTGTTTGACAGATGGATTCGATTTCGGTGCGAGAAATAACGATATAAGGCACGGCGCGCGCGTCCGACGACGCCGTCAGCCGTTCACCACATTAGCGTGATGGTTTTTTCCGGCAAGGCAAATCGGGCTCGGCGAAAAGGAGCCCATCCTGCCTTCCTGGTCTTTCGATTCAGCCCCGCGTGCGGAAGCGAATGATGCCGTCGCTGCCGGTCTCGCGCGTCAGCACGCCGTCGTACATGAGCTTGTGCAAGTGCGCGAGCGCTTCGCCCATGGCAAAGGTGAGCTGGTGCGCGTCCAGCGCGCGACGGAACATGATCGGCACGATGTCGGCTGCCGATTGTGGCTTCGTGCATGCCTGCAGCACTTCCGCGAGGCGTTCGCGGTGATGGTCGATCAGCTGGCCGATGCGCGTATGCAAGCCGCGGAACGGCTTTCCGTGCGACGGCAGCACCAGCGTATCGGATGGCAGGTCGTGGAATTTTCCGAGCGAGTCGAGGTACTGATGCACCGGATTGGAATCCGGCTCGACGGCGAACACCGAGACATTGGTCGAGATGCGCGGCAGCACCATGTCGCCCGAGATCAGCACCTTCAGGTCGGCGCAATACAGTGCTGCATGTTCCGGGGAGTGGCCGAAGCCGGTGATCACGCGCCATGCATGCTCCCCGATGCGCAGCACCTGCCGGTCCTGCATGCGGTGGTAGGAAGCGGGTACCGCCGGCACCAGTGTCGGGTAATAGCTCTTGCGTCCTTTCAGCGTTTCCAGCATGGCCGGATCGGTCAGTCCGTGACGCTCGAAATGCGGCACCATCGCCACACCGTCGACGCCGGGCAGCGAGGCCGACATCATGCGCGCGAACCCATATTCGCCCGTGGTCATCCACAAGGGCGCGTTCCAGCGCGCGCAGAGCCAGTCGGCCAGACCGACATGGTCCGGGTGGCAATGGGTGGCGATGACGCGCACGATCGGCAGGCCGTCGAGGTGTGCGGCGAACACCGTTTCCCAGTTCGCGCGCGTCGTATCGGTGGCAATGCCGCAATCCACGACGGTCCAGCCGTCGCTGTCGCGGACCAGCCACAGGTTGATGTGGTCGAGCGCAAACGGCAGCCCCGTGCGCAGCCACAGCAGGCCGGGCGCGACTTCCTGCGCGGCGCCCGGCGCGGGAATCGTATTGTCGAAGGGATAGCTGAGTTGCGATTCGAGATGGTTCATCAAAAGCCTTCAATGCATGAATTGTCAAACTTGCATGTTCACATTTGGCGCGCGTGGGCCTACAATAAGCTGGTTGACGTTAACGTAAACTGCAATCCGTTCGAACGATTGTAAACACAAACCCTTATCGCTGCAGACGCCCATGCCGACTTACACCATCACCGAACTGGCCCGCGAGTTCGACATCACGCCGCGCGCAATCCGCTTCTACGAGGACCAGGGGCTGCTCAGCCCCAAGCGCGAGGGCGCCGGCGGCCGCACGCGCGTCTACAGCGGGCGCGAACGCACGCGCCTGAAGCTGACGCTGCGCGGCAAGCGCCTCGGCCTCAGCCTGCAGGAGATCAAGGCGCTGGTCGACATGTATGAATCGCCCAAGGACACCACCGCGCAGCTGAAGCGCTTCCTGACCGTGCTCGCGCAACACAGGGAAACCCTGGAGCGCCAGCGCGAAGACCTGGAAGTCACGCTGGCGGAAATCGCGGCGCACGAGGAAGAATGCCGCCGCCTGCTGGCCGGGGACAGGCCGGGCAAGGTGGAAAAGAAATCCGCCTCGCGACGCCTGAAGGACGCTGCCTGAACGCGTCGATACCGTATTTTCACCGTACCTGCTTTACGTTTACGTTAACGTCAATTAGAG
>JAKACN010000345.1 GCA_021821365.1 Pseudomonadota bacterium | reverse complement strand
GCCTGCGTGCCGGCCATTGGGCGTCATCGCAATGCGTGCGCGCAGGATGCTGCCCTTTTGCCACCGCAGCGACACATCCGGCATGCCGGACAGCGGCACGTCGAATTCGGCGTTGCCGGCCAGCGTACCCCGGCTGGCGTAGACCTCGCCGCGGGCATCGCGCAATACCAGTGCCGTTATCGGCGTCTTGTCGACGATGTCGTCCAGGATGCTGCTGATTTCCTGTCGTTCTGCAGGACTAATGCCCTGCTGCGCGTGTTTCGCCATCAGGATGTTGAAACGCGGCCGCGAGCCGGCCAGCCTGGCGTTCTCGGCGGCGTATTCGATCTCGCTCTGGAAGGCGCGCACGCGGTTTTCCAGCGAGATCAGCAGATTGTCGGACAGCGCCTTCTGCGTGGTCGCCGCGACCAGGGCAAACCCGGACAGGCCCGCGCTGATCGCGATGCCCAAAAGAATGACGCCGCTGATCAGGGTGATCTTGCGATCGTCGCGGTCGCCATAGAGGCGCTGATGCCATTCCATCCCGTAGCTTTGCAGCCACAAGCCCAGCGCGCATGCCAGCAGCGCTATCGAGAGCGGCATCGTGGTCTGGATGTCGGCATAACTCGGGTACAACAGGCTGATGTCGAGAAAATGGCCGGCGAGCCCGAGAAATCCGGACGCCACCAGCAGCAGCAAGACCAACTGGACCAAAGTGGCCGGCAGCCTGGCGACATGGATCGAAATCAGCGCGATCGCCATCAACAGCAAGCCAATCGCCTCGCCCGGCGGCAGTTCGGCCAAATCGATCCCGAAAACGCCGGAGAGGCGTCCGGCGGCGGCGAGCGCCAGCAGGACGATGCCGATGAACAGCTGGCCGCGGCGGCGCTTCTCGCCCGGCGCCGACGCAAGGAGCAGCGCTACGCCGGCCAGCACGATGGCGACGGCGCTACCCAGGACAGGCAGCGCGTACGGCAAGGCGAGGGAGAAGCCGAGATTTCCGGCAATTGTCCAGCCGCCGTAAAGCAGCAGGACCAGGCCGAGCAGCGGGACGAAGCGGATCTTCTTCAAACGAATTCCCATGCATTCGACAAGTTATGGCCTCTGGCCAGATCTACCCCGCCAGACCGGGCTTGCAGCCCGAATGTCACGACACCTGGCCGCTCGAGTCGACCACCCCTTTGATGCGCGGCCGGGCCGCCCACTCCATCAGCCATTCCGCCAATTCGTCGCCGCTGATGGGCCGGCTTATATAGTAGCCCTGCGCGGCGTCGCAGCCCTGGGTGCGCAGAAGATTCCAGCACTCCATGTCTTCCACGCCTTCGGCCACGACCTTCAAGCCGAGATTGTGGCCAAGATCGATGGTCGACTGCACGATGGTCCTGTTGCTTTCGTCGTGCAGCATGTCCATTACGAACGAGCGGTCGATCTTGATCTCGTCGACCGGAAGCTGCTTCAGGTAGGCGAGCGACGAATAGCCGGTGCCGAAATCGTCGATCGAAATCTGCACCCCCATGTCGTCGAGCCGCGAGAGAATCTTTTGGGCTCGCGCCGGATCGTTCATGATGGCGCTTTCGGTTATTTCCAGTTCCAGCCATTGCGGCGCTATGCGCCAGGCTTCCAGCCGCGCGGCCACCTTGCCCGGCAATTCCATATCCTGCAGATTCCGCACCGACAGGTTTATCGCCACCACCAGCTCGACGCCTGCCTGCCGCCAATGGTAATGCTGGCGCAAGGCCGCATCCAGCACCCAGAAGGTTAGCGGGGTGATCAGGCCGGAACCTTCCGCGTGCGGGATGAAATCATTCGGAAACAGCAGCCCCAAATGCGGGTGCTGCCAGCGCACCAGCGCCTCGACTCCGTACACCGCGCCGGTGCGGAGGCTGACCTTGGGCTGGAAATGCAGAACCAGTTCGTCATTCTCGATGCTCTGGCGCAGCTGGCTCGCCAGCACCAGGCGATTGGGCGAATTGAGGTCGTCCCGCGAATCGTACAGCGCGTAGCCGGTATCGGAGTTCTTTGCGACATACATCGCCACATCGGCGCGCTTGATCAGGGTATGGGCGTCATTCCCATGGTCCGGATAGACGGAGATGCCGATGCTGCCGTCGATCTTGAGGCTGTTTCCCTCGATGACGAGATTGGCTTCGAAGGCATGGCGGATCTTGTCGACGACATGAACTACCTGGCCGGCATCGTCGCCCGGCAGCAGAATCAGGAACTCGTCGCCGCCGAAGCGGGAAACCGTGTCGGAGGCGCGCAGCGTGCCCTGAATGCGCGCAGCGACTTCCTGCAGCACCAGGTCGCCGACATGATGGCCGAGGGTGTCGTTGATCCACTTGAATTTGTCGAGATCCATCATCATGACGGCGAACGGTTTCTTCTCGCGCTCCGCCACGCGCACCGCCTGCTGCAGCCGATCGAGAAACAGACTGCGGTTGGGCAGCCCGGTCAGGGCATCGTGCAGCGCCTGATGCTGGATCGCGTCCTCCTGGCGCTTGCGCGCGGTGATGTCGGTAAGCGATCCGGCCATGCGCACGACCCGGTCGACATCGTTGCGCTGCGCCTTGCCGCGCACCTGGACCCAGATGTAATCGCCCGACTTGCGCTGCAGCCGGTGCTCGGACAGGAAAAACTCCTCGCCGCCGGCAAAATAAGCATCGAGCGCCTCCTGCACCGCCGCCTTGTCGTCCGGATGGATGCGGTCCTGCCAGGCCTGGATGGTATTGGAAATCTGCGCGTCTTTTTCCGAGAACCCGAGCATGTCCTTCCAGCGGGCGGAATACCACGCCACGCCGGCGACGATGTTCCAGTCCCAGATGCCGTCGTTGGTGCCGCTGACCGCAAGCTCGAAAGTCTCCCGGCTTTCCCTGAGTTCCTCGATCTGGCTTTCGATGGTTCGCACCATGCGGTCGAAGGCGCGGCCGACCTTGTCCACCTCGTCGTTGCCCTCGAAGCCCGAGACGGCGTGCAGGTCGCCCGCGGCAACGCGCTGCGCGGATTCGGCCAGGCGATCCAGCTTGCGCGTGAGCAGCCTGCCCATGACGACGCCCACGACGGCGATGACGACCATGCCCGCCAGCGCCAGCGCCACGCCCAGGTTCAAGGTGCGACGCGTAGCGTCCATCGCCGCGGCTTGCGAGAACTCGACCGCCAGCACGCCCATCCTGCCGCTTTCGTTGCCGACGTCGCGCACGCGCCAGTAATGTTTTTCGCCTGCCTGCAGTTTCGGCAAGGGCTGGCCGATTTCGGCCATGCTGCTGCTCGCGACAATGCGGTTCTTGTTGTCCGCAAGCAGGATGTGCGTCACATCCCCGCTGTCCGCGAGCTTCTGGAAATAATTCTGCACCTCGGACACTTCGTCCGTGAGCAGGGCGATGCGGCTGAAATTGGCCAGCGGGTTCAGCGTGACCTCTTCGTGCACGGCCTGCTGCTCACGCGCGGCCTCGAGCATGTAGGACGTCGTCTGCCACAGCACGATTCCCACCATCACCGCCTCGAGCACGAAGATGGTGACCGCGATCCGGTAGCGGAGCGAGAGTCCCAGCATCATTTGCCTTGCATTTGTCTGGCGTATTTCCTTACTTCGCCGTATTCCGCATCGGTGACGGCGATGAACGGTTTCAATTCGCCCCTTTCCAGCAACAGCCTGCCCGCCTTGGTCTTGTCCCACGACAGGATGGTTTTCCTGATGATCTCGCGGTGTTTCGCGCTGACCCGCGGATGCACGATGAACAGGGAATGCGAAATGGTCTGGGTCTCGGCCAGCACGCGGAACGTGACGTTCCACTTGTTCTCGAAGAAACGCAGCGGATAAGCCGCCGTGCTGCAGGCATCGATTTCGCCGATCAGCAATTGCTGCAGACAGGAGTCGTGCGCCTTGTAGTACTGCACCTGGACATCCTGGCGCGGATCGATCCCGGCCTTGAGCAAGGCCATTTTCGTCAGGTGGCTGACTGCCGCGACTTCGGGCGGCGTGCCGATCTTCCGGCCTTTCAGTTCTTCCAGGGTGCGCAGCGGGCTGGTCGGCTTGACGACGATCAGTCCGGCCAGCGGCTCGCCCCTGCGCGCCAGCGGAATGTAGCCATGCCTGTCGTGGGCCCAGACATAGT
>JAKACN010000344.1 GCA_021821365.1 Pseudomonadota bacterium | reverse complement strand
AAGAGAACTGTATTGCCGTTATACTTGCATATTTTGCAACTGCAAGAAATTGTATGAAATACCGTACCGTCCTGTTCCTGTTGTGCGCCGTTTTGGTGTCCCTTTCTGCGGAAGCCCAAAAACCGGTAAAGCCGCCCAAAATTCCCCAGATGAGCAACCAATACATCGATGAATCCCAGCTCAAGGCGCTAAAACAACCACCAGCGCTGGCAGCGGAGTTGGAGGCGCTGGGGCAAGGCACTATTGAAGAGCGGATATCCAAGCTGAAAAAGAAAGTCGTGAACGACCTGATTTTCGTGGAAGGCGGCACCTTCATGATGGGTGATTTCGGGCCGCTATGGTCACCTGAAAAGCTGCCATACAGCGATCAGCTTGCCAGTCGCCCGGCGCATGAAGTTACGCTGTCGAACTTCTCGATTGCGAAGTACAAAACGACGTATGCGGAGTTTGACATTTACTCGGATGCGACACGAACCGAGCGTGCGGCAAACGAAAAACTTGACGCAGAATATCGTTATCCAACTGTCCCCGCCGGGGTGCCATGGCAGCGAGCGAAAGCCTATTGCCAATGGCTCGGCACTATCACGCAATTGCCTTTCGATTTGCCGACCGAGGCGCAGTGGGAATATGCGGCGCGCAGTCGGGGGCAATTCTTCGTGTGGGCTACCGACAACGGCAGCATTGATTACGGCCGCAATGTACCAGCAGCAGGGCATGTCGAGCTAATTTCGCGGTCCGGACAAAGCCGGGTTCCCTATCCAGTCGGTCTTTTTCCGCCAAATTCGTTAGGACTCTACGATGCTTCGCATAACGGCGAAGAATGGGTGAATGACTGTAAGCGCCCGGTGATCGCATCTTGAATCGGCAGGTCAAGATCGCGGAGCATCGTGTCCACCATAAACTCAAGTGGACACGTGTACACCATGGAAGAGAATCAGCAAGTACAGCCGAAGCGGCGCCGGCGCCATAGTCCGGAATTCAAGCAGAAGGTAATCCAGGCGTGCCTGCAGCCTGGGGTGTCGATCGCGGCCATCGCGCTGCGCCACGGATTGAACGCCAACCTGCTGCGCCGCTGGGTAGCGGCGCATGAGGCCCGGGAGGTGCCAGCACCCGGGCACGAGCCGGTGCTTCGGCCGGCTGCACAATTCGTTCCTCTGCCGCTTCAAGCTCCCGCGGTGCCGCCCGCCTTGCAGGATATCGTGATCGAGCTTCGACGCGGGGCGGCGACGGTAACGGTACGCTGGCCGGGCGCGGCAGCAGCAGAGTGCGCGAGCTGGCTGCAGGGCTGGCTGCGATGATTCGGATCGACGCTGCCTGGCTCGCCGTCGAACCGCTGGACATGCGCGCCGGCACCGATACCGCTCTGGCGCGGGTGGTCAAGGTCTTCGGGGCGGCCCATCCGCATCATGCCTACGTATTCGCCAACAAGAGCGCCACGCGCATCAAGGTACTGGTCTACGACGGCTTCGGCATGTGGCTGGCAGCACGCCGTCTCAACCGTGGCCGTTTCGTATGGGCCGATTCGGTCGACATCCCTTCGGTCGGACTCAATGCCGATCAACTCGGCGCCCTGGTCACAGGCCTGCCCTGGAAGACCCTGGCACACGGCCATGCCATCGCTGTGGTGTAGTGTTGGCAACACCGGGAGGTAAACTGTTTTGATTCCTTCCCCGCGGCAGTTCTGGCACACTGCCGCGCATGACCTCAGTCTCCGACCTCGATCATCTTGACGCCCAACAGCTGCGATCGCTGGCGGCGCGCCTGCTGGCCGAGATGCACGCCAAGCAGACGCTGATCGACAAGCTCACGCACGAGATGGCGACGCTCAAGCGGATCAGGTTCGCCGCCACCAGCGAAGCCTATGCCGGCGAGCAGCAACGGCTGCTGTTCGAGACGATCGACACCGATCTCGAAGCCCTGCAGGCCGAGATCGACCAGGTGACGCCCGCCGTCGCCGATCACCGCGACAAGCAGCAACCCAAACGCGCGCCCTTGCCGGCGAACTTGCCGCGCAAGGAAGTCATCCACGAACCGGAATCGACCACCTGCCGTTGCGGCTGCCAATTGCAGCGCATCGGCGAAGACATCGCCGAGAAGCTCGACTACCAGCCGGGTGTGTTCACGGTCGAGCGCCACGTGCGCGGCAAGTGGGTGTGCAAGACCTGCGAGACGCTGATACAGGCGCCGGTGGCGCCGCACATCATCGACAAGGGGATGCCGACCGCCGGCCTGCTGGCGCACGTGCTGGTGGCCAAGTATGCGGACCACCTCCCGTTGTACCGTCAGTCCGGCATCTTCGGACGCGCCGGCCTGGCGATTCCGGATTCGACACTGGCACAGTGGGTCGGCCGCTGCGGCGTGCAGCTGCAGCCGCTGGTCGATGCCTTGCGCGAGGCGCTGCTAAAGGAGGCGGTGCTGCATGCGGATGAGACGCCGGTGGCGATGCTCAAGCCGGGACACGGCAAGACGCACCGGGCGTACCTGTGGAGCTATTGCAGCACGGGCATGAGCGCGATGCAGGCGGTGGTGTTCGACTTCACCCAGACCCGGGGCGGCGAACATGCGCGTGTCTTCCTGGGCGATTGGCGCGGCACGCTGGTATGCGACGACTACGGCGGCTACAAGGCGTTGTTCCGGGCGGGCGTGACCGAAGCGGGTTGCATGGCGCACGCCCGCCGCAAGTTCCACGAATTATGGGCCAACCACAAGAGCCAGATTGCCGAAGATGCGCTCAAACTGTTCGGCACGCTGTATGACATCGAGCGGCAAGCGCAGGAGCTGAATGTCGATCAGCGGCGCTTGCTACGGCAGCAGCAGGGACGGCCGGCGGCCGACACGCTGCACACATGGCTGCTGGCGCAACGACAGCGGGTACCGGACGGCAGTGCAACGGCGAAGGCGTTCGACTACAGTCTTGGGCGCTGGGGACCGTTGACGCATTATCTCGACGACGGCAACGTTCCGATCGACAACAACTGGGTGGAGAACCGCATCCGGCCCATTGCCCTGGGCCGGAACAACTGGCTATTTGCCGGCAGTCTGCGTGCCGGGCAGCGCGCCGCGGCCGTCATGAGCCTGATCCAGTCCGCCCGGTTGAACGGGCATGACGTCTTCGCGTACATGAAGGATGTGCTGGAACGTTTGCCGTCCTTGCCGGCCCGCCGTATCGACGAACTCCTGCCGCATCGCTGGCGTCCCGCCGCGTAACTTCACGCTCCTCCAGCCTCAAGACGGGATGGCCGGGCGCTTACGTTTTGCCGATGTTTGGGCGGGCGTCAACTATCAGTTCAAGGGTGACGACGATACGCCCGCAGTTTTGGGCTTTGCCGAAATAGCCCTGCGTGAAAAACATCGCGAAAGCAGTGCGTCGTCCAAGTCCGCTCTGCTGGGATTGACAACTTACAAGGCCATTGACCCCTTGGTGTTCTCGCTGACAACCGCCTACCGCTTCAACCGAATCCGCAAGGACGGCAGCGCCGACTACAAGCCCGGCAATCTTTTGTTCATTAACCCATCCGTCGGCTTCGCGGTGAATGACCGGGTGACGCTAACCACGGGCCTGCAATGGACCAACCGTCAGGCCGATCAGGTCAATGGCAAGAATCAGGGCTTTCGCCGCACTAGCACTGATTTGTTGCTCGGCGTGGGCTATGGAATTGCCAAGGGAAACACCGTCAATACCACTTTCAAGGCGAATGCGTCAAGTCGCAACGGGGCCGACCTACGCGTCCACTGGTTGCGCACTTTCTAACACGCGTGACGAGTCGATTCTTTTGCCCCGGTATATCCAACCTTTTTAGGAGTTAAGCACAATGCGTTTGAAATCTACCCTGCTAGCCAGTTTTCTCGCCGCAAGCATTGCCTCTCCAGCGTTTGCTGGTGAGGCTAAGTCCAGTATGTTGCCGCAATTCTCTGAAGCAGAGATGCAGATGATGTTCGAGCACAATGCCAAACCGATACAATTGGCGGCGTTGTCGCAGCAGGAAATGCGGGAGACAGAGGGGGCTTGGTTTTGGGTAATGCCAGTTGTAAGCGGTGCGGCAAGCAGCTTTGGTTACTACTACAACAATCCAAGTTGGAATTACGCTGGCCTGGCAACTTCGTTTGGAACAGGCGCGCTCGGAGG
>JAKACN010000343.1 GCA_021821365.1 Pseudomonadota bacterium | reverse complement strand
GGAATCGGCGCAGATCAAGACGGGCCATTTGTCGGAACAGAAGGAAATCTTGCAGAAAGCCCTGATCCGGCAGGACGCCAACGTGCCGCTGACGTTGCCGGGTTCGCCACCGACCGCCGGAGAACGGCCGTGAGACGCACGCCCTGGTGGCATGTGCTGCCCTGGCTGCTGCCGCTGTGGTGGCAGAGCGCCACGGCGGCCAGCGCTGCGATCCACTGGCAGGTCGAGCCCAGCAGTGTTGCGATGGGCGAGCCGGTAACGTTGACCCTGACGCGGCGCATTCCCGCCGCCGGGCCGTCGCTGGACACGCTCGACCTCGGCCAACTTGCGCACGACTTCGAGATCCGGGATCGGACATACGGCCACTCCGCGAAGGGTGAGGACCTGCGGCTTGAACTCTATCCGCTGCGCGAAGGAAGCCTGCCGCTACCGGTGCCGGGAAACGGCGACGGCCCGCGTCGGATCACGGTCACCCGTGGCTCGCCTTCGGTACCGGATGTGCAGGTCCGGACCTATGCGGAACCGGCGCATTGGGTGGTACGCCAGCCGGCACGCCTGATGCTTGAAATCTGCGCGACCGGCATGCTGGTGTGGCAGACGCCCCGCATGCCGTCACAACCCGGACTCTCGGTCCTTCCGCTGGGCGAACAGCAGGAGAATGTGGAGCGCGACGGCGTGCGTTGCACCGCGCGCCGCTGGACCTGGTCGGTCACGCCTGCCGTCGCGCGCACGCAGCGCATTTCGCCGGGCATGCTGCAAGCCAGCCGCTACGGCAAAATCTTGCGCTTTCCGGCTCCGGACCTGACCGCCAACGTCACCGCTGTTCCCGCCTGGCTGCCGCAGGGAATACCGGTCGGCAGGCCAGCGGTGACGGCCCCGGTTCACGCAGCGGTTCCCGAGACCGGCCAGCCCTGGGAATGGCGCTGGGAAATCGACGGTGCGTACGATGCACGCACGCTTCATGCCTTGCTGCGCGACGCCCTCAAGGACAGGCCGGCATGGCTGCGCTTCCCTCCTGAAGTCCGCGCCATGCCGCAATCCGGCATCCGGCCTGCGTGGGAAGTCCGATTCTATGCAGTGCCGCCCCATGCCGGAAACCTGTCACTGCCGACTATCAACTTGCCCTGGTTCGATCCCGCATCGCGCCGATTGCAGCGGCTTTCGACGGGTGGCGGGACTGTCATGGTGGTTGACCCGGGACGTGAGCAGCTGGTTCGCATCGGCCAGGCCGGCGCGGCATTATTGCTGGCCGCCGGCTGTGGCGTACCGATCTGGAGGAAAGTGCGCAGACGCTGGCAGCGACACCGGCTGGTCCGTGCCATTCTGCACAGCAGGGATCCGGTGGAGTTGCAAAGTTCCCTGCTCGGCACGGCACCGAAAGAGATGGCCGGACTCAAATTCGATGAATGCCTGCGGCAGCTCCGGACAATGTGGGACGTACCGGGCGTGGAGGATTGGCTGGCCGATTTCAATCGCCTGCGCTTCGGCGCATCCACCCAGGCATCGCCGGGCGAATTCATGCGACTCCGCGCCGCGCTGGCAGACCTGCTTGCGCGTGCAGGCGGGCGCGCGGCAACTTCCAGGAATAAAGCTGAAGTCAGCGCCCCGCACGGCGACCCGGTATCGCATTAACCGAAGAATCCGACGGGCTGCCCGCCGGAATGCATTGTGACCGGCTCTTAACGCGATGGCACCGGCCCCATGCCGCCCGGGCCAACCGGGTTGGGATTGCCCGCACCCACGCCCATGCCTGCCCCGGGAACGGACAGCGGATTCCCTTGCGCGTCGTTCGAGCCTTGTATCGCGGGCGGTGGCGGGCTGACGCGCGCGCCTTCGGCGTTGATCATGCATCCCGCAAACAGCGGCGAAACCAGCAGGGCAAGGCAGATAAGTCGCATACGGCCTCCACACAAGGATATCTCCGCTTTGACGCACGCCCGGATAGAGGGTTCGACGATGAGCGTTCGCCCCTTCGGCGCGCCTTTTTCAAGAAAGCGCGACCTGTTGCGAAATGTCACATGCAATTCATCGCCTTTCGATAGCATGCCTGCATTCACGCGTTTCCGAGTGAGCCCGTCTCAAAAGAAAGCGCTGTTTGTACCGGAGCCGGCGGTATGCAAACATTCCGGCACCAATTTCCCTCATCTCGCGTGGGGCTATCAGAGTCTCCGGGACAACCGCCCCCGGCGATTCGTCGCACGACAGCTTTATTTCCGTCGGCCGACCGGCAACACAGCGATACGCGCACCACCACCGTTTCCCGCGACGGCGCCATCGCCTGAGACGCGACAGGCAAGGTCGTATCCACTTCTCCGGTGTGTCGATGCATTTTTTTTGTTGTGAGTTTGCGCAGCTCTCAATACACTTCCCAGCTGGAAATATTTCAATGAATTCCCGAT
This sequence comes from Pseudomonadota bacterium, assembly GCA_021821365.1. Classification (GTDB taxonomy): domain Bacteria; phylum Pseudomonadota; class Gammaproteobacteria; order Burkholderiales; family Burkholderiaceae_D; genus Noviherbaspirillum. Next base: position 1,733 of record JAKACN010000343.1, on the reverse strand, counting down.
GGCACAAGCCGGCTTTTCCGCGCTTCCGGCCGTCGGATCCCCTGGAGAATCTGATGACAGACACCTATTTTCCCCGCTGGCGGATGCGCGAAAGCATCAACGACGGCCAGCGCCCCGTCATCGCCACGGACGAGCGGTTGCCATGGCCGCAAACCATTGCGATGGGACTGCAGCATATCGTCGCCATGTTTGGCGCCACGGTGCTGGCACCCTTGCTGATGGGCTTCGACCCGAACCTGGCCATTTTCATGTCCGGCATCGGGACGCTGCTCTTTTTCGTGTTTGTGGCCGGTCGCGTGCCAAGCTACCTGGGATCGAGTTTCGCCTTCATCGGCCTTGTCATCCTGGTTTCCGGCTACAGCGGCAGCGGCCCCAACCCGAACATGGGCGTGGCCCTCGGCGGCATCATCGCCTGCGGCGTCGTCTACGCCTTGATCGGCTTGCTCGTGATGGCGATCGGCACCGCCTGGATCGAAAAGCTGATGCCTCCGGTGGTGACCGGCGCAGTGGTCGCCGTCATCGGCCTGAACCTGGCCCCGATTGCTGTCAAGGGCGTGTCCGGCAACAGCTTTGATGCCTGGATGGCCCTCGTCACGATCTTCTGCGTCGGCGGCGTGGCGGTGTTCACGCGCGGCATGGCGCAGCGCCTGCTGATCCTCATCGGTTTGCTGCTCGCCTATGCCATCTACTTCATCCTTGCAAACGGGGCAGCGTTGGGCAAGCCGATCGATTTCACCGGCGTCTCCCAAGCCGCCTGGTTCGGCATCCCGCACTTCGTGGCGCCGGTATTCCAGGCCCATGCCATGACGCTGATGGCGCCGGTCGCGATCATCCTGGTGGCGGAAAACCTGGGGCATATCAAGGCGGTGAGCGCCATGACCGGGCAAAACCTCGATGCATACATGGGCCGGGCCTTCGTCGGCGACGGCGTTGCCACCATTCTGTCGGGCAGCGTGGGCGGCACCGGCGTGACCACCTACGCGGAAAACATCGGCGTCATGGCTGCGACGAAGATCTATTCCACGCTGGTGTTCGTGGTAGCGGCAGTAATTGCGCTGGTGCTCGGGTTCTCGCCGAAGTTCGGCGCCATCATCCAGACCATCCCCGGCGCCGTGCTGGGCGGCGTCTCGATCGTCGTCTTCGGCCTGATCACGGTCGCCGGCGCGCGCATCTGGGTCGAGAACAAGGTCGATTTCTCTGAAAACCGGAACCTGATGGTCGCCGCGGTGACGCTCGTGCTCGGCGCGGGCGACTTCACCCTGAAACTGGGACAGTTCGCCCTGGGAGGCATCGGGACGGCAACCTTCGGCGCGATCATCCTCTACGCCGTTCTGTCGATGCGCGGCAGCAGCGAGGGCTGACCGCCGACGCATTCAGGAAACAACCGGGGCAGGCGTTTCGCATGCAGAAGGCCGCCCCCTCGTGCTAAGCCTCCATGAACTGCCGTTCGTCGCAATACGCTGCCTGATCGTTCGCCGCGAGCAGTACCGGCAGCGACGGATCCTTGATGCAGGCGAACAGCTGCGGCACATCGATCACCTGGATCAGGACCTCGCCTTCGTTTGCCTTGATCACCTGCCTGACCAGCACTCCGTCCGTACCCGACAACAGCGGAACGGGCACGATCTGGTGATCCGGAAATTCCGGCACGGCGTGCAGTTCATCTACCAGCAGCCCGACATCCTGCCCCATCCAGCGGACAATCAGGACCTGGCTCGCGCTATCGACCGTCG
>JAKACN010000076.1 GCA_021821365.1 Pseudomonadota bacterium | reverse complement strand
AGCGCCGTCGCCCATTTCGGCGCTGATGAGCGCCTTCGTGCTGAAAACCGGCGTCTACGGCGTTTTGCGCGTCACCTTCGACTTGCTGAACGACCAGGTATGGTGGTGGGGCGGCACCACGATGGCAATCGGACTGGCGACGGCCCTGTTCGGCGTCGTGCTGAGCGCCGTGCAGACCGACATGAAACGCCTGCTGGCCTATTCCTCGATAGAGAATATCGGCCTGATATTTGTAGGAATCGGTCTGACAATCCTGTTCCGCGGGTACGGCATGTCCGGCCTCGCGGCGCTGTCGCTCACCGCGACCCTGTACCACGTCGCCAGCCATGGCGCCTTCAAGAGCCTGCTCTTCCTTGGCACCGGCACCGTGCTGCATGCCACCGGCGAGCGCAATCTTGGGAAGCTGGGCGGACTCCTGCGCTTCATGCCGTGGACCGGCTGGGCGGCCCTGGTCGGCGCGCTGGCCGCCGCCGGCCTGCCTCCGCTCGGCGGCTTCGTCTCGGAATGGTTGCTGCTGCAAAGCTTCCTGTTCACCCCCGGCCTGCCGAATTCCTTCCTCAACATGCTGATCCCGATCGTGGCTGCGGTGATCGCGCTGGTGGGCGCATTGGCGGGCTACGTGATGGTGAAGTTCTTCGGCGTCATCTTCCTCGGCCAGCCGCGCGAACCCAAGCTGAACGAGGCGCACGACGCGGATATCCTGGAACGCGTCGGCTTCGGCTGGCTGGTCGCGGCATGCGCCGCTTTCGGCCTGTTCCCGGTGCAACTGGTGATGGCAATCGATCGCGTCACTCACTTCCTGGTCGGCGATGGCATCGCATCGGCGGTATCGCAGAATGGATGGCTGTTCCTTGTGCCGGTGGCGCCGGAGCGCGCCAGCTATGCGCCCGCCGTGTTCGTGATGATGCTGCTGGCGTGCTGCCTGCTGGCCTTCGTGCTGGTGCGTCGCGTCTATCACGGCCGCTTCCGCCGCTCGGCGCCGTGGGCGTGCGGGTTCCCGGTCATGAATGCGCGGATGCAGGATACGGCGGAAGGGTTCGGGCAACCGATCCGTGAAATTTTCACGCCTTTCTTCCGCATGAAGCGCGAACTGCCGACAGCCTTCGACAAGACGCCGCGCTACCAGGTGACGGTCGAAGATCCCTTCTGGACCGTGATCTACCATCCGATCGTGCGACTCACGGAACGGGTTGCGCGCATCGTCGGCATGCTGCAACAGGGGCGCATCGCGGTCTACCTGCTCTACAGCTTCCTGACCCTGCTGCTGATGTTGATGCTGGTGACACGATGATCCATTTCTCCGGCCTGCTCCTTCAACTTCTCGAGATCATCGTCGCGCTTGCCGCAGCACCGTTGCTGACGGGCTGGGTCAACCAGTGCCGGGCATGGCTGCAGAACAAGAAGGGGCCGGGCATCCTGCAGCCGTATCGCATGCTGCACAAGCTGTTCTACAAGGAATCGGTACTGGCCAACAACGCCACGCCGCTATTCCGCATGGTGCCGTACATCGTGTTCGGCTGCATGACGCTGGCCTGCGGCATCATCCCGACCCTGTCGACCGATCTGCCGCTCTCGCCCGCCGCCGACGCAATTGCATTGGTCGGCCTGCTTGCCCTGGCGCGCGTGTTCATTGCGCTGGCGGCAATGGACATCGGCACGGCATTCGGCTCGCTGGGCGCGCGACGCGAAATGCTGGTGGGCTTTCTCGCGGAACCGGCACTGCTGATGGTGCTGTTTTCCGCATCCCTCATCACGCAGTCGACCCTGTTGCCCAGCATCGTGGACAACCTGACCCACCGCGAGCTGGCGATCTATCCCAGCCTGGCCTTCGCTGGTGTCGCGTTCACCATGGTTTCGCTGGCGGAAAACGCCCGTGTTCCGGTGGACAATCCGGCCACGCACCTCGAACTGACCATGATTCACGAGGCGCTCATTCTCGAATATTCCGGTCGCCACCTGGCGCTGGTGGAATGGGCCGCCAGCCTCAAGCTGTTCGCCTATTCCTGCATCGGCATCGCGCTGTTCTTCCCGTGGGGCATTTCCGAACCTGCCAATCCATTCGAACTGGTCGCGGCGATTCCCGCCCTGGCGATCAAGCTCGCCATCGGCGGCGCGCTGCTTGCCCTGATCGAAACGAGCAGCGCCAAGATGCGCATTTTCCGCGTTCCGGAGTTCCTGACGGCCGCCTTCCTGCTGGCGGTCATCGGCATGCTCGTCCACTTCCTGCTGGGAGCCTAGGATGATGAACTACGCGGGGCAAGTCCTGAACCTGTTTGCCGCCACGCTGCTGCTGCTGACCTTCGCCATGCTCAGCCAGCGTCGCATCCTGTCGCTGATCTATCTCTTCACGCTGCATGGGGCGACGCTGGTCGCCGCCACGCTGGTGGTGGCAGTCGTCACGCATGAGACCCACCTGTACTTTTCCGCTGCGCTGACGCTGGCACTGAAAGTCATCCTGATTCCATGGATCCTGCACAAGCTGATCCTGCGCCTGAATGTGAAGTGGGACGTGGAGCCGCTCATCAACGTGCCGACCACGATGCTGATCGGCATCGTGCTGGTGATCATCGCATTCAACCTTGCGCTGCCGATCGCGCAGCTATCCTCTTCCATCGCGCGCGGCACGCTCGGCATCGCGCTGGCCTGCATCCTACTTTCCTTCATGATGATGATCACCCGTTCCAAGGCTGTGCCGCAGGTGATCGGCTTCCTGGCCATGGAGAACGGGCTGTTCTTCGCGGCGACGGCGGCGACTTACGGCATGCCGATGATCGTCGAACTCGGCATCGCGCTCGACATCCTGGTCGGTATCCTGATCCTTGGCGTGTTCATGTTCCAGATCCGCGAGCGTTTCGACAATCTGGATATCCACAACCTGGAAAGCCTGAAGGAAGACTGACATGGATGCCCTGGTGGATGCCCTCGCTCTGGTTCTTCTGACGCCGCTGCTCGGCGGCCTGGTGCTGGGATTGATCGGCGACCGCGAGTCCGCGCCGGAAATCAATGTGGGATTCAGCCTGGTGACCTTTGTCGCCGCCGCCGTGCTCACGGCGGAAATCGTCGCAGAAGGTCCGACCTTCGCCTTCGGCAAGCTGCTGTTCATCGACCCGCTGAATGTTTTCCTTGTCACCCTGACCGCGTTTGTCGGCTGCACCACATCACTCTTCTCGCGGCCGTACATGCGCATCGAACGCGACCACGGCAAGATGACGCCGCGCCGCATGCGCCTGTACCACAGCATGTACCAGCTTTTCATGTTCACCATGCTGCTGGCGCTGATGACCAACAACATGGGGATGCTGTGGGTGGCGATGGAAGGCGCGACGCTGGCCACCGTGCTGCTGGTGAGCGTGTATCGCACCGCGACCAGCCTGGAGGCGGCCTGGAAGTATTTCATCCTGTGCGGCGTCGGCATCGCACTGGCCCTGTTCGGTACCATCCTGCTTTACCTTGCGGCCTATCGTGAACTCGGCGGCGGCAGCGAATCGCTGCTGTGGACCAATCTCAACGGCGTGAAGACGCACCTCGAACCGACGGTCATGTCGCTCGCCTTCGTCTTCCTGCTGGTCGGCTACGGCACGAAGATGGGCCTGGTACCGCTGCACAACTGGCTGCCCGACGCCCACGCGGAAGGCCCGACGCCGATCTCCGCGGTGCTGTCCGGCCTGCTGCTCAACGTGGCCCTGTACGCCGTGCTGCGCTTCAAGGTGCTGGCCGACGGCGCCCTGCTGAACGGCCTGCCGGGACGCCTGCTGGTCGGCTTCGGCCTGCTGTCGGTGCTGGTGGCGACCTATTCGCTGTCGCGCCAAAAGGACGTGAAGCGCATGTTTTCCTATTCGTCGATCGAGCACATCGGCCTCATGACCTATGCCTTCGGCATCGGCGGACCGATCGCCACCTATGCCGGCCTGCTGCACATGACGGTGCACTCTCTCGTGAAATCGGCGATTTTCTTCACGGTCGGCCACGCCGCACAGAAGGCAGGCACGCAGGTCATGGAAGACATCCGCGGCCTGGTGAAGGTCAGCCCTACCGTGGGCTGGGGCATGCTGCTCGGCTCGCTGGCGATCCTCGGCATGCCACCCTTCGGTGTATTTGCCAGTGAATTCCTGATCGTGACCACGGCCATGCGCGAATTGCCCTGGACCACGCCTGTCCTGCTGCTCGCGCTCGGCGTGGCGTTCGCCTCCATACTGGGGCGGGTGCTGCCGATGGTATTCGGCGAAACGACCGCGAAGCCGCTCGCGCATCCGCCCGCGCTGCTGCCGGTGTTCATTCACCTCGGCCTGGCGCTGGTGCTCGGTTTGTACATTCCCGTCTACCTGAACACGTGGTTCAGGCAGGCCGTTCAGATGATCGTAGGGTAGGCGATGAATACGGAAAGGTTCAGCAAGCGTTATTCGCTCCCCTTCAAGTCGCTGCCGGGCAGCGTGCCGATGTGCGTGTCGGATGTCGCCGGGCACGAGTGGCTGCGTGTCGCGGAAATGGTCAAGGTTGAAGGCGGGCGGCTGATTGCGATCTGGGGCACCGACCGCCGCCCGCTCGCCGACCGCTATGTGATATCGGCGGTGTACTGTGCGGATGAAGGCCTGCTCTGGCTGAGGCTGGTTGCGAACGAAGACGGCTATCCGGACCTGTCGGGAATATTCCCCGCCGCCGAAAGGATGCAGCGCTCGCTGTTCGACCTGCTCGGCGTTCCGGCCAAGGGTGCCGAAGACCGTCGCCCCTGGATCAACCATGGCCGCTGGCCGAAGGATTATTTCCCGCTGCGCCGCGCGCACTCCGGCAAGGAGCAGTTCGACAATGGGCTGGAAGAGTATCCCTTCGTGCAGGTAGAAGGCGACGGCGTGCACGAGATCGCCGTCGGGCCGATTCACGCCGGCACCATCGAGCCCGGACATTTCCGCTTCTCGGTCGTCGGCGAGAAGGTCTTGCGGCTGGAGCAGCGCCTCGGCTACACGCACAAGGGAACCGGCAAGCTGTTCGTCGGACGCACGATGGCCGATGGCGCACGCCTCGCAGGCCGCATTTCCGGCGATTCGACCGTCGCGTTCGCCTGGGCCTATTGCATGGCGGCAGAAGGCGCCGCGCGTTGCGAGATACCGGCGCGTGCCCAATGGCTGCGCGCGCTGCTGCTGGAACGCGAACGTATTGCCAATCATCTTGGCGACCTCGGCGCGCTGGGCAATGATGCGGGACTCGCCTTCGGCCTCGCCCAGTTCTCGCGGCTCAAGGAAGACTGGATGCGCCTGAACCACCAGTTGTTCGGCCACCGATTCATGATGGATCGCGTGGTTCCGGGCGGCGTCGCCATCGACCTCGACGGCGCCGGCGTCGACCTGCTGCGCGCGCAATGCAATCGGGTCGAAACGGAAGTGCGTGCCCTGCACGACATCTATGACGAACATGCCGGCCTGCAGGACCGCTTCCTGACCGCCGGCCGCGTCATGCCGAAGCTGGCCGCCGAGCTCGGCCTGTGCGGCATGGCCGGACGCGCCAGCGGCCAGGCGTGGGACGCGCGCGCGGACCAGGCGATCGCGCCCTACGCGCAGCTCGATGTGCGCATGGCGACGCACCGCAACGGCGACGTCGCGGCACGCGTGTTCGTGCGTTTCGAGGAAATCTTCGAGTCGATCCGCCTGCTGCGCGAGATCGTGCGTCAACTGCCGAGCGGCCCGGCCGCAGTCCCGTTCCCGACCGCCGCGGGCGATGCCCTGGGTTCGGGCTGGGTGGAAGGCTGGCGCGGCGCCGTGTTCGTGGCGCTGGAGACGGATGCACAGGGCAACATCCTGCGCTGCCATTGCCACGATCCGTCATGGCAGAACTGGCCGGTGCTGCAGCATGCCATCATGGGGAACATCGTTCCGGATTTCCCCCTGATTAACAAATCGTTCAACCTCAGCTATTCGGGACACGACCTCTGATGTGGTTCCTTCTCAAGCAAATCGTCCATGCCGGGCTGCCGGCTGAAAAGGCGCCCGAACCGAACGACGCGTGGCACACCGAACGCGAACGGATCCAGTCGGAAATCCTTTCCATTCTGGGACGCGCGCTCTGCATCCGCCAGGTCGATGCGGGGTCCTGCAACGCCTGCGAAATCGAGATCCATGCATTGACCAACCCTTACTACAACATCGAAGGCATGGGGATCAAGCTCGTCGCAAGCCCGCGCCATGCGGACATGCTGCTGGTGACAGGGCCGGTGACGAAGAACATGGAAGCGGCGCTCAAGGATGCCTACGACGCGACGCCGCATCCGAAGCTGGTGGTGGCGATCGGGGAATGCGCCGCGAGCGGAGGACTGTTCGGCGAGAGCTATGCCAGCTGCGGCCGAGTGTCAAATGTCATCCCGGTCGACGTGACGGTACCCGGGTGCCCGCCGCCACCTGTGGAGATCCTGCGCGGCATCCTGACCGCAGTGAAGGCGCAGCCGAAAAGGCCGGGCGAATAAGCATCAATGAGCATCAATGCAAACCTGCCGTGCGCAGATTGTTTTCATAGCGCGTGAAGGCATCTTCGAGCATCGCCGCCATCTCGCCGTCGTTCCACGGCTTGTGCACGAACTTGTAGACACCGCCGCGATTGATCGCATCCGTCGCCATGCCGGCATCGCTCCACGCGCTGAGCAGGACGCGCACCGTGTCCGGATACATCTTCCTTGCCCGGCTCAGGAATTCGATGCCGCTCATTCCGTGCATGCCGCTGTCGCACAGGACGACGCTCACCTCCTCGGTGGCGAGCACATCGAAGGCCTCGTGCGCATCCGGCGCCTCCAGCAGGCGATATCCGGCGCTTTCCGACATCGTTGACAAGGCACGCCGGCTATCCGGGTCGGGGTCGATCAGCAGCACGGTTCGCATCGTGAGCGGTGTTCCGATCCGTTCGATCTCCAGCACGCGCTTTTCCTGCAGCAGTGCCGCGCACATGTCCGCCGGCAGTGCCGGACTGAAATAATCGCCCTGCATTTCGTCGCAGCCGCGCGCAGCAAGCATCGCGATCTGGCTTCCGCTTTCCGCTCCTTCCGCCGCCACCTTGAGTCGCAGCCGGTGTGCCATGCCGATGATCGCGTCCGCGATGGCCAGGTCGTCCGGATGGCTGTGGATCTCGCTGATGAAGCTCGGATCGAGCTTGATGCGGTCGACCGGAAAGCGTTTCAGGTAGCCGAGGTTGGAGAATCCGGTGCCGAAATCGTCGATCGACAGGCCGATGCCGATGACCTTGAGTTCGCGCAGGATGCGGATGGTCGCGGACGGATCCTGCATCAGCAGCGATTCCTTGAGGTCGAGTTCCAGGCTGCTGGCGGCGACATCGGTGTCGCGCAGCGCCGCGGAAATCGATTGTGCGAAACCAGGGCTGAAGAACTGGGATGCCGACACATTGATCGCGATTGGCACCTGCGACAGGCCTGCCTGCTCCCACAGCTTGTGCTGGGTGCACGCGGCGCGCACCACCCAGTCGCCGATGCTGCCACTCAGGCCGGCTTCCTCGGCGGCCGGGATGAAATGCATGGGCGGCAACAGGCCGAGCTCCGGGTGCTGCCAGCGGATCAGCGCTTCGAGTCCCGCCAGGCGGCCGCTGCGCAATTCAATGCGCGGCTGATAGTGCAACACGAACTCGCCGCGCTCGAGCGCGGCGCACAGGCTCTTTTCCAGCTCCATGCGCGAATTCAACCGGTGATGCAATTCGGTCGTGTAAAACTGGTAGTTGTTGCGCCCGATCTCCTTGGCGCGGTACATCGCGGTGTCCGCATTCTTGAGCAGCGTGTCGACGTCGCGGCCGTCCTGCGGGAAACAGGCGAAACCGATGCTGCAGCCAGGCACGATCGAATAGCCGTCGACCACGACGGGCTCGGACATGCAATCAAGGATGCGTTGCATGGCGCTCGCCGCGACGCTGTCGCCGCTCTGGTCGTAGAACACGATGACGAACTCGTCGCCGCCGATGCGCGCAATGGTGTCGGAATCGCGTACGCAGGCCTGCAGCCTGCACGCAGCTTCGACCAGCACCCGGTCGCCCGCCTCGTGGCCGAGCCGGTCGTTTACCGTCTTGAACTTGTCGAGGTCGATATAGGCCACCCCGAGCTGCCCGCCGTAGCGGTCTGCGAAACTGATCGCCTGCTGCAGGCGGTCGGTCAGCAGATGACGATTGGGCAAGCCGGTCAGCGCGTCATGTCCCGCCTGGAAGCCGAGGCGGTCTCGCGCGCGTTTCATCTGCAGGTGGGCATGGATGCGCGCCTTGATTTCGGCCGACCTGTATGGCTTGGTGACATAGTCGATGCCGCCGCAGTTGAAGGCGGCGACCTTGCTGTCCGTATCGTCGGAAACGCTGATGAAGATGATCGGGATGCCGCTGAACTGCCGCGACTGCTTGAGGTGGCGGCACACTTCGAAACCGTCCATCTCGGGCATGTGGATGTCGAGCAGGATCAGGTCGGGTTGCACCAGCTTGATCTGCTCCAGTGCGTGGATGCCGCTGGCCGCCGAGCGCACCTGGTATCCCTGGCCGCTCAGCATGGCCGCCAGAAGCTCCCGGTCAGTCGGCGTGTCGTCGACGACCAGAACGTCGGCTAAATCCTTTTCAGCAGCCAAAAGCATCGTGCGCCTCATCTTCCGCGAGTCCACTCTGCACTCTGCGATACCGGCTCATGGCAGCGCGCCGGAGTGAAATGTTACTTGATGGAAATAATAGCAACTCCGGTTTGATTTCGCCACAAGTTTTTCTCGTTGTAATTGACAGTCAGTCAACGTATCTTTGCCTCGATCCGGAAGCTCGATTGCACTGGCGGAATAGCGTGAAAGACAGGGTAAAATAGCGCGTTACCCGTTTACCTACCCTACCCATCGCCATCATGAGTTTCAGCAAGCACAACAAGCTCTACGTATCCGATTACACCAAATTCCTCACCGAGATGAAGCAGAAGAACCCGGCGCTCGACGAAAAGCAGCGCCTGGGCCGCCTGATTCACTGGGACAAGGCGCCGCTCGATCTCGACACGCGCCGCCGTGCGGAAGAATCGCGCATCAAGCAGCAAGCGTACGTCTATCAGACCAAGCACTGATGACGGCACCGCAGGACGCGCTGCTCGCGCACTTGCCGGCTGACGCGCCCGAACTTGCGCTTGCGAATCAACCGGACTCGACGCCCGACGTGGTGGACGGCATGGCATACGCAAAGCTGTACGGCGAACCGCTGTTCAAGCTGCCGACGGATTTGTACATCCCGCCGGATGCGCTCGAGATTTTTCTCGAAGCATTCGAAGGCCCGCTCGACCTGCTGCTGTACCTGATCCGCAAGCAGAACTTCAACATCCTCGACATTCCGATGGCGCAGGTCACGCGCCAGTACCTGGAATACGTCGATCAGATCCGCGAGCGCAACCTCGAACTGGCCGCCGAGTATCTCCTGATGGCGGCCATGCTCATCGAGATCAAGTCGCGCATGCTGCTGCCGGTGAAGAAGAGCGACACCGGCGAGGAAGCGGAAGATCCGCGCGCCGAACTGGTGCGCCGCCTGCTCGAATACGAGCAGATGAAGCTGGCCGCGCAGCAGCTCGATACGCTGCCCCAGGTGGGACGCGATTTCGTGCGCGCCCAGATCTTCATCGAGCAGAGCGTCGTGACGCGCTGGCCGGAGGTCAGCATGTCCGAACTGCAGGCGGTCTGGAACGACATCCTCAAGCGCGCCAAGCTGACCGCGCACCATACCATCAGCCGCGAAGAACTTTCCGTGCGCGAGCACATGACCGGCATCCTGCGCCGTCTGCAGTCGGCGAAATTCGTCGAATTCGCCGACCTGTTCGATCCGTCGCGCGGCGTGCCGGTGGTGGTCGTCAACTTCATCGCGCTGCTCGAACTGGCCAAGGAAACGCTGATCGAAATCACACAGGCGGAAGCTTTTGCGCCTATCTATGTCCGACTGGCTTATTCTCCGACCTGACTTTCCCCATCCCCGGCCGCACCAGGCACATTACCGTAGCAAGGCTGTTCCATGAAAATCATTTCCTCCATCGACGAATTGCGCGACCAGTTGCGCGGACAATTGCGCACCGCCTTCGTGCCCACCATGGGCAACCTGCACGAAGGCCATCTATCGCTGATGCGCCTGGCGCGCAAGCACGGCGATCCGGTCGTGGCCTCGATCTTCGTGAACCGCCTGCAATTCGGTCCGAACGAGGACTTCGACAAGTACCCGCGCACCTTCCAGGCCGACGTGGAAAAACTCGAAAAGGAAGGCGTGTATGTGCTGTTCGCGCCGACCGAGAGGGACATGTACCCGGAGCCCCAGGAATACCGGGTGCGTCCGCCGGACGATCTCGGCAACATCCTCGAAGGCGAATTCCGCCCCGGCTTCTTTACCGGCGTGACCACCGTCGTGCTGAAGCTGTTCTCCTGCGTGCAGCCGCGCGTGGCGGTGTTCGGCAAGAAGGATTACCAGCAGCTGATGATCGTGCGGAACATGTCGAAGCAATTCGCGCTGCCGACGGAAATCATTGCCGCCGAAACCTGGCGCGCCGATGACGGCCTGGCGCTCTCGTCGCGCAACGGCTATCTGTCCGCGGAGGAACGCGCGGAAGCGCCGCAGCTGTACAAGTTGCTCAACGAAGTCGCCGACGAAGTGCGCGCGGGTCATCTCGACATGTTCGAACTGGAACGCAAGGCCATGGCAAAGCTGGCCGGACGCGGCTGGAAGCCGGATTACATTTCGATCCGCAAGCGCATCGATCTGCAGCCGCCGTCCGCCGGCGACCTGGCGCAAGGAGAACCTCTCGTCGTGCTGGCCGCGGCCAAGCTCGGCGTGACGCGCCTGATCGACAATCTCGAAATCTGAACGCCGTATCACGCAGTAAAAGGCCTTCCATGGAGCGCGAACGGATGAGGCATTTCTTCGCGTGCTGCCTGCTCGCGCTCCTTCCTCTGTCCGCCGCGCGCGCAGCTATTTCGGTTGTCGACGACACCAAACGAAGCGTCACCGTCCCGGCTCCCGCGCGCCGCATCGTCAGCCTGGCGCCGCACGTCACCGAACTGCTCTTCGCTGCCGGAGCAGGCCCCTATGTGGTGGGCGTCTCCGAATTCAGCGATTATCCGCCTGCGGCGAAACGCATCCCCTCCATCGGCAGCGGCCTGTCGCTCGACCTGGAACGCATCCTCCAGCTCAAGCCGGACCTGATCGTCGGCTGGAACAACGGTAATGCCGCGCCGCAGCTGGCGCGACTGGAGCAGCTTGGCATCCCGGTCTACAAGAGCGAGCCGTACAGCCTGGAAGCGATTCCGCGTGCCATCGAGAACCTTGCGCGCCTCGCCGGCACCGATGCCACGGGCAAGGCGGCGGCGGAAACCTTCCGCGCAAGGCTGAACCGATTGCGCGCAACCTATGAACATCGCCGCCCGGTCACCGTCTTCTACCAGATCTGGCGCTCGCCGCTGATGACGCTCAACGGCACACACATGGTGTCCTCCGTACTGCGCCAGTGCGGCGGAGAAAACATCTTCGCAAAACTGCCGCAGCTGGCGCCGACGGTGAGTGTGGAAGCGGTGGTGAAGGCAAATCCGGAAGCGATCATCGCCAGCAGCGGCGAACAGGACGACCTGTTCGCATCGTGGCGGCGCTTTCCCGCCATGAAGGCCGTCGCGCGCGGCAACCTCGTCGTCATCGACGGCACGCTGCTGAACCGCTCCGGTCCACGCATTCTCGACGGCATGGAAAACCTGTGCCGCAAGCTGGACGAAGTGCGTTCGAAGCAGCGCTGACGCCCTGCCCCGGTCAGAGCGGCATTAGCATCAGGTCCGTGTCGCCCGGGTCGATGCCTTGTTGCGACAGCAGCGTCGTCACCTGCCCGCGATGATGCGCCTGATGATTGAACAGGTGCGCCACCAGCAGCCATGCCGGGCACGTCCGGTTCGATTTGGTGATGCCGCTGTACCAGCCGAAGTCGCGCGCCAGCCAGTCCGGATCGAGTGAGGCGCTCCACGCAAGGATGTCCACGTCCATGGACGAGCGCGCCTCCTTGAGCGCTTCCCAGTCTGCGAACAGGTCGCTGCCGATGGCTGCTTTCGGATAGGATTTCGCCAGCGGCGTTTCGTGGGCAAACCGCCCGAGCCACGTGTAATCGCCCCACAGGATGTGATTCAGGGTCGAATGGATCGACCTGAAGAATGCGCCACGATCGGCCTTGCGCTCTTCGTCGGCCAGCCGCTCGCAGGCCAGGTAAATCCTTTCGTTCATCCAGCGGTTGTAGCGCGCCATGGTCTGCGCATAGTCGGGGGTGATCATCTTCCGTTCCTGTCGTTGATGGCAGGCCATCATAGCAAGCCTGCGGCAGTGCATATTGACGCCGCGGAAAGCACATATATAATCGATCGATTTCGCAGGGCACGCTGCACGCCCTGCCAGCAGTCAGGCATTGCGCAGGAATACGTCGTGCAATGCCTCAGTTCGACTCCGGACACCCCACTCGCGTGACCGGTTTTATCGCATCGTAGATTCAATGGAAATTTATGGGCTTCTCGAACGAAAAACCTGCTATCCCTCGACCGCATGCAATGCAGTGGAAGTGGGTCATGCTCGTCACCGCTGGCAGCATCCTCGGCGCGCTGGCCGCCCTGCTCCTGTTTCCGCCCGCGCTGGAAGCGGCAAGAAGCCTTTTCCCGCAACCCATTGCCAATGCCTTCGCGGGCCAGGATGGCATGTCGCCCGCCGAGGCACGCAAGCAGCGTATTGCGGAAGCAAGGACCGCCGTACACGGCATGTACATCAAGGATCCTTACGGCTGCGTCTATATGTTCCAGTATGTGGCAGCACGCCTGTACCTCACGCCCGTACTCGGCGACCACGGGCAGCAGGTCTGCAAATAGGCCCGGCGCAACCGCGTCACGCCACCCACTTCACCAGTTCCTGCCACTGTTCGACATCCTTCTCCACGCGCGACTGCGCGACATCCCATACCGTGGCGCCATGCGCCGCCAGCTGCACATAGTTCTGCGTGTCGCGCAGATAGCCAAGCACCGGCAGGCCAAGCCTGCCCACGTAATGCGCCAGCTGATCCGCGGCGCGCGTGCGTATGTTGACGCGCATGCCAAGCACGCCGACGCCGGCATGGCCGGGGCGGCCGGCGAGGCGTTGCAGGAATTCCTGGGTGGCGAGAATATCGAACATCGACGGCTGCAGCGGCACCACCACCTTGTCCGCAATGCGCAACACTTCTTCCAGGCGGTTGCCGGACAACCCGGCCGGCGTATCCAGCACGATATGGGTCGTGCCCTTGGGCGGCCGGGCGACATGACCGTCGACGATGTCCCAGGACGCGATCCGGGGCAAGCCGCCCGGACGCAATGCCAGCCATGCGCGGGAGGACTGCTGGATATCGGCGTCGCCCAGCATGACCTTGTGCCCCTGCTTGGCGAAATAGCCGGCGAGATTGGTCGCAACGGTGCTCTTGCCGACACCACCCTTTGGATTCGCGATGACAACGACTGGCATGCTCCCTCCGTTGAATTGAAAAAATTGCAACGACTGAACTTCGTGCCGCACAGACAACGTTTCCGGAAAGCATATCATGCCGGCTTTCGGGACCGGTCCCGGCCTTCCGATTTCTTCTTTTCCCCAAGGCAGTCCATTAAAATACGGCGATGCAAAACAATTCGTTGAATTACCCCGCCGTTGCCGAGGACGGCGCGCCGGCCTCGCTGCAAGCCTATTTCAAGCCTGACATCTCCCCCGACGACATCGAGCAGGTATTCCGCCTGAAACGGGCGCAGCCGCTGCTGCAGGCATTCACCGCCCTGTTCCATGGCGGATCCGACGGCGTGCTGGTACGGCTGCTGGTGCTCAAGGAACTCGCGGCCGACACGCAGGTGTCGGCCTTGTCGCGCGCAGACATCAACACCCGCCTCGCCTATCTCGAACCGGAGAGCCTGGAAACAGTACTGGCTCGCCTGCGCTCGCATC
Organism: Pseudomonadota bacterium; assembly: GCA_021821365.1. Taxonomy (GTDB): domain Bacteria; phylum Pseudomonadota; class Gammaproteobacteria; order Burkholderiales; family Burkholderiaceae_D; genus Noviherbaspirillum. The sequence continues at coordinate 6,160 of JAKACN010000076.1, read as the reverse complement.
AGTTGCTCGCGTGGGACGCAGCACAGGGCGTGTACCGCATCACGCCGATGGCGCGCAACGTGCTCGCCGCCCTCGACGGCCTGTTCGGCCTCACGCAAGGCGACGACGAGGCGGAAATGGGCTTCCTGCTCTCGCAGGTTGCGGGCGCGCAGGCCGTCGGCGGCGTGAACGTCGAACAGTTGCAGCACCTGCTCGGCCGCCTGGTGGACCTCACCGAAGAGTTCCGCGATGCGATCGCTTCCGGCTCGGAATTCCGCCTGCGGGCGGCGCAGTCGAAGTGGCATACCGCCTGCGATTGGGTGGAAAAAGGCTCGCAGGTCATCCACGCCATCACGACCGACCCGCAGGCCGACACCGCAACCCACCGCGCCGCACAGGCCATCGGCCGCGCGCAGAGCGCCCTGCTGAACATGCAGGGCATGTTTTCGCGCGCGCTCAACCAGATCGAGCGCCAGCGCGTGCATCTTGGGCAGTCCGGGCTGTCGACCACCGACATCAAGACCTGGCTCATGCAGCAGGAAGATATCGCCGCCTTGGCCGATGGCGCACTCTCGACGCCGGTGCAGCCGCTGTTCATCACGCCGTCGGAAATGATCGACGTGGCCGAAGCGGAACTGTTCGCCGACAGGGCCACGACCATAACGTCGTCGCTTCCGGCCGGCGAGGATGCGCCGGTGACCCACAACGACGAGGCCGCGATGCCGGCCGAACTGGACGCCTGGCTGAGCCGCCTCTCCGCATTCGACCTGCCCGCGCATACCGCTGCACCGGTGCAGGACACCTTGCTGCCGGCCAGCTTTGCGGTGGCCTCCTATCGCGCTTCGCTGCTCCCGCTGCTGGGCGACGAGAGCGAATCCGCGCTGCAGGGCGGTACGGCGCTCATGGCACGCCTGCCGCTGGCGTTTGCGCCCGGCGACGGCATGGTGACGCTGTCCGACCCGCATGTCGCCGCCCTCTCCAATGCATCCCTTTCACTCAAACCAGAACATCAACCGGATACCCATGAACGACGAAGCGCAAACCCTGATCGCCCAGCTCCTGACGCACCAGACGCTCCCGCGCGACAACAAGCTGGTGAAGCGCGCGCTGTCGGATGAATCCTTCCGCGCCGAGCTCGACACGCGTCTGTCGCCGTGCGGCCTGAAATTCCTCGACAACGTCTACGCCGACCATGTGACGCTGGCATTGACACGCGACATCGAGCCGAAGATCTTCGGCGCCCGCGACGCATGGCAGAACAATAACGCCGGCCTCGCGCGCGACGGCGTGGCGCTGCTGGTCGTACTGTGGGCGCTCATCATCCTGCCCAAGCGCGAACGGCAGGAGTCGCACCAGAACGCCGCGGAGAACCAGGACGACATGTTCGGCAAGGACAAACCCTTGCCACGCGCGGAAGACGCATCGCTGGGTATCTCCTGCAAGGCGCTGCTGGCGGACTTTGGCGACAAGCTCGGCAAGAAGACGCGCATGAACATCAACCTCGGCCAGCTTGCACGGCTCGGCTTCATCGAGATGAAGGGCGACATGATCCACGAAGGCCCCTTGCTCGACCTGATGATGGACACCGATACGCTCAAGGAACGCATTGTCAACGGCGCGCTGGCCGACATCTTCAAGCGCGCACCGCAAGAGGCATAGGACTCGCATGTTTCATATCAAATCGCTCGAACTGGTGCACTGGGATTACTGGCAGCGCATCAAGAACATTCCGCTGGACGCCAAGATCATCACCATCGCCGGGCAGAACGGCTCCGGCAAGACCACCCTGCTGGACGCTCTGCGCACGCTGTTCGGCCTCGATTGCTCGATGGGCCGTTCCTACAAGCACTACGCGCGCCACTCCGGCGAACAGACCGCCTGGCTGCGCGCCGTGGTCGACAACCGCCCGAGCGGACGGCAACTGTCCAACCGGCCATTCCGTACTTCCGGTTTCTTCAGCGAAGACGAAGTCACGCTGTTCTGCCAGATCCAGAAGAACGGCGGCGACTGGCGGCGCCAGTACCTGATGCGCGGTGGCGTGGTCGAGATCGAGGCCGTGCAGGACGCAGGCGACTGGCTCGGGCTGGAAACCTATCGCAAGCGCCTTGCCAACGCGGGCCTGTCGCAGGCCATGGCGAAGGTGCTGGCGCTGGAACAGGGCGAGACCGACAAGCTCTGCGAATACGCGCCGCGCCAGTTGCTGGACCTCGTGTTCCAGGTGTTCGGCGACAAGGAAGTGCTCGATGCCTACGACGAAGCACGGCGGCACCAGCGCGACACGGAAGCCGAACTGCAGCGCTTCGAGGCCGAGTTGACCACCTCGCAGGCGAACCTGGAGCGGCTGCGCCTGCGCGCGGCCAATTACCATCAATGGGACGGGCTGAACAAGGAAAGGCGCGATCTGCAGGAAGAGATCCTGCCGACGCTGCAATACCATGAGGTGCGGGAGAAGGCGACTTCAGCCAGCGCAGCCTTGCGCGACGCGAAGCGGCTGCTCAACGCGCAGGATGGGCAGTTGTCGGACCGACGCGCGCAGGTCGCGGAACGGGCGAGCGCATTGAGCGCGGCGAGCCGGAATGAGACGGCACTGGAACAGGAGAAGTCCCTGCTGGAAAAGCGTCTCGCCGATCTCAATACCAGGATCAAGCCGCTGGAGAACCTGCTCGAACAAAAATTGCGCCTGCAAAAGCTGGCGTCCGATGCGGGCGCCGATATCGCCGATGTGGCGTCGCAGGCCGAACAAAAGGAAGCGGAGTACCTCGCCTTGCGGCAGGCGCGCGGCGACATCGCCAGCCGGCTCGCGGCCGACCGCGCGGCCATCGCGGCGCTCCAGGGCAAGTCCGCCCTGCCGGAACCCGACAATGTGCGCACAATGCGGCGCGCCCTTTCGGATGCCGGGATTGCGCATGAAATGCTCGCGGATATCGTCGAAGTCACGGATCCGCGCTGGCAGGGCGCGGTTGAAGGCGTACTGCGCAGCTATGCCTCCGTCGTCCTGCTGCAGGATGCGAAGGATGCCGCGAAGGCCTATCGCCTCGCCGAGAAGGAACGCTACGGGCATTTCATTGTTGCGGAGCGCGTCATCGCACCGACAGTGAAGGATCAGAGCCTGCTCTCCGTGCTGCGTTTCTCCGCAGGGGCGCCGGCATGGCTGATCGACCAGCTGGCACGCATCACGCGCGTGGATTCGGTCGAGGACGGTACGCGCCTCGCTCCTTCGGGCGAGTGGATCACTCCCGAGGCCTATCATCGCGAGCGGCGCGGCGGCCGTTCGCTGTTCGTCGAGCCGGCACGCTATCGCTTCGGCCAGGCTGGACGCGCGCAGCGGCTCGCGGCCCTGCAGCAGGTCTTGCCGAAGCGGGAGGCGGAGGAAGACGCACTGACCCTGAAGATCAACAAGCTCGCCGGCGAAATCAGCGCGCTCAAGGCGCGGCTGGCCGGCGTCGATGCAGCCAAGGAACTGATTGCGCGGCAAGCCGAATTCGAGGAAGCGGAAAGTTCATCCAGGCCGCTGAAGGCAACGCGCACCGAGGTCGGCGGACGCCTCGGCGAACTCTATCCGCTGCTGAAGACCGCGACGGAAGCACGCGTCCTTGCGGATAGCGAATGGAATGCCGCCAGGAACGCCCTGGCCGACGGCGAATCGCACCTGCGCCAGGCGAACAAACGCAACGGGGAGGAACGTGCCGCGCATGCCCGCTCGCTCGCCGATATTCGTCGCGCGTGGCGGCGCCTGCCGTTCGGATGGCGCCGCCCTGCCCATCGCCTCGCGCTGGTGGAAGAACACCAGAACGCGCATCAGGTCGAACTGCGCCTGAAGCACCTGGCGAATGATCTCGAACGCGACGACTGGGAGACCGATATCACGGTGCTCGACCAGCACGCGCGCCTGTCGGCATTGCTGCAGGGCAGGCAGGCGGAAATCGAGGAGCGCCGCTACCAGAACAACCGCGCGATCGAAGCGACCGACAATGCGCGCGCCGCTTATATCGAACGGCTGCGCTACACCATCAAGGCCTACAGCCGCAACATCAGGGAACTGGGCGAACTGGCCGGCATCGAGGTGCATACCGATCCGGTGCGGCTCGAGAACGACGATGTGCAACTGGCGCAAGCCGGCCTGCATGTTCGCTTCAAGTTCGACGGCAAGGGCCCGATCGGCATGAACGACGGCGAGGCCTCCGGCGGCCAGCAGGTAATGAAGTCGCTGATCCTGTTGATCGGCCTGCTGAAGTCCGACGACGGGTCGGGCGGCTTCGTCTTCATCGACGAACCGTTCGCGCACCTCGACATCCGCAACATCCAGCTGGTCGGCGAGTTCCTCAAGAACACCGACGCTCAGTACCTGATGACGACACCGCTGACGCACAACACGGATGTCTACGATCCGTCGGAACTCACGCTGGTGACGAGCAAGAAGAAAAAGGACACGCACTGGGCGCAGCCGATCTTTGTGCTGCAACGGCGCACTGCGCCTTCGAAGAAAGCCGCCTGACGAGCGACACGGTGCGCGCGGCGCACGCTACCCGGAACGCAATCTAGGTGTAGCGTGCGCTGCGCGCACGATTCAGCGTGACGGATGGCGACGCGGCATGTCGTGCTGCAGCGCGTTACCGCGGCAGGCTGCGAAGCGCATCCAGCAGCGGCAACGCCGCATCCGCAATGCGGTCGATGCTCTGCTCGCGCAGCTCGGCAAGATCGACCGGCGCCAGTTCGGCAAGACCGGCCCAGCGCAGCAAGGCCGTCATCGTCTGCGGCAAATCGAACAAGCCGTGCAGGTAGGTTCCCATCACCTGGTCATCGGCCGAACGCGCGCCGTCGGCGTGGCTGCCGAGAAGGAAGGCCGGCCGCGCCGTTGCCCCGCCGTGCGAAATGCCCATGTGTATCTCGTAGCCGACCACTTCCGCATCGGCGAAGGCGCAGCGTCCGCTGGCGTGCGCGAGCGTCTTTTCCGTCGTGAGGACGGTGTCGATGTCCAGCAGGCCGAGCGCTTGCGATACGCCGGGCGCACCCTCGACGCCGTGCGGGTCCGATACCGTCTGGCCGAGCATCTGGTAGCCGCCGCAAATGCCGAGCACCTTGCCGCCGTAGCGCACATGCTTTTTCAGGGCATCGCGCCATCCATGCGCAATCAGCCAGGAGAGGTCGGCCCGGGTGTTCTTACTGCCCGGCAGGATGATGAGGTCGGCCGGCGGGATCGGACGCCCCGGCCCGATGAAGTGCACATCCACTTCAGGTTGCGCGCGCAAGGCGTCGAAATCGGTATGGTTGCTGATATGCGGCACCACGGGCACCACGATTCTGAACGTGCCCTTCCGGTGCTGGCCGGGCTGGATCGCATCTTCCGCATCCAGTTGCAGTCCGTGCAGGTATGGCAGCACCGCGAGCACCGGTTTGCCGGTCTGCGCCTCCAGCCATTGCAGGCCGGGTTCCAGCAGACCGATGTCGCCGCGAAAGCGGTTGATCACGAAACCGACGATGCGACGGCGTTCACTCTCCGACAGGCAGGCAAGCGTGCCGACGATATGCGCGAACACGCCGCCCCGATCGATATCCGCCACCAGGATCACCGGACAATCGACTGCTTCCGCGAAACCCATGTTGGCAATGTCGCGCTCGCGCAGGTTGATTTCCGCCGGACTTCCGGCGCCTTCGACAATAACCGCATCATAAGTGTCCGACAGGCGCCGGTAGGACTGCAGCACCGCCCCCATCGCGACCGTCTTGTACTGATGGTAGTCGCGCGCGTTCATGTCGGCGCGCACCTTGCCATGGATGATGACTTGCGCCTCGGTGTCGCTGGAGGGCTTCAGCAGCACCGGATTCATGTCGGTATGCGGCGCCAGCCCGGCCGCCAGCGCCTGCAATGCCTGCGCGCGGCCGATCTCGCCGCCGTCGCTCGTGACCGCGCTGTTGAGCGCCATGTTCTGCGGCTTGAAGGGCGCGACCTTCGAGCCTTCGCGCGCCAGCAGCCGGCACAGCGCCGCGACCAGGGTGCTCTTGCCGGCATCCGAGGTCGTGCCCTGTACCATGAGCGTACGAAAGGGAAAGAGGGAAGAATGCATGTCCTGCGTCGTCTACGTTATCGGGTTTCGACGGGCAGGTAGATGGTGCGCTCGCCATGCCGCACGGTCTCGATCGGATGCCCAAGGCATTCGCTCAAAAGCTGCGCGCGCATGGC